>NZ_JBFAXK010000007.1:0-310564 GCF_040680715.1 Nocardia sp. NPDC051981 | reverse complement strand
CCAGGGCCGAGGTCGCGGCAAACTTCGTGTAACGCATACTTCTCGTCGCTTTCTTGATCGGGCGCTTCCCTCCTGGGAGCGAGGTCCTCATCGAGCACCCGAATCAAGATAAGTCAGCAAATGTTGCCTACTTGTTGCCAAACCGTAGCGAAGACACTCCTTAAAGTATGTTTTGCGTAAAGACGGCGTTCGCTGAACCCGTTGCGAGTGACCCAGGCAACCTTTCGGCACATAAAGAGGCCCGCCTCACACCCCCTTCCAGAGCGGTCGAGGCGGGCCTTTCTTCGCGAGCCGACCGAGGCCGGATCCTTGCTGGGGTCAGCACCGCTCAGGCCGTCGACGGCCACGTCGATCGAGTACTCGAGGTCGGCGAGGGTGTAGCTCAGCGGGCAGCCGGCGCTGAGCGATAGCCAAGAGCGTGTATCGATAGCCGATGTCACTGACTCCCAAACATGGTGAGCCAGATCACTTTTCAGTGGATCAGCGGCGGAAGCGCTCGCGCAGCTGCGGGTCGTTCTCCCACCACAGTCCGGTGGACACCGGCTCGTCGTCGGCCTCCCCGTCCCGGGTCGCGGTGCGCGACACCGCCTTCCGCCGCGTCCGCGCCGCCTCGGCGGCATCCAGCTCGGCATCGATCTCCCGGGCCCGGCGCTTCTCGTCGGCGGCGAAAGCCCGCATGACGACCAGCGAGTAGATCAGCCCGAGGAAATCGCCGAGCAGCCACAGGATGCCCGCGCCGATGGTCTGGTCCAGGCGCGCGTCCGGACCCCAGGTGCGGCCGAGCGAACCGTAGTAGCCGGCGGCGACCAGCGGCCCCAGCCACAGCACGATGCCGAGGATGCCGTCGGCCAGGGACTCCGCGATGGTGATGAGCAGCGACAGCCCCTGCGTGAAGTGCTTGGGCACCGGATCGATCTGCAGGCGCGAATAGAAGTACAGGAACCCGATGGCCACCACGATGATTCGGGTGACCGCGTCGACGCCCCCGTGCCGCAGCACCGACTCGTACCAGGGCGAGAGGAACAACGCCCAGGGCAGCAGCAGGATCAGCATCGAGGCGGTGGCCGGGTGGGTGAGCAGCCGGGCGACACTGCCGGAGAGCATGGCGTCCAGGCGTTTCCGGCCCGCCGGGCCCAGTGCCGCGCGCAGCACGGTGAACGGCGCACCGGCCGCGAGCGCGAAGGGCACCAGGTAGAGCAGCAGGAGCACCTGTAGCGCGCGCACCCAGAACAGGGTGTCGGAGTAGACGCCGATCATGCCGACGCCGGTGTACAGCCACACTCCCAGCCCGGCCAGCCCGAAGTAGAGGGCCCGGCTCACCGGAAGCTGTTCGCCGCGCTGTCTTCCCTTGAGGAAGCAGGCCGCGTACGCGAGCCCCAGGAGCGCGATGACCAGCACGGTCGAGGTGTCCCACCGCCAGGAGATCACCACACTGCTCAACTGCAGCGGTGTTCGGGTCTGTAACACGGGACCCAGTATGCGCCGTGCCGCCGCGGGGGACGGCACGGCTCCCGGGAAGGCGGTGCGCGGCTAGCGTGAGACCAGGCGGCGGTAGGTCACGGTGTCGAATTCGCGCCCATGCTCGTCGACCGCGACCACGTCCATCTCGCTGGAGAACACGCCGGGCCGCACATCCACGCGAATGAACGAGTAGCGGCTGAACCGCACCCGCGACCAGGCGACGGCCTCCTTGCCCTCCTTGCCGTCGGAGCCCCACAGGGTGCTCTCCGGCACGAAGGTGTCGGGCTGCTCGTTGCCGCGGTAGGTGTCGCCCGCGGCGAAGGTGCCGTGCGCCGCGCCGCCTCCGCCGACCACGTAGTAGACGGTGCCGTCGGTGTCGGGGTAGACGATCGAGTTGTCGGGCGCGGCCTTCGTCGGCTGCCCGCCGCGCATCGGGTCGGTGCGCTCGAAGTTGTGATTGTGGCCCTGCAGCACCAGATCGACCCGGTACTTGTCGAACAGGTCGGCCCAGGCCCCGCGCACGCCGCCGTCGCTGGCGCCGCCGATGCCGGTGGCGTAGGCGCACTCGTGGAAGAAGCAGACGATGAAGTCGATGCTCGGGTTCGCGCGGTAGCCGGCCAGGCTGGATTCCACCCAACTGGTCTGTGCGCCACCGGAATAGCCGAGGTTGGCGCGGACCTGCCAGCTCACCTCGTTGGCGTCCAGCGACAGCACCGCCACATTGCCGTAGGTGAACGAGTACACCGACGGGCAGCCCGCGGGCCCGTTGTCCGGAAAGTCCATGCGCGCCATCAGGCCGCCGTAGCCGTGATTGCCGTAGACGGCTTCCATGTCGTGGTTGCCGGTGGCGAACATCCAGGGCACATGGCCCGCGCTGCTCTCGATGGCCTGCAGGTAGGTGTCCCACACGAACGGGTTGTAGGCGTCGATGGCGTCGGTGTCGGCCTTGCCGTTGGGCACGAACCAGTCCGGGCCGCCGCCGTGGGAGGTGTCGGCGTAGCAGATGTCGCCGGCCAGAATGTGGAATTCCGGGTTGCTGGCGACGATCTGGCGCTGGATGTTCTCGGCATTGCGGGAGCTGGGGGCGTCGCCCTCGCCGTACTTGTTGCGGTAGGCGCCCGCGGGCAGTGCCGGGGTGTCGTCGACGCCCTGGTCGCCCATCATGGTGAAGCGGAACGGCAGCAGTGCGGCGCGTGAGCTCGGCATGGCGGTGTTCGCGGAGAGCACGTCGCTGCTGTAGCCGTCGGCGGTGCGCCAGCGGTAGAAGTGCGGCAGGCGGCCGGGCAGTCCGTCGACGGGGGCGTGGACGTAGAACTGTTCGGCCGACAACACTCCCCCGTCGGTGCGCGGGAGCTGGGTGACCAGGTTGCGGACCTCGGCCTCGAGGGTGCCGCCGAGCGCGGGGGTCGGGCCGTGGTCGAGGAAGACCTTGGTGGAGCCCGGGTTTCGCGACAGCTGGGCGGAGAAGCGCAGCTGGCTGGCCGCGTCCGTGCCGTACCCGACGCGGCGGCCGCCGACGGTCAGCGGGGCGTCGTCGGCGTAGGCGACGCCGCGGCCGCCGAAGGCGGAGCCGAGTCCGGCGGCGATGGCCGCGCTGCCTCGCAGGAAGGTGCGCCGGCTCACGCGATGCCGTTTCAAATACGAACGGTGCCAGTCGTATTGCTCGTCCATCGTCATCTGTGCGGCGAGCTGTGCCGGAATGCCCGTGCGGGGCACCGTGCCGAGGGGATTCAGCATCGAGAAAACCTTGTCACCGTGAGTCCGTTTGCGCGGTCATCAAAACGCCGCAAGCTTACGGACTCGCGACATGGCGGTGAACACAGGACAATTCGCGCGGCGAGTCGTCGGAATCAGGCGGGCAGCGCGATGTGCGGGTCGGTCGAGCGATACGGCTCGGCACGCGGACCAGTGGCGAAGCCGCGCAGCACGGTGGCGACGGCATGGTCGATGGAACAGGCCGCGCTCCCGCTCCGCGTATTCGATGTAGGCGCGCCCGGCGGTGGCCAGAGTTCCGCCGCCGCGGCGACGGGTCAGCGGCAGGCCTACGACAGCCGCAGCGCGAACTGGCTGCGGTCTGAGCCGGGCGACGCCCGAAACCGGTTGGGCTCAATCGGTTTCGGGCGTCATCAGACCCTGGTGGGTCGCCTCGTACTCGGTCTCGAAGGCCCGCTCACGGCGACGTTCGCGCAGCTTCCACACGATCAGCGCGAGTACGACGATGACGACGACACCGATGGCCAGGTCCCGGCCGACCGTCTTGGCCACCGCCTCGTAGGACTGCCCGGCCACGAAGCCGAGCACCACGAACGTGGTGCCCCAGACGATTCCGCCGGCGGCATTGAACAGCAGGAAGCGCGGATAGGGCATGCGCGAGGTGCCCGCCAGCGCGGGCATCATGGCCCGGAAGAACGCGGTGAACCGGCCGAGGAACACCGCCCAGCCGCCGCGCCGGGCCAGATAGTCCTGGGCGCGGTCGAGGCGGCCGCGATGCCGGTCCAGGATCGAGGCCTGCAGCAGCCGCGGACCCACGTGCTTGCCGATCTCGTAGCCGACGCTGTCGCCGAGGATGGCGGCAGCCACCACCAGCAGGATCATCAGCCACAACAGCACATGGCCCTGGCTGGCGGCCACACCGCCGAGCACCGCCGCCGTCTCACCGGGGATCACGAAGCCGACGAAGATCGCGTCCTCGGCGAACACCAGCAGGGTGACGACCAGGTACACCCAGATCGGCGCGATATCCAATATCCGGTGCAACAGCGAATTCATGTCCGCCACGGTACCCAGGCCGCTCGACCCGGGTGCTCGGGACGCTCAGCTCGCGGACGCCGCCATCCGAGCCTGTTCGGGCCGTCGCCGCAGCAGCGCCCACAGGCCCAGCGCACAGCCCACCGCGATCGCGAGGGCCGCGCAGCCCGGTGCGTACGAGGTGAAATCGGCTATGGTGCAAGGCTTTCCGGGATCGATCAGCAGGCAGTGCCCACGCCGGGCATAGTCGCGCAGCGCGAGCACCGGTGAGGGCACGTAGATCAGGGCGATGCCGAGCACCCGGGTGGAGCCGTAGCGCGGGGTGACCGCGCCGAAGCAGTAACCCGCCAGCAGGGCGAGCAGCGCGTGCCCGAGCACGGTGAGGACGACGGGATGCCCGGCCACGACCGTCAGCACCGCGTAGACGGACAGGCCGATGATGCCGACCGCGGCGGCCCGCGCACCGGGCCAGCGGATACCCACCACCAGCCCGCCGGCGACCAGCACCAGGAGACCCCAGATCGACCATCCCGGAATGCTGGTCACGAGGACGGCGCTGCCCGTCCCGGCCAGCGCCACCGCGAGCAACACCTGGACGCCGTCCCGCTTGGGCAGCATGAGCGCGGTGAGCAGGGCCCCGGCCGCCGTGGCCGCGCACGTCACCGCGATCACGAGCGGGCTGTCGCCGTGGCGGGCCAGCACACCGGACCCGACCAGGTCGACGCCGATCATGAAGGCGCCCGCGATGATCGGGACGATGGGCAGCTGGATCGAATGTGCTTCCACCGGATGCGCGCCCGGCTCGCGCAGGAACCGGAGTCCGATGACGAGCAGGGCCAGCGCGATCAGCCACAGCGGGGGCGCGCCGAGCGCGGGCCAATTCTGCGGGAAGTGCGGATCGACCACCTTGGACTTGGATTCCGGGAGGAGATCCTGGGCGACCACGCTGCCGAGCGCGCCCAGCAGCCACGCCGACGCCGCCCAGGTATACCGGGATTCGACGCGGGAGCGGGACAGCACCCCGGCCCCCGAACCGCCGAGAATGAGCCCGCCGGCAATGGAATCCAGGAAGTTCAGGGTGGCCAGCGAGGTGCCGAGCACGGCGTGGCCCCCCAGCAGGTGATTGACGAACAGCAGCGCCGCCCCGCCCAGCGCCACACCCCAGCGCAGGCTCTGCCCGCCCAGCGCGGTCGACAGCACGGCGGTCACGATCGCGACCAGCGCCCCCGCGGCAATCGCCTGCGGCAGACTGAAGACCAGCAGATCAAGATGCAGCGCCGAACTGCGGGAGGTCCACGCGAAGTCAATGGGCAGCATGAGCGCCAGCCCGGCGACGAGCGCCGCCAGGAACGCGGTGCCCGCCTCGATGGCGTCGCGGCCGCCCCGGACCCTCATCGGGATCCGGTGGACCGAGATCCGTCCAGCCGCTGACCAGCACTCATGGCGCCAGATTAGCAATCATCACGCTATCGAGCCGGGAGGTCGGCGGCCGCGTCCCCCACCCGCGATTCGCACATTCCGGGCCGGTGAGCAGGATGGATACCATGCGGCGGGCGGAATCCCGTCAGGCCCAGTGCGCGAGGACCATCGCCATCGCGGCGAGCCCCACCGCCGCCACACCCGCGAGCACCAGGAGCAGCAGCGGTCCGGTGCCGCGATGCGCGCCGCGGTGCAGACTTCGGCTGCGCGCCATGGCGATTGCCGCCACCAGCATCATGACCACGGCCGCGCTCAACGGCAGCAGGCCGGTCGGCCGCCAGTCGATCCCGCCCTCGGCGGCCACCTTCGTGAACAGTGCGGCATTGGCGATGGCGGAGATGGCGGTGCGCCGCCAGGCCAGCGCGGTGCGCTCGGTCGCCAGTCCGGGATCGCGGGCGATCGCCGGCGTGCTCACAGGCTGAGCACGCCGACCACGGCGATCGCGGAGATCAGCGCGACACCGGCCGCGAGTACCGGGATCAGCGCATTGCCCGGCAGCCGTTCGCCCGCCCGCATGGCCCGTTCCACCTTGCGCCACTGCGCGTACGCCCCGACCGCGAGCACCACCGCCAGCACGATGGCCGACATGGCGATGGCCGCGCGCACGCCGTGGATATGGAAGCCTTCGACCAGCGTGTGGACGGCGACACCGCCCGCGAGCAGGCCCAGCGCGGTGCGGATCCAGGCCAGGAAGGTGCGTTCGTTCGCGAGGGTGAATCGGTAGTCGAGTTCGGTCTGCTCTTCGGAAGCCACCCCTCCAAGTTATTGCGCAAAAACTGCAATAGCAGCACAGTGTGAGCACTCGGACAGGCCGGTGACCGGCCATGGCCGGCGCGAATCAGCGCACTCGGCTCACCGGATCCTCCGCAGCCGAGCTGTACGACGCGCTGATGCTCCGAATCCCTCCCCCACGGTCGCTTTGAATCGCGCCATTGCCGTCGGCATGCGCTCCGGCCCCGACGCCGGGCTCGAATTACTCGACACGGTGGCCGCCGCACCCGGCTCCGACCCGGCCCGCCTGGTCGCCGCCGCGCGCCGATCTGCTGCGCCGCTCGGGCCGCAATGATGCCGCGGCACGCGAATATCGGGCCGCGCTCGATCTCACCGCGAACGAGGCCGAGCGCGCCTACCTGCTCCGCCGGCTCGCCGCGGTCGGAGGCTGATTCAGCCGGTCGACCACATGCTCTGCTCCGGTACCGGACCATCCACACACAGCGGCTACCTGCGACCGCAGCATGTCGATCCGGCGGTGATCAGCGATATTGCCGACTGGCTCGGCGCGGAACCCGTCCGGCCGGGCCTGGGAGAGCGCCTGACAGAAGGCTGGAAACGCTTGCGCGGCATCGCCTCTCGAGCCAGCATCAGCGGATGAAAATGAGACATGTTGCAGTGTTGACGGCGAGCGCGGCGGTCGCGTTCGGTGTCGCCTCCGCAAGCGCGGGCGCGGCACCCATGCACACCCGCGACACCGCCATCGCGCTCGCCTATCTCGACGCGCTGATCAGCCACGACGCGTCGGCGGTGCCGTTCGCGCCGGACGCGACGCGGGTCGAAGCGGGCCTGCAGACCGGCTTCTCGGGGTCGCAGCTCACCTACGACCTCGAGCACGGGCCGCAGTATTCGCTCGTGCAGCGCTTCTACAATCTGCGCCTGACCGAGGCGGACGGTGTGGTGACGGCACGGTATCTGCTGGATTCCGGCGTCGCGGGGGTGCGGCTGGTGACGGTGGACATCACCGAAACCTTCGCGATCAGTGACGGTCTCATCCACACCATCGACGCCACCATCGTGCCGGTCGGCTAGCTCGCCCGGGAGCGGCGCATGAGCAGCAGCGGCCGTCCCGTCGACACCAACCAGTACTCGAAGGCGTTGAGGCCGGCCAGGATCGCGGTCGCCGCGGCCAGCGTCGCGATCTGCGGCAGCAGCGGCGCGGCGGCGGTCAGGACCGCCAGCGCCAGCGCGGTGACGAACCGGCCGAGGGTGGCCGCGCCGAACATGCGCCAGCGGGTGAACAGGAAGGTGGTCACGTAGAGGGTGGCGCCCAGCGGCAGCAGATATCCGGTCACGCCATGCGCCACCGCGGTCGGATGCTCGACCATGGTCCGCGCGCCCACCGCCACCAGCACCAGGCCGATCACCAGCAGCAGGTGCCCGTAGCTGAGCACATCCCGCACGACCGTGCCGCGCACCTGGTTGGTGCGCAGCGAATGCTCGACCGCGGCGAAGCCGTAGGCGAAGTACAGCCACCACAGGCCGCAGCCGAGCACGAAGATCAGCACCACCGCGATCCAGGCCGCCACACCCAGGTGTGCTTCCGCCGCTTGGGAACCCACCGAGGCGACGGTCTCGCCGAGCGCGATGATGACGAAGGTGGCGAAGCGTTCGGGCAGATGGGTCGCACCGAACTGGACCTTCTCCAGGCGGCGCGCCAGCAGCGCCGGACCGCCGAAGGCCAGCGCCACCGCGATGATCCAGAGCCCGTTGCGCATTCCGCCCGCGGGCGCGAGTGCGGCCGCCACCAGGAGCACCGCCGCCGCCAGGGTCACCGTGAACGGATTGAGCCAGTTCCCGAAGGTCCCCGCCGACGAGAATGCCCGCTTGTGCTGCATCTCGCCCCACAGCAGCAGCCGCAGTGCCAGGTGCGCGCCGGCCAGCAGCAGCGGTTGCGCGTGCCCGGTGAACGCGTGTGGCGCGGTGATCGCGATGACGAACATGCACAATCCGCAGGCGAACAGGAATAGCCGCTGCTGGTTGGAATCCTCCACCCCGTGCACGGCCAGCGTGGTCCCCACCCACGACCACCACATGATGCCCAGCAGCAGCACCGTCTGCCCGACCGCGCCCCAGCTCTGCCCCGTCACCGCCACGTGCGCGGCCTGCGTCACCGCGAACACCAGCACCAGATCGAAGAACAACTCGGCCCAGCTGGCCCGCTCGTGGGCCTCGTGTAGAGGTTCAGTCACACCCGTAAATCCCTGCCTAGCTCCACATCCGGCGGGTTCACTCTAGATCGTCTGGGCGGCATCGGCTTCCGTCAGGGCGCGGAGGAAGGCGGGTGGGACCTCGGGCCAGTCGGGGCGCCAGCGGCCCGCGGCCTGGTCGGCGGCGAGGGCGGCGAGGGTGGCGACGACGTGCGGGCCGCCGTCGAGGATGTAGCGCACCGAGCCGTGTTCGGCGCACTGGGCGGTGACGGTGGCGAGCAGGGTCTTGGCGGCGTCGGTGCGGCCGGTGGCGGCGAGGCACGCGACCAGCAGGCGGCGGGCCTTCAGGAGTTCGCGGGGGCGGCGGACGGCTTCGAGCTCGTCGACCCATTCCTGGGCCCAGGCGCGGGCCAGTTCCCGGGACTCGGTGGCGGATTCGGCCAGCAGCAGGCGGATGGCGGTGAATTCCTCGTACAGGACGGTGAATTCGTCGATGGGGTCGATCGGGGTGCGGCGGTGGGCGTGGTCGACCACCGCGAGCGGGCCGAAGTCGGGGTGCGGCGGCAGGCCCAGGCGCAGCCGCTCGTTCTCGACCTCGGCGCGCAGCCGGGGAAGCGACATCGAATCGGCCACGCGCGCACCCTCGTTCAGGCGGCGGATGGCGGCGGCGCGGTCGCCGCGCAGCGCCTTCACCCGGGCGCCGACCACGTAGCGGGCCAGTTTGAAGTCGACGACACCGGCGTCGGCGCCGAGTTTGTAGCCCTCGTCGAGCAGGCGCTCCGCCTCGGCGACCTCGCCACGCTCGTAGAGCAGTTCACCGAGCAGCGATCCGGCCAGGCGGGCTCCGTAGGAGTGGCTGCCGCCGGATTGCTTGGCGATCTTCAGGGCGCTGCGGAAGTACTCCTCGGCGCGCGGGATGTCGAGTTGCAGGCTGGCGGCCAGACCCAGAAAGCACAGGCCGTGAACATTGTTGTAGTAGCCCTTGTTCCGGCGCATGTACGGGGCCGACCACTCCTGGATGCGGATCGCCTCCTCGAAGTCGTAGCGGTAACCCGCGGCGAAACTCGCGCAGTTGGCGCCGATGGCCACCACATACGGTGAGAGTTCGTCGGCCATCGCGAAACACGGTGCGAGCCAATCCTCCACGCCGGTCAGCACATCCGCGCGGACCGTCACCACCGCGTGCACCACACCCGCTTCGGAGCGCAGCCGGGTCGTGGTCCGCGGGTCGAGACCGCCGCGCTCGAGCGTCTGTTCCGCCAGGGACAGCGCGCGTTCGGCCGGACCGGCCCGGTGCAGCAGGATGTTCGCCCACGCCAGATCCAGTTGCAGCCGCGGATGGGATTCGATGACGGCCGGCGGCAGCTTGTTCACCAGGCCGATGAGGCTGGCCATCTGGCCGTATTCGAGCAGCGACATGCCGTCGCGCTCCACGATTTCGACCGCGCGCTGCTCGTCACCGGTCAGCAGGGCGTGGTCGACCGCCTCGCTCACGTGCCGGTGCCCGGCGAACCATTCCGAGGCCGCACGATGCAGGCGGTCGATCTCCGCGGGCCGATCGTGTTCGAGCCGCTGCCGTAGGAAGTCCTGGAACAGCTGGTGGTAGCGGAACCACGGGCCGCCGTCGACCCGGCGCAGGAATAGGTCCTGCTGCTCGATCCGTTCCAGCAGGGCCTGCCCGTCGGGCACGCCGGTGAGCGCGGCGGCCAGCTCGCCGCAGGTGCGTTCGGTGACCGAGGTCGCCACCATGAAGTCGAGCACGCCGGGTTCGAGGGCCTCCAGCACGTTCTCGGCGAGGAATTCGCCGATGGCGTGGTGACGCCCGGTGAGCTGCCCGATCAGCTGCCCGGGATCGTCACTGCCGCGCAGCGACAGCGCCGCCAGTTGCAGTGCCGCGACCCAGCCGCCGGTGGATTCGGTGAGGTCCGCCACGTCATCGCGGTCGAGTTCCAGCCCGCCCAGCTCGACCAGCAGGGCATAGGCCTCGCCGGCGGAGAATCGCAATGCGGCGGTGTCGATTTCCACCAGCTCGTCGCGGGCGCGCATGGAGCTCATGGGCAGCCCGGTCTGGTGGCGGCTGGTCACCAGCATGCACAGCACCGGACTGCAGCTCTCGATCAGGAAGCGCAGCGCGGCCTGGGTATTCGGGTCGCTCACACGATGCCAGTCGTCGATGACCACGGTGAGCGGCTCGCCGCGCTGGTCGATGTCGTTGATGAGCGAGGTCAGTACGAAGCGCCCGGCCTCGTCGCCGTGTTCCTCGAGCAGTTCGCTCAGTTCGCGCGCCAGGGCGGGCCGGACCGCGCGCACCGCTTCGATCAGGTGGGAGAGGAACCACACCACATTGTCGTCGTCGTTGTCGACGGTCAGCCAGGCCACCGAGCCGCCGGCGGCGGCGACCGCCGCACACCATTGCGCGGCGAGGGTGGTCTTGCCGAAACCGGTGGGGCCGTGGACGACCGCGAGCCGGCGGTCGCTGCCCGAGCGCAGCGCGTCGAGCAGGCGCGGGCGGTCCACCAGGACCCGGGTGAGCGTGGGCGGGCGCAGCCGGGTGGCCGGGACCGGCGGCGTGGCGGTGGTGATGCGGGAGCGCCGGCGCCCGGCCTGGGGCGGGGTGGTGCGACCGACGGTCCGGGCCCGGTCCGTCGGCGGTGGCGGTTCCGCGGCGGGCGCCGGAATCGGTATGTCGTCAGGTGGCAGCCCGTGCCGTTGCTGGATATCCCGCAGCGCCGCACCGAATTCGGCGGCGGAGCCGGGGCGTTGGGAGCGCTCGCGCGACATGGCCGCCTCGATCGCCCCGGTGAGGTCGGCGGGCAGGCCCTCCCCGGTCAGGTCCGGCATCGGATGCCTGGTGATCCGCACGAACTGTGCGACCAGCTGTTCCCCGCTGCGCCGTTCGAACACCGCGTGCCCGGTGGCCGCGCAGAACAGGGTCGCCGCCAGGCTGTAGACGTCGGCGGTGACATCCGGGGTCTGCCCCTGCAGCACCTCCGGCGCGGTGTAGGCGGGCGACCCGGTGATCGTGCCCGCCGCGGTCTCGAATCCGCCTGTCAGCCGCGCGATTCCGAAATCGGCGAGCTGCGGCTCCCCGTACTCGGTGAGCAGAATGTTCCCGGGCTTCACATCCCGGTGCAGCAGTCCCCGCCGATGCGCCGTCTCCAACGCCCCCGACAGCCGCACCCCGAGATGCAGCACCTCCGGCCATTCGACCGGACCGCCCTGCTGTATGCGGGTATCGAGCGACCCGTGCGCGTGGAACGGCATCACGATGTAGGGCCGCCCGGTGTCGGTGGACCCGACCTCGAACACCGTCACGATATTCGGATGCCCCGACAGTTTCCCCATGGCGAGCTGCTCGCGCACAAACCGTTCCAGACTGTCGGATTCCAGATCCGTGGTCAGTACCTTGATGGCCACGGTTCGCCCCAGCGCGTGCTGAAAACAGCGGTACACCACGCCGAATCCCCCGCGCCCCACCTCGACCGGCTCCCCGAACCCGGCAGCCGCCAGCTCCGCCGCGAACCCGAGAGTCTCTTCGCGGCGCGTGGAAAACGGATCGACATGCGGCACAGCGACCCCGATACGAGAACGAGCCAGTCACCCCGAGCATAAGCCGATCACCGCCACCGCGCGCCGATCTCCGCCCGCGTGAATCTGCGTCGCGCATCGATCAGCCAGTCGGGCCGTTCCCGCCGCAGCCGCAGCACCTCCCCGACGGTCCAGCCGCAGCCCAGTTCCGGCAGGTCCCCGACCGCGATGTTCAACCGCGCGGCCGCGGCCGCGCGCTTCAAGGGCGTTGCCGCCGAGGCATTTCGATTCCGCTTCGTTGTCATGGTCGTCAATGGTGCGGACGGTCCATGCGGCGCCGCGGCGGTTCGGCGACTTCGCACCCCTCGGTGGTTCAGCGCGGCCGGAAGAAGTCCGCTCGGGGCGCAACTGGACACCGCAGGTCGACTTCAGTTCTCCGCCCCCAATTCCGCACCGCGCCAGCCCGTCCGCCGGATCCTCGTTTGCACGAGCTCCGTACTCGGCGAGATCAGATCTGCGACAGCACTATCCGGTAGCACAGTCGGAGCGGACCGAACTGTCGCTTCCATGCGAACGCGGGATGGTGCGCCGCAGCGCCGCTACCGTCCGACCGCTGGGTATGGTGGTCGCGTCGCTGGTCCTCTCGGGAATCGCAGGGTTTCGGCACTCCCGCTGGACACAAGGTTCACGAAACAATCCCGAGACAAGGATGGTTCATGGCCGTGAGCGTGAAGACAGTGCCGACGGCTCGGTCTGCCTCGGCCCGGCGGGGGCGTATGCGGCCGGGCCGGGCCGCGACAGCCGCGCTCATGTGTGCGGCACTCGCCTCGACGATGCTCTCCGGGCGAGTGTGCGCCGAAACGGCCGATGGTTCCGAGGGGTGGTCGGCGATGGCGGAGGTATTCTCTCCGAACGATTTCCGTGCGGCGCCGTTTCTGGGCAACGGCCGCATCGGTGCGATGATCCCACCCAGCGGGGCCGGGTACCAAGGCTACGGCGAGGGAGTCGTCACCTCGTATCCATTGCAGGAGCCGCGCTACACGGGCACCTATCTGGCCGGGTTCTACGCGGATGCCCCCTCCTTGCAAGCCACCCAGGCATTGGCGGCGCTGCCGGCGTGGTCGGGGCTGACCGTGGCCGCCGACGGGAATACCTATCGAGCAGATGTCGATCCGGCGACGGTCGGCACCTATAGTCAGCGTCTGAACTACCGCGACGCGACCGCCACCACCAAGGCGACCTGGTCGCCGAGCCCCGAGCACCACGTGGATCTGGAGTTCGAGACCTTCATCTCCCGGTCCGAACCGAACCTGGCGATTCAACAGCTCACCGTCACCCCGCACTACTCCGGGCGGCTCGACATCACCGATCTCATCGACGGCGCCGCAGCCCGCCGAGTCACCCCGGTCACGGCCTCGAGCGACGCCGCGAGCAAACAGAGCACCGTTGGCGTGCGCGCCGAAAACACCGACAGCACAGCCTATCTGGTCTCCACTATCGACACCCCCGACAACCTGATTGCCACCTCGATCCCGGCGGCGGCCAACACCGCCGGACTGGGGTTCACCGCCTCGATGACCGCCGGTCACCCCTACACCTTCACCAAGTACGTCGGCATCGCCTCCTCCGACGACGGCCCCGACCCTCGGGCGATCGCCACCGCGGCATCCCAGCGCGGCCTCGAACGCGGCTACGCGACCGAGCACGCCGATCATGTCGCCGCATGGAACACCCTGTGGCAGCCCGCGATCGAGGTTCCCGGACGCGAGGATTACCGCTTGTGGCTCCGGGCCTCGCTGTACTCGGTGTTGTCCAGCGTGCGCGAAGGCCAACACTGGTCGGTGCAACCGGCGGGCCTGTCCTCCACCGATTACGCGGGCATGACCTTCTGGGACGCCGACACCTTCGTCTTTCCCATGCTGCTTGCGCTCTACCCGGCGTTGGCGCGCACCATTGTCGACTTCCGGGTCGCCGCGCTACCGCAGGCCCGCGCCAACGCACACGCGTACGGGCTGCCCGGTGCGGTGTATCCGTGGAACGATGGTCCCGCACAGCGCTGCGGGAGCCCGGTGGTGTGCGGGCTGAGCGAAGAACATCTGGCCAACGACATCGTGCTCGCCCAATGGCAGTACTACCTGGCCACCGCGGATCTGGCATGGCTGTGCACCGGTGGCGCGCCGGTGATCACCGCGATCGCCGACTACCTCACCGTGCGCGTCGGCCCGAAACTGCCCGACGGTCGCTACCATTACGCACCGGTCGGCGGGCCCGACGAGTATGTCGCCGTCTCCATCGACAATGCCGTCACGAACGCCGGTGTGGTCAACACCATGCGTACTGCCGCTGCTGCCGCACAACTGTCCGGGCTTCCCGTGGACCCGCGCTGGGCCGACATCGCAGCGAACATGGCCATGCCTCCCGACATCGCTCCCGGCGTTCCCGCGGAATACCTCGGATATCAAGGCACACCGATCAAACAAGCCGACACCGTGCTGCTGAGCTACCCGTTCTCCTACACCGCACCGGGATACTCGGCGGTCGACACCTACCGCTATTACTTCGACCGCACCGATCCCGACGGCCCGAACATGAGCAACAGCATCGGAGCCATCATCGCCGCACAATTTGATCCGGGCCGCACTCAGGAATTCCTCGACCGGTCTGTCCAGCCGTATGTCCGCGAGCCCTACTACTTCCAATCCGAGGCGCGCGGGGACCGCTCCGGCGCCAACACCATCGGACAACCCGCGTGGGTCTTCGTCACCGGCGCAGCGGGATTCCTGCAAGCAATGCTGTACGCCCCCTCCGGATTACGCTGGACCGACACCGGCCCACGCCTGGACCCCATGCTGCCCAGCGGATTCCCGGACGGTCTCACCATCAGGCACCTCTCCATCCGAGGCAGCACCCTCACCCTGCGGATCCAACCCGAAATCTCCACTGTCGAAGTGACCGCCGGTGATCCGATCACCCTCGAAACACCCACCGGCACACGCACTGTCACCTCGGCGGCGCCGTTGACCCTGCCGACACGACGAGCCGACCGATAGCACTCGAACAGCCGCCTCGAACCGAGCAACGCGTCCCCGCGGAGACAGCAGGCGGAATACCCGTGCAGGGCTGCCACTATGCCTGTTGTCTCTCGGGGTCCCGGCCTGGCAGGACGGACAATGCCGCCGAGCGCGCGGCGATTCCACTGCCGAGACCCGGGCGATTTACCGCCTACCCGGGCGCACGATCGACAAAACGAACTCCCGCTCAACAGGTTTCGGACTCGCAGCCCACTTGCTCCCCGGCGTTGTTCGACAGCCTACGAAAGGTTAGGTCCCAGCCACGGCAAACAGCTCGAGCTGCAGTCCGTCGGGGTCGCGGAAGCACAGAACCTTGCCGAACGGCGTGTCTGCCACCGGCGACCAGGTGACGCCACGTTCGTCCAGGAACGTGGACCACTCCTCCAGCGCAGCCGTGCTGTCCACCCCGAACGCCAGGTGATCCAGCCCCTTTTGACTCGGGTGGTAATCCGAGCCGCCCTCGAGGTGCTGCTGGAACGCGAGGATGGTGCCCTTGGAGTCCATGCAGATGGTCTCCAGGAAGTCGTCGCAGTCGAGCGTGGTGATCGGCTGGAACCCGAGGAGGTCGCCGTACCAGGCGACGCTGGCGTCGCGGTTGCTGACCGACAACGACAGGTGGGATATGCCGGTGATCTGAGGGGACAAGACTCACTCCAATACTCCGAAACGGAGCATTAGAATACTCCGGAACGGAGTATTGTGACAAGGTATGGCGCTGACTACCACTTCGTATGCGATCCTGTCCCTGCTGGCCGTCCGTCCGTGGACGACTTACGAACTCAAACAGCAGATGGACCGGAGCCTGCGCGCGATGTGGCCACGCGCGGGCAGCGTCCTCTACGACGAGCCCAAGAAGCTGGTGGAGCACGGCCTGGCGGTGAGCCGCGCCGAGTTCACCGGCCGCCGCAGGAGCACGGTGTACGAGATCACCGAGGCAGGTCGGCAGACGCTGCGGGAGTGGCTGGACGTGCCCGGGGCCGGTCCGGTCCTGGAGTTCGAGGGCCTGCTCAAGGTGGCGTTTGCCGACCATGGCGACATCGACCAGCTCCGCGCCAACATAGCCCGGATCAGGGTCGAGGCCGAGTCCCGGATGGCCGCCGTCGCCGACCGGATGGCCGAATTCGAGCAGACCGGCGGCCCCTACCCCGACCGGCTCCCGGTCATCGCGTTGAGCGCTCGCTTCCTGCGCGAACAGAACGAGCTCCTGCTCCGCTGGGCCCAGTGGGCCGAACAGGAGACCGCCCACTGGACCGGCACGACCCCCGAGACCGGCGCTCGGGTACCACCGGACGCATTCTCGGATTCGATGTGACGACCCCCTGCACCGCCGAAACCATCCTGCGGCCACCAGCTCGTTCCCGGTCGTCAGCTCGCGCACCTGCGCCAGCCGGCGCTCGGTCAGCGGTCGGTCGACAGCGACGAACTCGTGATACTGATATTCGCTCGGAGCCGCTCCTCGTATACCGCGGACTCTGATGGCACGGCACGGAAGTCGGATTCGTCACCGAAGTGGAAGTACAAGCGTCCGTGCAGAACTCCCGTATCGGTCACGCTTTCTGCGCGCCGATAACCGAAACGCTATGCCTCGGCCGCGAGCTGGCCGCACGCCGCGGCGATTTCCTGGCCGCGGGTATCGCGTACCGTGCACGGCACGCCCTGAGCCTCCACTCGCCGAACGAATTCCCGCTCAACAGGTTTGGGGCTCGCATCCCACTTGCTCCCCGGAGTCGGGTTCAGCGGGATCAGGTTCACGTGCACACGGGAGCCCAATGCCTTGTGCAGCTTTTTACCGAGCATGTCGGCACGCCAGGGCTGGTCGTTGACGTCGCGGATCAACGCATACTCGATCGACACCCGGCGACCCGACTTATCGGCGTAATACCGTGCGGCATCGAGAACTTCGGCAACCGGCCAACGATTGTTGACCGGCACCAAGGTGTCTCGGAGTTCATCGTCGGGAGTGTGCAGCGAAACAGCCAAGGTCACCGAGAGATCCTCGTCGGCGAGCTTGCGGATGGCGGGAGCCAGACCCACGGTGGAGACCACCACATTGCGCTGGGAGATGCCGAGGCCGTCGGGGGCGGGAGAGGTGATGCGGCGGACCGCGTTGACCACGCGCTTGTAGTTGGCCAGCGGCTCGCCCATGCCCATGAACACGATGTTGGACAGGCGGCCGGGGCCGCCGGCCACCTCGCCGTCGCGCAGGGCCGCCGCGGCGGCGCGGACCTGGTCGACGATTTCCGCGGTGGACAGGTTGCGGTTCAGGCCGCCCTGGCCGGTGGCGCAGAAGGGGCAGGCCATGCCGCAACCTGCCTGCGACGAGATGCACAGGGTGTTGCGGTCGGGATAGCGCATCAGCACCGACTCGAGCAGCGTGCCGTCGTTCGCCCGCCACAGGGATTTGCGGGTGGTCCCGTCGTCACATTCGATGTGCCGGACCTCGGTGAGCAGCGGCGGGAACAGCGCCTCGGCGACGGTGGCCCGCATGGCCTCCGGCAGATCGGTCATCAGGGCCGGGTCGGCGACCAGCCGTCCGTAGTACTGGCGCGCGATCTGATCGGCGCGGAACTTCGGCAGGCCGAGCTCCTCGACCACCGTCTTGCGCTCCTGCGAATCGAGGTCGGCGAGATGCCGCGGCGGCATACCGCGACGAGGGGCGTCGAAAACGAGGGGCAAGGGGGTAGTCATAACCGTTCCAGTGTCCCATCCCCCGGCGGGCCGACGCCGCCCGGGGGAATCGCGTTCCTCACAGTCAGCGCGATCACATGGGCGGCGGCTCCACGTCGCAGGTGCCCCGCATCCGGGCGGCGGCCGCCCGCGATTCCGGATGGTCGGGGCCGGGGGCGGCCGCGTAGGCCTCCAGGGTGTCCTATAGTCGCCGAGGCCGGCGTCACCACCGGCCTGCTCGTCCTCATCGGAGACGACCCGGGCATGGATGATCGTGCCGTCGGGCAGTTCGATCTGCTTGATCTCGCCCATGGTCGCCCCCCTGTCACCGCTGCCGCGTCAGCGCCCCTGCGTTGAACCACCGAAACATTCTGAGCGGCAACCGTTTCAACGTGTCAGAGCAGCGCGGTGAGTACCAGCCAGGCCACGAAGGCCGACGGCAGCATGGAATCCAGGCGATCCATGATCCCGCCGTGGCCGGGCAGCAGCGTGCCCATGTCCTTGATCCCGAGCTCCCGCTTGACCTGCGATTCGATCAGGTCCCCGCTGGTCGCCACCAGCACCAGGCCCACGCCGAGCAGCACGCCGATCATCGAGTTCGCCTGCAGCAGCAGCGTCACCGTGAGCAGGCCGCCGATCACGCAGAACACCAGCGATCCGCCGAAGCCCTCCCAGGACTTCTTCGGGCTGATGTGCGGCACCATCGGGTGCTTGCCGAACAGCACGCCGGCCACATAGCCGCCCACGTCCGAGCAGACCACCAGGATCATGAAGGTGAGCACCCGCAGGTTGCCCTTGTCCTCCTGCAGCATCAGTACCGCGAAGGCCGCCAGCAGCGGAATCCAGGCCAGCACGAACACCGCGATGGCGGTGTCGCGCAGGTAGTTTCGCGGTGTGGCCCGCAGGCCGTGGTCGAACAGCCGCCACACCATGATCGTCAGCGCGGTCGCGCCGAAGGCGCCCAGCACCCCCTGCGGCCCGGACGGCCAGGCCAGCCACACCACCGCCTGCCCGCCGACCAGCAGCGGAATCCGGGGCACCAGCACATCGGCCTCGCGCAGCCGCTTGGCCACCTCCCAGGTCGCCACCGCGATCGCCACCGCGATCACGCCGATCAGCACCTTGGGCGCCCACAGCAGAATCGCGATGAGGGACAACCCCAGCCCGAATCCGACCGCCAGCGCCGCCGGCAGGTTGCGGCCCGCCTTCGACGCCGGCGGGTTCCCCTCGTCATTTCCCGGCCCTGCCGACTGCGCGCCCGCCACCGGCGGTGTGGCGGCGTCCTCCGGCCTCTGGCCGGTGGCGGCAGTCTCTTCGGCCACGATTGTCCCGTCGCTCACTTGTCGTCCGTTCGTCCCTGCCCCCGGCCGGCGTCGGCCGTCCTAGACCTCGAGCAGCTCAGCTTCCTTGTGCTTCACCAGTTCGTCGACGTGCGCGACGTATTTCTGCGTGGTCTTGTCGAGTTCCTTCTCGGCGCGGCCGACCTCGTCCTCGCCGGCCTCGCCGTCTTTCTGGATGCGGCCGAGCTCGTCCATCGCCTTGCGGCGGACATTGCGGATCGAGATCTTGGCATCCTCGCCCTTGGACTTGGCCTGCTTGACCATTTCCCGGCGGCGCTCCTCGGTGAGCTGCGGGACGCTGACGCGAATGATGTCGCCATTGTTGGTCGGGTTCACCCCGAGGTCCGAGTTGCGGATCGCGGTCTCGATCGGCTGCAGCTGGGACTGCTCGTAGGGCTTGATGACGAGCATGCGCGGCTCGGGCACCGTGATGGAGGCCATCTGGGTGATCGGCGTCGGCGAACCGTAGTAGTCGACCACAACTCGCGAGAACATGCTGGGATTCGCGCGCCCGGTCCGAATGGAGCCCAGATCGTCCTTCACCACCGAGACGGCCTTCTCCATTTTTTCTTCGGCGTCGAAGAGCGCTTCTTCAATCACGGCGATTCCTCCACTGCGTCATCGTTCTTGTCTCGGTCATGACCGGACCAGCGTGCCGATCTTCTCACCGGCGACCGCGCGGGCGATATTTCCCTTGGTCAACAGATTGAACACCAGCATGGGCATCTGGTTGTCCATACACAGGCTGAAAGCGGTGGCATCGGCGACCTTCAGGCCGCGTTCCAACGCCTCCTTGTGGGTGATCTCGGTGAACATGGTGGCGTCGGGGTCCTCCCGCGGATCCGCGGTGAAGACGCCGTCCACGGCCTTCGCCATCAGGACCACCTCGGCGCCGATCTCCAGCGCGCGCTGGGCGGCGGTGGTGTCGGTGGAGAAGTAGGGCATGCCCATGCCCGCGCCGAAGATCACGACGCGGCCCTTCTCCAGGTGCCGCTTGGCGCGCAGCGGCAGGTACGGCTCGGCGACCTGTCCCATGGTGATGGCGGTCTGCACCCGGGTATCGATGCCCTGCTTCTGCAGGAAGTCCTGCAGCGCAAGGGAGTTCATGACGGTACCGAGCATGCCCATGTAGTCCGAGCGGGCCCGCTCCATGCCGCGTTCCTCGAGCTCGGCGCCACGGAAGAAGTTACCGCCGCCGATGACGACCGCCACCTGGACACCGGTCTCGACGACCTCGGCGATCTGCTCCGCGACCGCCTGCACCACATCGGGATCGAGACCCACCCGACCACCGCCGAACATCTCGCCACCGAGCTTGAGGAGCACTCGGCGGTAGCCCTTGCGATCGGGGGCGGTATCCGGGTCCGTCATCGGTCTCCTTGTCTCGGCGGTCGAGCGTGCGCACGCACATGAAAAGACCATCCCGGCCGATGGATTGCACGGGACGGCTTGAAAGCTCCATCCATCCTGCCTCACGACCGGTGGCGAGCGTGACCCGACCCTCGATACGGCGCTCCGATTCGTGACATTTACCCGATTTATCCGGCCGCCAGGACCGCGGCGATTCGCCCAGCGGCGACCGGCGTGGCCGGGGCCTGCACCACCATCAGCAGGTTCGGGTGCTCGACCGGGCGCAATTGGAATACTTCGAGTTCGATCGGCCCGGCCCGCGGATGACGCACGGTAATGGTGGCGGGCCGGAATCGGCGCACCGGATACTCCGACCACCAGCGCCGGAAGTCCGAGCTCACAACGGACAATTCCGACACCAAGGCGGCCAGCCGGGGATCATCGGGGCGACGGCCCACGGCATCGCGCACCTGACTCACCATCGCGCGCGCCGCACGCTCCCAATGCGCCATGCGCATGCGATTCGCGTTCTCGGTGAACATCATCCAGAGCAGATTGCGGCGTTCCGGCGGCAGGGCGAGCGGATCGTCGCGGACCAGCACATAGGCCCGATTCCAGACCAGATAGTCGAATCCAGCGTCGTACACGCTCGCCGGACTGGGCATGACCGCGTCCACCAATCGCTGCAGTCGAGGCCGGTCGGCCTCGGGCCCGGCGTCCTCCGGCTCGGCGAGACCGGCCAGAAACCGCAGGTGACGATGCTGATCGGGATCCAGCCGGAGGGTGCGGGCCAGGGCGTCGATGACCTGCCGGCTGGCCGCCACCTCGCGCCCCTGCTCCAGCCACGTGTACCAGGTCACCCCCACCCCCGACAGCTCGGCGACCTCCTCCCGCCGCAATCCGGGCGTGCGCCGCCGCGCGGGATCGCCGTACGGCACCAGGCCCACGTCCCCCGGCTGCAACCGCGCCCGCTGCGCCCGCAGGAACTCGCCCAGCTGCGCATGCCGGGCGGAGACGTGATGCGAGCCGGAAGTGCCGTTGCCACTTACCATTCGGCCGTCCCCCTGTACAGAGACCTGCCTAGCATTATCGCCACCAGGACAGGCGCGCACGCGGCTTCCTACCGTCGAATCGAGATCGACGCGACGGGAGCTGAAGATGAGCGCGGACAACGGACCGGTACTGGTCATCGGAGCAACCGGGCGGCAAGGCAGCGCCACCGCCACCGCACTACTGGAGCGGGGCCGGCCGGTCCGGGCCTTCGTCCGCAATCCGAACGCACCGCAGGCGCGCCGACTGCGGGAAGCGGGGGCCGAGCTCACGGCCGGCGACCTGGACGACGAGGAATCGCTGCGGACCGCCATGGACGGCGCACACGGCGTCTTCCTCATGCTGACCATGATGGACGGCGTCCACATCAGCCTGGCCGCCGTCGCCGACGAGGAGCGGCGCGGGAAAGCGGTAGCGGACGTGGCCGCCAAAGCCGGCGTCGCGCACCTGGTCTACAGCTCGCTGCACGGGGTCGGAGCGGGCTCCGGCATCGAGTACTACGACGCCAAGGAGCACATCGAGGACCACATCCGCGCCCTCGGACTGCCCGCGACCGTACTGCGGCCGGTGTCGTTCATGGACAATTTCGCCACCTACAACCGGCCTGCCCGCGACGGAGACCACCTGGTCCTGGCCCTGCCGGTGCCTCCGGACCTGCCCATGCCGCTCATCGCCATCCGCGATATCGGCCGCTTCGCCGCCCTGGCCTTCGACCGCCCCGACGAGTTCCTGGGCCGCACCCTGACCCTCGCCGGCGACAGCCCGACGCCGTCGCAGATCGCCGAAACCCTCGCGCGCTCAGCCGGATTACTCCCGCGGACCGTCCAGGTCCCCGTCGAGCAGATCCGCGCCTTCGACGAGCAGGTCGGAAAGATGTTCGCCTTCTTCAACTCCCGCCCCGCCCCGGCCATCGACGTGCCCGCCTTGCGCGCGGCTCTCCCCGATCTGATGACCCTCGACGCCTGGCTGACCGCCACCGACTGGACGCTCTGAGGAGCACGCGATGACCGACGGACTACTGGCCGCCGACGGCCTGCTGCTGCCACCCGGCGCAGGCGAGAAGGTGCAGCCCACCATGACGCTCAAGGTCGGGGCCGACCACTCCGATGCCTGGTCCGCCTTCGAAGCCGAGGTTCCGCCCGGTTTCGACGTCGGCGCACACTGGCACGGCCACGCCGAGGAGATCTTCTACATCGTCGAGGGCGAACTCGACCTGCTGGCCTTCCACCCCGAGGCCGAGGCCGTGGGCGACTGGCTCAGCTGGCGGGCCGCCGACGGCACGCCCGTCTACCGTGGCGGCCCGGGCAGCTTCATGTACGTGCCCGCGGGTTGCCCCCACGCCTTCCACAATCCCGGAACCACCACCGCCAGAATGCTTTTCATGGTCACGCCGGCCGGGCACGAGAAGTATCTCGCCGAGCTGAGCGACCTGCTACTGTCCGGCTCGGCAACCACGGAGGCTATCTCCGAGCTACGGCTGAAGCATGACATCCACCAGCTGACGGCACTACAGAACCGGCCCACCTGACACCCGGCCCCCGGAAACCTTGCCCAGGAAACAGGGGGGCGCTCAATCCTGTTTCACATAAAGCTGTTTCACATACCTTCGGCGCGTGACCACGAAGAACCGCACGGTCCGGACCGGACTGGCAGCCCCCGCCCTCGCCGCGACCCTCGCGACCGTCGCGGGCCCCGCGGCGGCCATTCGCCACCGGCACCGACAGCGGGAGCAGGGCCTGACTCTCCCCCCGGCAGCAGCCGCGGCGGAACACGAGAAGGCCCCTCGCTCATCGGAATCCGATGGGCGAGGGGCCTTTTCGATGCTTCAGGCGATTACGCCTGGCCGACCTCGAAGCGGGCGAAGCGGGTGATGGTGACACCGGCCTCGTCCAGCTGCTGCTTGACGGTCTTCTTGGAGTCGGTGACCGACGCCTGCTCCAGCAGGACGACGTCCTTGTAGAAGCCGTTGACGCGACCCTCGACGATCTTCGACAGGGCGGCCTCCGGCTTGCCCTCCTCCTTGGCGGTCGCCTCGGCGATCTCGCGCTCCTTGGCGACGAGCTCGGCCGGGACGTCCTCGCGGGTCAGGTACTTGGCCTTGAGGGCCGCGACCTGCATGCCGGCCGCACGGGCGGCGTCGGCGTCGGTGCCGGTGTACTCGACCAGAACGCCGACGGCGGGCGGCAGGTCGGTGGCGCGCTTGTGCAGGTAGACGGTGGTGGTGCCGTCGAAGGTGGCGACGCGGCGCAGCTCGAGCTTCTCGCCGATCTTGGCGGCCAGCTCCTGCAGCACCTGGTCGGCGGTCTTGCCATCGACCTCAACGGCCTTCAGGGCGTCCAGGTCGGCCGGGCGGGCCTTCGCGGCGGCGGCCACGATGGCGTTCGCGACGTCCTGGAACTCCTGGTTCTTGGCCACGAAGTCGGTCTCGGAGTTGATCTCGATCAGGACGCCGTCCTGCGCGACGACCAGGCCCTCGGCGGTGGCGCGCTCAGCGCGCTTGCCGACATCCTTGGCGCCCTTGATACGCAGGAACTCGACGGCCTTGTCGAAGTCGCCCGCGTTCTCCTCGAGCGCCTTCTTGCAGTCCATCATGCCGGAGCCGGTGAGCTCGCGGAGCCGCTTCACATCGGCGGCGGTGTAGTTCGCCATCTCGGGCGAGCCTCCCTTTGTGAGTGAAAGTCTGTGGGGGTCACACCTTGCCGACCGTCATGGAACATGAGCGGTCGGCAAGGTGAACAGATGCCTCGCGGCTGGAAATCAGAAGTCGGCCGGGGTCTTCGGGGCCGGCTCGTCCTTCACCTCGGCCTCGGCCGCGGTCTCCGGCTCGGCGGCCGGGGTGGCCTGAGCCAGCAGCTCCTGCTCCCACTCGGCGAGCGGCTCGCCGGCGCCGGCCTCGGGCTTCGCATCGCCGGTGGCACGCGCGGCACGAGCCTGCACGCCCTCGGCGACGGCGGAGGCGACGACCTTGGTCAGCAGCGCGGCCGAGCGGATCGCGTCGTCGTTGCCCGGGATCGGGTAGTCGACCAGGTCCGGGTCGCAGTTGGTGTCCAGGATCGCGATGACCGGGATGTTCAGCTTGCGAGCCTCACCGACGGCGATGTGCTCCTTGTTGGTGTCGACAACCCAGATGGCCGAGGGAACCTTGGCCATGTCCCGGATGCCGCCCAGGGTGCGCTCCAGCTTGTTCTTCTCACGCGTCAGCATGAGGATTTCCTTCTTGGTGCGACCCTCGAAACCGCCGGTCTGCTCCATCGACTCCAGCTCCTTCAGGCGCTGCAGCCGCTTGTGGACGGTCGAGAAGTTGGTGAGCATGCCGCCCAGCCAGCGCTGGTTCACGTAGGGCATGCCGACGCGGGTCGCCTCGGAGGCGATCGACTCCTGAGCCTGCTTCTTGGTACCGACGAAGAGAACGGTGCCGCCGTGGGCAACGGTCTCCTTCACGAACTCGTAGGCCTTGTCGATGTAGGTCAGCGTCTGCTGCAGGTCGATGATGTAGATGCCGTTGCGGTCGGTGAAGATGAACCGCTTCATCTTCGGGTTCCACCGGCGGGTCTGGTGACCGAAGTGCGCGCCGCTATCGAGCAGCTGCTTCATTGTTACGACAGCCATGGCTCCGTAACTTCCTCTCGTTGCTGGTTGACACAGGAATCGGCGATCCCTGCCCTGGCGCTCACGGCCACCGGAACCCTCCGAAAACGAATCAGGGGGACCAGCCGGCGACACTCACTGTGGGCGCGCGAAGTCGGTCTGCGTTCACGCAAACCGCTGGATCAGTTTACGCAGCTGAGGCGTCAGACCGAAATCGGGCCCAGTGGGTGTGCGTTACTCAGGTGCGCTATCGCAGGTCAGCGACCTACGGTGGGGCAATGCTGCGAACCGGGCGACTGGCGCTCACACCGGTGTGCGCGAGCGATCGCGACGAACTCGTGGCGCTGTGGCACGACCCGCGTGTCCGCGAATTCCTCTTCGACGGCGAAATGCTCTCCGCCGAAGAGGTGACGCGGATCATCACGAATTCCGAAAATAGTTTCGCCACCGTGAATTTCGGGCTCTGGGCGCTCCGAGAAAGAAGCGGCGGGCCACTGCTCGGCACGGCTGGATTGCGTGGACTCGACGGCGGCCCCGACCTGGAGATCGTCTACAGCCTGACCCCGGCCCGCTGGGGCCACGGCCTGGCAGGCGAGGCCGCAGCCGCGGTCCTGGACTATGCCTTCGACACGCTCGGGATGGATCGAGTCCTCGCCGAAATCGACGAAGGCAATACCGCCTCACGTGCCGTTGTGGAGCGCCTGGGAATGCGTCCCTACGAAACCGTCCAGGGCGTACTCGGCCCGATGATCCACTACTCCCTGACGCGACCCGGCAACTGACATCCACGCTGTCCACAACCGGTCGTGTCATCCACACTCGCCGCGCAGCCTCTCGCCTACCGCCCCACCACGGCGCAGGCTGATTCCCATGCCCGAACCACCACCTCTCACCCAGCACACCGACGTCTCAGCCGTGCCGTCCATGACGGCTTCGAATGCCGCGGGCGCAGGCGTTTCCCCCGGTCTGCACACCAGATTTCGGCTCGCATCGCGTGCGCATGGTCCGGGCGGCACAGTCGTCCGGGTCGTGGCCGGAGCGTGCGCGACGAGCCTGATCGGGCTGTGCGCCGCCATGCCCGCTGCCGGCGGTTCACCTGCGCCCGTCGGCGATTTCGATTGGCCGCTGTGGCCGCGGCCAGGGGTCGTGCGCGCCTTCGACAAGCCCGAACACGATTGGCTGCCGGGGCATCGCGGGGTGGATTTGGCGGGCGATCAGAGGCAGGTGGTGCTCGCGGCCGGGGACGGCATCGTCGTCTTCGCGGGAATCGTGGCCGACAAACCGGTTGTCTCCATCGACCATCCCGGCGGGCTCCGAACGACCTACGAGCCGGTCACCGCAGTAATTCCCGTGGGCCGCAGGCTGACTCGCGGCACACCGATCGGGCTGCTGGAGGCCGGACACCCGCCCTGCTCTCCGTGCCTGCACTGGGGAGCGCGGCGAGACGGCGAATACCTCGATCCGCTCGGGCTACTCCACCGCACTCCGATCCGGCTCAAGCCCCTCACCGGCGACATCCCGGCCCGTCCCGGCCGCATGGACGTCAACTTCGAAACCGAGCGAGGATGGTGACCATGTCGCAGAAACCCGCGCCCTTCACCTACTCCGATGTCGGCGCGACCGCGGGTGAATTTCCGCCGGGCTACGACCATTTCCGGCTACGCAGGCACATCGGTTCGGGCCGAGCCCTGTTCGAGCAGGCGGCCGAACACATTCTCGGGTACGGGATGCAGCGCGGTACCGGGATCTTCCAGGACTCGACCACGCCGGTAGCCGAGCCGGGAACCGAGTTGACGGTGCGGCTCGGACTGGGGCCGATCGGCGTGAGCGCGCCGTGCCGGGTCGTCTACGTCCTCGACGAGCCGGATCGGCGCGGTTTCGCCTATGGGACGCTCCCCGGCCACCCCGAGAGCGGTGAGGAGTTGTTCTGCGTCGAATACGACACCGCCGACGGCTCGGTCCACGCGCTCATTGCCGCGTTCTCGCAACCGGGCGCCTGGTACACCCGGCTCGGCGGCCCGATCGTGCGACTCGTCCAGCGCTGGTTCGCACACCGCTACATCGGAACCATCCGGCCACGCTGAGGCGCGCGGCCTCAGCCATCCACGAGGTGAGCCGAGAGGGCAGCGGCCTCGGCGCGCAGCGAGGCGGCACGGTCCGCCCCACCGGAGAGCGCATCGTATTCCGCTGCGGCAGTGAGACGGTCGTCGATCTCGGCACGCACGATACCGGCGATATCGGACTCGGTGAGGTCGCGCCGAGCGCGTTCCGCCGCGCCCACCCCCACTGCACTGGACTCGATGGCCCCGGCACGAACATCGGAACCGTCCACAGCTTCGGCATTGTCGATAGCGCCCAGAGCCGAACGAAGCGCCGCGGTAGCACTTCGGTCGCGGGCCTTCATCGCCACAGGAAGCGCAGCGCGCAGACGTTCACGCAGGGAGGATGGATTCGTCATGATCATCGACGCTACCCGCTAGGGTTTCGGGCACGGCGCTGCGGTGGTGAGGTCTCCGGGACCGAAACACATTGTCCGAGGGGGCGCCTGGCACGGCGGGGACACATGCGCCTGGAGGCGATCCTCACGCCACAGCCCGCCAGTCGGTCCCGCGACCACACCTCGACCAACTCGAACACGTGCTGCACGCCGTAATCATCAGCCGCGCCTGCGATTTCGTCCCGGAAGCCCGGCTACGACTGCCCCATACGCGTGCGGCGAGCCTCTCGCGGAGCAGCCGAGCCGAGTGGATTGGCTAAAGGACTGCGGGGGTGGCCTTTTCGCGTTCGGCGAGTTCGGACTTCCAGCGGCGGAAGCCCTCCTCGGTGCGGCCGCGCCGCCAGTAACCGGAGATGGATGCCCAGTCGGCGGGGACGCCGCGGTCCTTGCGGATGTAGGGCCGGAGGTTGTGCATGACGGCCTGGGCTTCACCGTGGATGAAGACGTGCACCTGGCCGTCACGCCAGGGGGCGGAGTGGACGGCGGCGGCGAGGCGCACTCCCGGTTCGTCCGCGCCGCGGTGAATCCAGGTCAGCTCCACGCCCTCCGGGTGGGCGAAGGTGAGTTCGTCAGCGGGATCCGCGACCTCCACGAATACTTGCCCGACCGCGTCGGCGGGCAGCGACTCGCAGGCCGCGGCAATGGCGGGGAGTGCGGATTCGTCGCCGGCCAGCAGGTGCCAGTCGGCGTCGGAACGCGGGGCGTAGGCGCCGCCCGGGCCCATCAGGTCGATGGTGTCGCCCGGCTGGGCCGCGGCGGCCCACGGTCCGGCGACGCCCTCGTCGCCGTGGTGGACGAAGTCGATGGCGAGCTCCTGCGCCGCGCGATCCACCTCGCGCACGGTGTAGGTGCGCACGGTATCGCCGTCGGCACCGGGGAAGACCAGTTTGACGTAGGCGTCGGTGCGGTCGTTGGGCTGGAAGGACGCGAAGCCGGGGCCGCCCAGCCGGACCCGGATCAGGTGATCAGTCAGTCGGATGGTGTTCTGGACCACCAGCGTGATGCGTGTGCGTGCCAAAGGAAGCCTCCATAATTAGGATTACCTAAGTGACGCTAGCATGAATTCCGATAGGTCGTCGATAGTATTTCGATAGGCCGTCGGTCACCGGATATCGGCAATGAGCGCGGCCAGGGCGGCGGCCAGGCGATCGATTACGGGACCGGGCGGACCGCCGGGTTCGGACAGGTACAGGTCGCGGCGGATCTCCACCATCAGCGCGGTGACGCGGGGTTCGGTGCCGTAGAAGTCCAGCGGCACATAGGTTCCCGCGAACGGGCTGTTCACGCCGACGCCGCCGAAGTCCGCGAAGGCCCCGGCCGCGTGGGTGAGCAGTTCGGGCGGCGTGTGAAAGGCGTCCGCGCCCAAGCAGATCGGCGGACGCGGTAGGTCGCCGTGCAGCTCATAGGGCAGGGGCTGAGCCGGGTAGGAGTGGATGTCGATAATCACCGCACGGCCGGTCGCCGACAGGCGATCGGCGACCAGATCCGTCATGGCTTGCGCATAGGGGTGGAAATAGCGGTCCAGCAACGGTGCGGGATCGAAATCCGCCGCCCGCAACGGCATCCGGTCCGTGGTTGCGGTGTACACCGCGCCCATGCCGACGGCGAGCATCTCCTCACGCTCGTCCGGGAACCGCTCCGGGTCGACGACCAGCCGGGACAGCCGGTTCACGAATTGCCATGGCCGAGTGGGCGACAGGCGTGCGGCCGCGACGGCCAGCCGCGCGGTGTGGACGTCGGTGATGGCGTCGAGCTCACGGTCGAGCGCCCCGTCATCGAGCAGCAGCTCCGCACGGACCGCGGCTGGGATCGTGCGCGCAGAGTGCGGAACGTGCAGCACCACAGGCGAATCGGCGGCGCCGGGCACCAATTCGGCCGAGTCGGGCATTCGCATGGCGGTCAGGCGCGCGGGTGGGCTTGGTCGTGCACCTTCTTGAGCCGATCGATCGACACGTGGGTGTACAGCTGTGTGGTGGCCATGCTGGCGTGGCCCAGGATCTCCTGCACCACCCGCAGATCGGCCCCGCCCTCGAGCAGATGGGTCGCGGCGGTGTGACGGAAACCGTGCGGGCCCATATCGGGTGCGCCCGGAATGGCGGAAACCACCTCGTGCACAACAGTTCTGGCCTGCCGCTGGTCGATGCGTCGGCCCCGCCGGCCCAGCAGCAGCGCGCGTCCCGACTGCGGGGTGGCAAAGGCGGCCCGGCCAAACCGCAGCCAGCCGTCCAGCGCCTGCTCGGCGGGCACGCCGAACGGCACCGCCCGCTCCTTGTTCCCCTTCCCCAGCACGCGCACCAGCCGCCGTTCCCGATCCACGTCCTCAATATCGAGCCCGCACAGCTCGCTCACCCGGATCCCGGTCGCGTACAGCATCTCGACAATCAGCCGATCCCGCAAGGCCATCGGATCATGCTGCGCCGCACCTGATTCCGCCGCCGCCATGGCCGCCTGCGCCTGCTCGCGCCCCAGCACCGACGGCAGCACCCGATGCGCCCGCGCCGACCCCAGCCGCGGCCCCGGATCCACCGCCAGCCGCCCTGTGTGCGTCAGCCAGGCCGTGAACGTCCGAGCCGACGAGGCCCGCCGCGCCACGGTGGTCCGCGCCGCGCCCCCAGCCGCCTGCGCCGCCAGCCACGACCGCAGCAACGCCAGATCCACCTCCCCCACACCGGAATCCACCGCCCGCCCCAGCAAATGCTCCAGCAACCCGCGCGCATCGCCCACGTACGCCCGCGCCGTATGCTCCGACCGATTCCGCCCCAACCGCAAGTGCCGCCCATACTCGGCCAGCAATGCCTCCAAATCCTCGGGCAGCTCACTCATCCGTCCACGCTGACCCGAATCCCGCCACATATCAAGCACCGTCCACGGAGAGTGTCGTCCTCGCGTGACCCATCCGATTGCTCGAACAGGGTTGGCCCGCAACCGCAGTTTCGGGTCTTCCTGCGGCGATACCACTGCCCGGCGAACCGGGTCTGACACGGTTTCCATCGAGCATGTTTATCGTCCCGCCGCAACTCTGCGTGGACGCCAACACCGTCAAGTTCCTGGCGGCGTCGAGATCACGATCCAGCACGAGACCGCACCGATCGCACACCAGATAGCTCAGTGCCGTCACCCACCGCCTTGTGCGGATCCGAACCAGCTGGATCACAGCAATCGCCGATGTTGTTCATGTGCGGCAACGATCGCGGTGGTAGATGAGGTCGTGGGAGGGTTCGTTCGGTACCAGCCATTGCCATCGCAGGCGACCAAGCCCGCGATCTCCAGCGCGGACAGAGTGGCACGGACCGCGGGCAATGGGAGGCCGGTGTCGGTAGCCAGGCCACGAGGCAGGCGGGAACCGGTGTTGGGGAGGGCGGCGAGGACCAGGGCCTCGTCGCCGGAGAGATTGTCCTCCGGGCTGGGTGGGACCGCGCCCGGCAGGGACAGGCGCAGCGGCCCGGCTTCGTCGAGGATGTCCTCGGCGCGGGTGACGATGAAGGCTTCGCCCTCGCGGATCATGCGGTGGCAGCCGACCGAGGCCGCCGAGGTGACCGGGCCGGGAACGGCCATCGCGGGCCGGCCCAGCCGGCGGCACCATTTCACCGTGTTGCGTGCCCCGCTGCGCATCCCGGCCTCCACCACTACGACACCGTCCGCGAAGGCGGCTATCAGCCGATTGCGGGCCAGGAAATGGTGTTTGCGCGCGGAGGTGCCGGGCGGGTACTCGGTGACGACCAGACCGGTATCGACGATCTCGGCCAGCAGCTGATCGTGCTGCACGGGGTACGGCCGATCCGGACCGCAGGCGAGCACGGCGATCGTCATACCGCCGACGGCCAGCGCGGCCCGGTGTGCCATCCCGTCGATCCCGAACGCAGCCCCGGACACGATCGTCCACCCGCGCGCCGCGAGCTCACCGGCAATCTCGCCGGTCGCATGATTCCCGTACCCGGTGCTGCACCGCGCCCCCACCACCGCGATCGCCCGCTCGGTGGTCTCCAGCAGCGACCGCGGCCCCCGCACCCACAACACCAGCGGCACAGCCGCATCCGCATCCTGCGCCGGATCCAACTGCCCCAGCCCGAGCATCCGCCAGGCCGGCCACTCCGCATCGTCCGGCGTCACCACCCGCCCACCCAACCGCTCGATATACGCCAAATCCCTTTCCGCCCGGTCGATCCCCCGCCGCAGCTCGGTAGGCCCCCGCAACACCTCGGGCAATGCGCACTCCCGAACCGCCCGCGCCGCCTCCACCACCCCCACTGACCCGATCAACGCCGACAACGCCGCACAGGGCCCCTCCACCACCCGCGACAAATACACCCAAGCCAACCGCCTCTCATCCGCATCCCCGCCCGCGACCGCCGCGCCGACAGTGCCTTTCGCACCGTGCTTCGCCCCCGTCCACCCGGAGCCCCGGCCGAATTCGCTGACGCGACCGGGTTCGCGTGACCCGGATTCGTTTATGCCGAACGAACCAGGCTGACCAAGTCCGGTGTCGGTCGCACCGGCAGCACTTCCAGAGGCAGGCACAACCGATGCTTTCGCCGCCACATCCCCTGAGGCCGAACTGAATTCGTGGCGTACGCCAGTGCACCGCATCGAATCGAAGTTATCCGTCGTCTCGCTCATACCCCACCTCGCTGTCGAAAGCTCAATGCCTGCAGGACATCCTGGGCGCTGGGCACATCACCGCCACGCAAGTCACAGACGGTCCAGGCAACCCTGATCGCGCGGTCGGCGCCGCGGGCGGACATACGGCCGTGCTGGAGGGCATTCTCGACCGGGGCGAGCGCCTCACGGGGCAACCGGAAGCGTTGGCGGAGTATGTGACCGGGCACCTCCGCATTGGTGGTCATGCCGAGCTCGACCCATCGTTCGGCGGCCGCGTTCCGTGCCGCCGTCACGCGGGCGCGGACCTTCTCGCTGCTCTCGACCTCGTCGCCGGTGAAGGCTCCGGCGGCCTGGGCGTGCATCTGCACCGAAAGATCGATGCGATCCATCAGCGGTCCGGAGAGTTTGCCGAGGTAGCGGCGGCGGGCCAGCGGTGCGCAGATGCAGTCGATATCGCGGGCGGGTGCGCACGGGCACGGGTTGGCCGCGAGGACGAGTTGGAATCGGGCCGGGAAACGGGACACCCCGTCCCGGCGCGCGATGCGAACCTCCCCTTCCTCCAAGGGAGTTCGCAGCGCCTCGAGGACCTTGCTGCCGATCTCGGCGCACTCGTCCAGGAACAGGACGCCGCGATGGGCGCAGCTGACCGCCCCGGGCCGGGCGGACCCCGAACCGCCGCCGATCATCGCGGTGACCGACGACGAATGATGGGGTGCCACGAAGGGCGGCGCGGTGATCAGCGGGGCATCGTCGGACAGTTTGCCCGCCACCGAGTGAATCGCGGTCACCTCCAGGGAATCCCGTTCGCGCAGCGGTGGCAGCAAGCCTGGAAGCCGTTGCGCCAACATGGTTTTCCCGATGCCGGGCGGGCCCGTCAGCAGCAGGTGATGCCCGCCCGCCGCGGCCACCTCCAGGGCCCAGCGCGCCTCGTCCTGGCCCACCACCTCGCGCAGGTCCCCGATCGATGTCTCGGCCGTCGGCTGGACCGGATCGGGAAGCGCGAGCTCACTTCCGCCACGCAGCCATTCCAGTAATTCGAGCAGGGTCGACGCCCCGAGGACGCGAATGCCGTCGACCAGACCCGCCTCGGGCAGGGCGGCCGTCGGGACGATGACGGTGCGCCGCCCCGCATTCCGCGCCGCCAGTACCGCCGGAAGAATGCCGCGCACCCGGCGCACGCGGCCGTCCAGTGCCAGTTCACCCAGCAGTACCGACTCCGAGAGACGATTCGACGGGATCGCCCCGGCCGCGTCCAGCACGGCACCGGCCAGAGCGACGTCGTACACGCTGCCGACCTTCGGCAGCGTGGCCGGGGACAGGGCGAGGATGACGCGGCCGTCAGGCCATTTCTCACCCGTATTGGTGACGGCGGCGCGGACGCGGTCGCGGGATTCCTGGAGGGTGGTGTCGGGGCGGCCGACCAGGTGGACCGAGGGGAGGCCCTGGCCTATGTCGGCTTCGATTTCCACGAGTTGGCCCTCTACGCCGTTGACGGCGACGGAATAGGCTCTGCCCAAAGTCATTTCAGAACACCGCCTTCAGGTGGCGGATTTCCGGGGTGCGGCCCGGACGCAGGAGGACGGAGACCACGTCGAAGCGGATGCGCAGAAATGGGCCATTCTGTTCGTGCAGCCAGCGGGTGGCGAGTTCGCGAATGCGGCGCTGTTTGAGGTAGGTGACGGCTTCCTCGGGTGGGCCGCAGGTCAGGGTGCGGCGGGTTTTGACCTCGACGAAGGCCGTCACCTCGCCCTCGCGGGCGATGACGTCGAGCTCGCCGAAGCGGCATCGCCAATTGCGGGCGACGATCTCCATGCCGGCCGCGCGGAGAAAGTCCGCGGCCAGTTCCTCCCCCTGCGCTCCCAGCGCCAGATGCTGTGCCATTCAGCCAGCATGGCCGGGCCCGTGACGGACCCGGCCATGCCGAACTGGGAAAACAGTGAGCCTGTGGATAACCTGCGGCCTGTGGACTAGTCGGGAAGCCGCAGGTCGGTCTTCTCCAGCTCCTCGATATTCACATCTTTGAAGGTGATCACGCGAACGTGCTTCACGAAGCGCGCCGGCCGGTACATGTCCCACACCCATGCATCCGACATCCGTACCTCGAAGTACACCTCGCCATCGGCGTTCTGCGGCCGCAGTTCGACGGAATTGGCGAGGTAGAAGCGACGTTCGGTCTCCACCACGTACGAGAATTGCCCGACGATGTCCTTGTACTCGCGGTACAGGGATAGCTCCATCTCGGTTTCGTACTTCTCGAGGTCCTCGGCGCTCATCGGGTGGAACGTCCTCCTTGTCGCCCAACTGGGTGTAAAGACATCATCCCGCATGCGCCGTCTCGGTAGCCACTCGGCCGGTCTCCCGGACGTTTCGCCACGAACGGCGGTGCTCGGGGGTGATGCCGAGACGGGTCAGCGCCTCATTGTGCTCGGGGGTGTTGTAGCCCTTGTGGGCGGCGAATCCGTAGCCCGGGTATAGCTCGTCCAGCTCCACCATGATGCGGTCACGGGTCACCTTGGCCAGCACGCTGGCCGCGGCGATGCAGGCCGCCGAGGCGTCGCCGCCGATCACCGGCAGCGACGGCACCGGGATGCCGGGCACCCGGAAGCCGTCGGTGAGCACGTAGCCGGGCACCGGATCCAGCCCGGCCACCGCACGCCGCATGCCCTCGATATTGGCCACGTGGATGCCGATGGCGTCGATCTCCCAGGCCGGGACGACCACCACCTCCCAGGCCAGCGCGAGCCGCTTGATGATGGGGAACAGCTGTTCGCGGGCATTCTCGGTGAGCTTCTTCGAGTCGTCGAGACCGGCGAGGGAGGCGTAGGCCTTCGGTGGCAGCAGGCAGGAGGCCACCACCAGCGGGCCCGCCGCGCAGCCGCGCCCGGCCTCGTCGACACCCGCGACCGGACCGAGGCCGCTGCGGATCAGCGCGGCTTCCAGTGTGCGTAGCCCGCCCGCCTGCCGCATGACCACGCGCGGCGGCCAGTCACCGCGGTCGATCCGCTGAATCTTCTTGCCGCCGCTCGCCTTCCGGCTCGCACCGGGCCCGGCGGCCCTCGCCATCTTCACCACCGGTCGATTATCCCGCGATTCTCGCTTCTACTGCGGGTCCTGCGCCCGGACCGGACCCATCCGGCTCGGCGGCCAGATCTTGAACACGGCCTTGCCGCGCACATCCTTCACCGGCACGGTGCCCTGCAGCTCGTCCTTCATGTGGTAGCGGGAGTCGGCGGACTCGGCGCGGTTGTCACCCATCACCCACAGGTTGCCGGCGGGCACCTTGATCTCGGGGAAGGCCCGGCCGCCCGCGTTGAACTGCACGTCCGGGTGCTGGGGGTCGAAGGGGTTGTTGAACTTCACGTACGGCTCGTCGAGCGGCTTCCAGTCGGCGCCGGGGCTGTCGTCCTTGACCAGGATCCGGCCTTGTGCGTCACAGCATTTGACCGATTGCCCACCCGTGGCGATGACCCGCTTCACCAGATCGTTCTCGTCCGGCGGCACCAGGCCGAAGAAGGACAGGAAGTTCTGCACCCCGCGCACCACGGTGGTGGAGGAGCGGATCGACTTGTAGTGGCTGTTCCACGAGCTGGTCGGGCCGACGAACACCACCACGTCGCCAGGCTCGGGATCGCCGAAGTAGTAGCTCAGCTTCTCGACATAGATGCGGTCGCCGGTGCAACCCGCGCAGCCGTGCAGGGTGGGTTCCATGGACTGCGAGGGAATGACGTAGGGCCGGCCGATGAAGGTCACCAGCAGCGCCACGATCAGCGCCGCGAAGCCGATCAGGATGGGCAGCTCCTGCCAGAACGGGCGTTGCTTCTTCTTCGACTTCGGCCGGGGTGTCTCGGGCGCCTCGGGCGTCTTCGCCCCATTGCCGTTGCCGGACCCGGACTTCGTCACCGACTCGCTCTCGTCTGCCACCGGAACAGAGTAGCCCGGCACCGCGAAGAACCATGCGGTGCCGGGCTACTCGTTGTCGGCGAGCCGACTGTCGATCCTGCGCCGAGCCGTTCACCGGCTCAGCGGGAGCTGCGACTACTTCAGCGCTTTTCCTTGATCTTGGCGGCCTTGCCGCGCAGATCGCGCAGGTAGTACAGCTTGGCGCGACGCACGTCACCGCGGGTCACGACCTCGATCTTGTCCAGGTTGGGGCTGTGCACCGGGAAGGTGCGCTCCACGCCGACACCGAACGAAACCTTGCGCACGGTGAAGGTCTCGCGGATGCCACCGTTCTGGCGGCGGATGACGACGCCCTTGAAGACCTGGATGCGCTCCTTGTTGCCTTCGATAACCTTCACGTGCACGTTGACCGTGTCACCCGGGCGGAAGTCCGGGATGTCGCTGCGCAGCGAGCTTGCGTCGACGAAGTCGAGGGTGTTCATGTCCGTCCTTATTGGAGTTCGCGCGAACAGAGGAACCTGGCGGCTACCCGGGGAGGGTGCTCTACCGGTTCGTGCTCCGGATATTTGGGCGGTGCCCGGGCACAGCGCGCCCAAAGCAACCTGAGCATTGTGCCAGACGTCGGGATCGCGCGGTTAATCGGCCCCTACGTGCGGGTATTCGCGCGGGTGAGGGCGGAGGCGATGTCCGAGACCAGTGGCGGGTAGTCCGTGGCGCCGGTGATCACCTGCAGGAAGACCAGCCGGTCCTGCTCGTCCGTCGCGACTTTCAGGCAGTGTTGCAGCTCGCCGACCGTGGTCGCGCGGAGAGTCAGGACGGACTCGTCGTCGCCGCCGAAGGCGTGCGGGAGTTCGGGCCAGCGCCACGGGGCGATGTCGTTGTACGGGGCGGCCGGGCCGTGGATGGCGCGTTCGATGGCATAGCCGTCGTTGTCGACCAGGATGATCACGCCGTTCAGCTGCTCGCGGATCCAGGTGCCCAGCTCCTGGATCGAAAGCTGGGCCGCGCCATCGCCGATGACGAGAACCGCGCGACGGTCGGGGCAGGCGATGCCCGCGCCGAGCGCGGCCGGGAGGGCATAGCCGATCGAGCCCCACAGCGGCTGGCCGAGAAAGGTGATGCCGGTCGGCATGCGCAACGTGGCCAGGCCGAAGAAGGCCGAGCCCTGGTCGGCCACGACAATGTTGTTGTTGCCCAGCGCCGCCGCGACCAGGGGCCACAGGGCGGCCTGGGTGAGCGGGGCGTCCACGACGGGCGGGGCGTCCGCGGCGGCGGCCGCCGGGGCGGGAATCGGTGCGGGAGCGGCGAATTCGGGGGCGAGCTCGGTGAGGATCTCCAGGGCCGCGGTCAGCGACAGCGGTGCGAAGGCGTCGACTGCCCCGATCACCGTTCGCTCGGGACCGATATCGATGGTGCGGTGCGGGTCGATGCGGTGGCTGAAACCCGCGGTGATGCTGTCGGTGTACTGGACCCCGACGGTCACCAGGCGGTCGGCGTCCTCGACGGCGGCACGTACCTGCGGCGGGGAGGCCGCGCCGGTGTAGACGCCGAGGAAGTTCGGGGCGGATTCGTCGACCACGGTCTTGCCCCAGGCCAGGGTGGCGTGCGGGAGTCCGTGCGGTTGTCCCGGGGTCGGGCCGACCAGGGTGCGCAACCGGTCGGTCGCTCCGACCCGGTCGACGAAGATGTCCGCGAGGACGGTCACCCGCCGGCCGCCGAGGAATTCGCGTGCCGCCTGCGCGAAGGCTGCCCGCGCGCCCGCACTCGAGAAGTCGGCGGGCGGCGCCAGCGGCGTCGCGGGCGGGGACACCTCCACCCGCGCGGTATCGGTGGCCAGCATGAGATACCCCGGACGGCGGTGCACGCGAACCGAATTCAGCACCCGGTCGATCTCCTGGCAGGCGTCGGCCGCGCCGAGATCGGCCTGCGCACAGGTGACTTCGGCGGCGATCCGGCGGAAGTGGTGGAAGTCGCCGTCGCCGAGGGTGTGGTGGATGACGCGGTGACCGGCCTGGATGTCCTTGGCGGGCACGCCGACGACGTGCACCACGGGCACGTGCTCGGCGTAGCTGCCCGCGATGGCATTGACCGCGCTCAGCTCGCCCACGCCGTAGGTGGTGACGACCGTGCCGACGCCGCGCAGCCGCGCGTAGCCGTCGGCGGCGTAGCCGGCGTTCAGCTCGTTGGCGCTGCCGATCCAGCGAATGTCGGGGTGGGCGATGACATGGTCGAGGAACTGCAGATTGAAATCACCGGGAACGCCGAAGATTTCGGTGACGCCGAGTTCCCGGAGCCGATCGAGCAGATAGTCGCCGACAACGTAGCCCATGGCTCAACACTGGCACGCCGACCGAGAGTCAGCAACTCATTGGCTATCGACCGATTCCGGGGGACGCTCGGCGGACTTGGGCCCGAGGGGCCGATCCACGTGCTTGCGACCGTGCATGAGGTGCAGGTGGGCCGAGGGCGGCGCGTGCGGCGCCGGGACCACGGTCCGGGCCAGCTCCTCCTCGGCGGCGCGGAGCACGTGCGCGGCATCGGGCTTGCCCGCCAGCAGGTCCTGCACGAAGATCTTGGCCCGGATCACCGGGCGGCGATAGCGGCGCTCGCGCCGCACCGCACGCCGCATGAGGCCCGAGCCGGAGGCGTAGCGCCAGCGCGCCCAGGGTGCGCCCGGGCGGCTCAGCCGCAGCGCGCCGATGACCAGCAGCGGCGGGAAGAACATTCCGAACAGACCGGTCCAAATCTTGCCCTTGGCAATGACAATGGCCGCCAGCAGCAGATTCCCGAACGCGAACCCGATCGTGAACAGCCGCTCGGGCACATTCTGATCGGTGCGGAGATCACGAATATTGCCGATGTCCAGCAACCACAGCGGATGGAAACCGAGCAGCAGCAGCCCGGTCACGGCAAGGGCCACGAACACCGCATCGACCGAGGTGCGGCCCTGCTCCTCCCAGTACACGTCGCGCAGGTAGTAGATGAGCGCGAACTCGTCGAGCACCAGCGCCGCGCCGAGCCCGAACACCGCGGCCAGCGCACTGGTGACGCCGACACTGCTCTGATACAGCGTCACGAACCCGACGCCGGCGCCGAGCACCAGGATCACCCCGAACACCATGTGGTGGATGTGCACGTCCCCGGCCCGCACATTGCCCGGCCACCAGCGCACCTGTTTGCGGATGAGCCGCACGCTGATTCGGATCAGCAGGAACCCGACGATGAACCCCAGAAGCAGGCATGCCAATGGCAATCTGCCGTGTGCCACCACGACATCTTCCCACCACCGATGTACGTGCATGCCCGTGTCGCCTCCGAAACCCTCGTGCGAACGCCAACCCCCGCCACGCTACCCGCGCCGCCGACCCGCACGGAACGATCACATGCGGTCGCGACGTGATTGAGCAACCTTTCAGCCACCATCGAAATGGCGGCCACCGGTGACTAGGCTCACCACCATGCGACTGAGTACACGAAACCAACTCGATGGAACAGTCACCAAGGTCACCCGCGGCGAGGCCATGGCGGTGGTGCGCATCCGCCTCGCAGGTGGTGACGAGATCACCTCCTCCATCACCCGCGACGCCGCCGACGACCTGGGTCTCACCGACGGCAAACCCGTCAAGGTCCTCATCAAATCCACCGAGGTCTCCCTCGGCGTCGAATAACCCACCACGAGCACGCCGAGGTGCCCCCGAACCGGGACCGCCTCGGCGTCTTCATTTTTCGGAGCTTCCATGCCGGACGACATCACCTTCGATCGCGTTGCCCCCGTGATCCCGGTCCTCGACCTCGACGCCGCCCTGGCCCGCTACCGTCGCCTCGGGTTCAGCGTCCACGCCTATGAGGGCGACGCCCGCTACGGTTTCGCCGACCGCGGCCGCGTATCCCTGCACCTCACCGAGTGGGACGAACACGACTCGACACGAACCGCCGCAGCGGTCTACCTCTACGTCTCCGACGCCGACGCGCTGCACGCGGAGTGGGCTGCCGCAGGCCTGCCCGGCCGCCTCACCACCCCGGTCGACACCGATTACGGCCTGAGGGAATTCGGCTACGTCGACCCCGACGGCACCCTGCACCGGGTCGGCTCCCCACTGAGTTAGCCGTGCCGGTCCGAGGTCGGAAACGGCCGTCCGGCCGGACCCGGGTGTGGGTGCGGCCGGACGGGGTGGTTCGGGATCGGCTGGTCAGCGCCCGAAGCCGGCGCGCCGGAGGGCGTCGGCCATCGAACCGCTGGGGGCGGGCTGGTTGCGGTTGCCGCCGCCCTGACGCTGTCCGCCCTGGCGCTGGCCACCTTGGCCGCCCTGCCGGTTGTCGCGGTTGCCGCCGCGCTGGCCGCCGCCCTGGTTGTTGCGCGGGCCGCGGTCGGCGCGGTCGGGCTTGGCGTTTCCGGGCTCGTCGTCGAGGCGCAGGGACAGGCCGATGCGCTGGCGCTGGACATCGACCTCGAGGACCTTGACCTTCACGACGTCGCCGGACTTCACGACCTCGCGAGGGTCCTTGACGAAGTTGTGGGACATGGCCGAGACATGGACCAGGCCGTCCTGGTGGACGCCGATGTCGACGAAGGCGCCGAAGGCGGCCACATTGGTGACGACGCCCTCGAGCACCATGCCGGGCTTCAGGTCGGCGACCTTCTCGATGCCCGCGGCGAATTCGGCGGTCTTGAATTCGGGCCGAGGGTCGCGGCCGGGCTTCTCGAGTTCGGCGATGATGTCGGTGACGGTCGGAACACCGAATCGCTCATCGGTGAAGTCGGCCGGCCGCAGGGCGCGCAGGGCGGAGGTGTTGCCGATGATCTCCTTCACGCTCTTACCGCTGGCATCGAGGATGCGCCGGACCACGGGGTACGCCTCGGGGTGCACGCCGGAGGCGTCCAGCGGGTCGTCGCCCTCGCGGATGCGGAGGAAGCCCGCGCACTGTTCGAACGCCTTGGGGCCCAGGCGTGGGACATCCTTGAGTGCGGCGCGACTGCGGAACGGGCCGTTGGCATCGCGGTGCGCCACAATGCTTTCCGCGATCGAGTTGGAAATGCCCGAGACCCGGGACAGGAGGGGGACGGAGGCGATGTTCACGTCGACGCCGACGGCGTTCACAGCGTCCTCGACGACCGCGCCCAGCGAGCGGGCCAGCAGGGTTTCGGAGACGTCGTGCTGGTACTGGCCGACGCCGATGGACTTCGGGTCGATCTTCACCAATTCGGCCAGCGGGTCCTGGAGCCGGCGGGCGATGGAGACGGCGCCGCGCAGCGACACGTCCATGTCGGGCAGTTCCTGTGAGGCGTATGCGGAAGCCGAGTACACCGACGCGCCCGCCTCGGAGACCACGATCTTGGTGGGCTTGTTCTCGGGGATGCGCGAGATCAGTTCGGCGGCAAGGGCGTCGGTCTCGCGGGAGGCGGTGCCGTTGCCGATGGCGATGAGCTCGACATTGAAGCGGGCGACCAGTGCACCCAGCACGGCCAGGGACTTCTCGGTCTGCCCCTGCGGCTTGTGCGGGTAGATGACCTCGGTGGCGACCACCTTGCCGGTGGCGTCCACGACGGCGACCTTCACACCGGTGCGGTAGCCCGGGTCCAGGCCCATCGTCGAGCGGGTGCCAGCGGGCGCGGCGAGCAGCAGGTCGCGCAGATTGGCCGCGAACACATCGACGGCATCGCGTTCGGCGGACTGCCGCAACCGCATTCGGGTGTCGATGCCCATACTGACCTGCAGCTTGGTCCGCCACGCCCAGCGCACGGTGTCCAGCAGCCAGGAGTCGGCGGCGCGGCCCTGATCGGCGATGCCGAACTTGAGGGCGATGCGGCCCTCGTAGATCGAGCGCTGCCCGTCCTCGCCACGGGTGGAGCTTGCGGAGCCCGCACCGGACGCCGTCTCGGTGTCGGGTTCGAGGTGCAGGTTGAGCACCTCCTCCTTCTCGCCGCGCAGCAGCGCCAGGATGCGGTGCGAGGGCAGCTTGCTGAAGGGCTCGGAGAATTCGAAGTAGTCGGCGAACTTCGCGCCCGCCTCCTCCTTGCCCGCGCGCACCGTCGAACTCATCTGCCCGCGTTCCCACATGAGCTCGCGCAGTTCACCGACCAGGTCGGCGTCCTCGGCGAAACGCTCCACCAGGATGGCCCGCGCGCCGTCGAGCTGTTCGGCGTTGTACTGCGCGGGATCGGTGGTCGGGTCGGTCAGCAGCGCGTCGGCCACGGGCTCGTGCCCGGCCTCGCGCGCGATCTGCGCCTTGGTGCGCCGCTTGGGCTTGTAGGGCAGGTAGATGTCCTCGAGGCGGGCCTTGGTGTCGGCGAGCATGATCTGCGCGTGCAGCGCCTCGTCCAATTTGCCCTGGCCACGGATGGATTCGATGATCGAGCCCCGGCGCTCGTCGAGTTCGCGCAGGTAGCTCAGGCGCTCGTCGAGGGTGCGTAGCTGGGCGTCGTCGAGTCCGCCGGTGACTTCCTTGCGGTAACGGGCGATGAACGGCACGGTCGACCCGGCGTCCAGGAGTTCGACGGCGGAGCGCACCTGTTCCTCGCGCACCCCCAGCTCGTCGGCGATACGCCGGCCGACGCTGGCGAGGCGGACGGTGCTCTCGGTGCTCGCTGCACCCGTGGATGCGGCACCTGCGGATGCTGCGCTGACGGTTTCGGAGGCTGTCGTCACGCCCGCAGACACTACCGCCGCCACCCGACAGTGCGTGCAAGGCCCACACAGGATTCGGTGACTACCCCGCCTCTCCGAGACTTCAGCGCCCCGCCGAGAGCCGTCACCCGCGACGCATGCGTGCCCGCGACGGGTGCCGAATCACGTCTGGGCGTACCCGGGGAGTTACCCCGATCCTCGCGAAATCAGTTGTTACGTACCGAATTTCACCGTCAGCCGAAATCTCTTGGGGTCGATTTGAATTCGGGGCAGTACACCGAGACGGCCGCGCGGGCGAGCCTTTCCCCGAATCCCCACTGGTCGGTCGCTACAACCGGGGTGCCCGCGCGCAGGCGGGCGCAGATGTCCTTGCCCTCGGCGATCAGCCGCTGCCCGTCCGCGGTGTCCTCGTAGCCGGGCGACGCGACCGTCTGGTCGCCCAGGTGGCTCAGGAAGAGCACATCGAGGTTGTCCGCGACCGCCTTGCCGCCGCCGAACATCGCGGCGAACAGGGCCAGCCCGGCCAGCGTCGCGCTGAGAAATCCTCTGGTTTCACGCATGATCGACCCTCCTTCACGCATGGCCCAGGTTATCCGGTAGAAGGTCGGGCCTGCGTTCGGCCGTGCGGCGCAGCGACTGTTCGTGCCGCCACCCGGCGATCTTGGCATGGTTGCCGGACAACAGGATTTCGGGGACGTCGAGGCCGCGCCAGGACACCGGCCGGGTGTAGGAGGGGCCTTCCAGGAGACCGTCGGAGAACGAATCCTGTTCGTGGGATTGCTGATTGCCGAGGACGCCCGGGATCAGCCGGACGAACGCCTCGGTCATGACCAGCACGGCGGCCTCGCCGCCGATGAGCACGTAGTCGCCGATGCTGACCTCTTCGACGCGCACCCGGCGCGCGGCATCGTCGAAGACACGCTGGTCGATGCCCTCGTAACGCCCGCAGGCGAACACGATGTGCCGTTCGGCGGACCACCGTTGCGCGGTCTCCTGCGTGAACGGCACGCCCGCCGGAGTCGGCACCACCAGGAGCGCGTCGTCCGGGCACACCTCGTCGAGGGCGTCGCCCCACACGGTCGGCTTCATGACCATGCCCGGCCCGCCGCCGTACGGGGTGTCGTCCACCGACTTGTGGACGTCGTGGGTCCAGCGGCGCAGGTCGTGCACCTCCACCTCGAGCAGACCCTTGTCGATCGCCTTGCCCAGCAAGGCCGCTCGCATCGGCTCGAGGTATTCGGGGAAGATCGTGACTACGTCGATTCGCACGCCGCTACTCCGGGTCCAGCAGGCCCTCGGGCGGGTCGATGACGATCAGGCCGTCGGCGACCGACACCGTCGGCACCATGGCCAGCACGAACGGCACCAGGATCTCCCGGCCCGCGGGCGGGAACGCGTCCCCGGCCTTGATCGAAAGCAGTTCTCCCGCAGCGGAATGCAGCACCTCGTTGACGGTGCCGACCCGGGTGCCGTCGCCGAGTTCGACGCGCAGGCCCTCGAGTTCGTGATCGTAGTACTCGTCCGGGTCCTCCGACGGCGGCAGATCCGCGGAGTCCACCACGAAGAGCATGCCCCGCAACGCATCCGCGGCCGTGCGGTCGGCGACGCCGTCCAGACGCAGGAGAAGCCGGCCCGAGTGCTCCCGGACCGACTCCACTTCGAATTCCTGCGTCTGCTTCGCGCGCGGCAGCTTCCCCTTCAGGACGCTGCCGGGCGCGAACCGCAGTTCCGGCTCGTCGGTGCGGACTTCTACGACGAGTTCGCCACGCACACCGTGTGACTTGGCGACCCGCCCGACGACCAGTTCCATCTACTGATCCGTGTCGACCACGTCGACGCGAATGCCCTTACCGCCGATCCCGGCGACCAGGGTGCGCAGGGCGGTCGCGGTACGACCGCCGCGACCGATCACCTTGCCCAGATCATCCGGGTGCACGTGCACCTCGACGGTCCGGCCACGACGGCTGGTGATCAGCTCGACGTGGACGTCGTCGGGATTGGCGACGATGCCGCGCACCAGGTGCTCGACAGCATCGGCGACAACGGCGCTCATGCCTCCACCTCGCTAGCGCTCGGCTCCGGCATGACCGCCGAGGCGGCTGTGCCGTTGGTTCGCTCGCTGCGCTCGCTCACGGTTACTCGGCGGCTTCGGTGGTGGCCTCAGCGGCCTCGGCCTCGGCGGCCTCGTCCTTCTTGGCGGCCTTCTTCTTGGGGGTGACGGCCTCGGCGACCGGCTCGTTCTCGGCGGCGGCCAGCGCAGCGTTGAACAGGTCCAGCTTGGACGGCTTCGGGGCCTTGGTCTTCAGGGTGCCCTCGGCGCCCGGCAGGCCCTTGAACTTCTGCCAGTCGCCGGTGATCTCCAGCAGACGCTTCACCGGCTCGGTCGGCTGCGCGCCGACACCCAGCCAGTACTGAGCGCGCTCCGAGTCGATCTCGATGAGCGACGGCTCTTCCTTCGGGTGGTACTTGCCGATGGACTCGATGGCGCGGCCGTCACGACGAGTACGGGCGTCGGCGATGACGACGCGGTACTGCGGGTTGCGGATCTTGCCCATACGGGTCAGCTTGATACGAACAGCCATGAGCTGATGCCTTTCAAATGGTTGGTCACGTCGCAATTCAGCAGCCCACACGAGGTGGACCCGGTTTTGCGTCAAGTGCTGTGACCGCCGCGCGGTACGGAACCGGAGACGGGCTGACACTGTCCTCGATGAGGACGGTCGTCCATTCTGCCAGAGCACCGGCGACCCGGAGAAATCGCCCCGACCCGGCCACGGAAACACCGCAGACCCGGCCCCGGAAACACCACAGCCCACCGGGTACGACCCCGATGGGCTGCGTCTCACGCAGAGCCTACGGCTGAACCGGGCCGGGCCCGGAACTCCCGGACGTCAGCAGCTTCACGATCAAACCGGCCAACACACCAATGGCCAGGGTTTCGATAGACCCCACGGTCATCTCCTCATCGAGTCGAAACAACAAACGTCTGAAGCATGACCGATTCACTTTGAATGCGCAGCCGAATCGCCATACCCGCCCAACCGACCCCCCACCTGCAGCACATGTAGCTCGCGATGCCCAGAGTCGGTTACCGCTTCCGAGGGGATGGGCGAGTCTTCAGCGCAACTCGGCGGTTGCCACCTCGACCGGGACGGGGGAGGGAGCCGACACCGTCTCCCCTGCTGCCGCATAGATCTCCTGGCGATACCCGGATTCGCCCAACCGGTAGCCGCAGAACGTGGCGGGTTTGCCGTCGGGCAGTTCGACTATCCAGAGGAAAGGGACTCGCGCAGCGGCATATCCCGCGATCTTCGTATCGCGTTCCTCGCGGGTATTGCCGGACGACCAGACTTCGACGGCGAGCACCAGTTCATGCGACTCGAAGCACTTGCGGTGCGCTTCGGCCGCGACGACCGCGACGACATCGGGGATGACAGCTGTCCTGAACGCCGTACTGATCCGCACACCGACGCCGGGAAGCACCTGCAGGTCCGATCGCCCCGCAGCTCGGACCGCACCTCGGAGTGCCACGAACAACTCACCGGTCGCGTACTGGTGCGACCCCGTGGGTGGAGGTGTCATGTAGAGGTACCCCAGGATGAGCTCGAGACGAGATCCATCGGACGGCTGCTCCGCAGCCAGCCAGTCTTCCACGGTTGTTGGCCCAAGTGGGTGGAACGTCGAAACCTCAGCGGTCATCGTCATTTCCCGTCCGATCTATCCGCTTCGAACACAGTCGGTGGCGTACCGGTCCGAATGGCGTATCCGGGTGTATCGGATTCAATCCAATCGACATCGTTCCATGTGCGGGATATGCACGTTCCATACGCTGAACCAGCAATTCTCGTCGGCTCAGTACCCGGAACTCAGCGGTGGCTGGTGACCGGGTCGCGGCGGTTGTAGACGCGGCCGCGTAAAACCACCCAGGCGGGGGTGGCAAGCGCGGAGAGGTTCTCGCGTGGGTCTTCTTGGTACACAACGAAATCGGCGGGGGCGCCGGGTTCGATGCCTGAGCGGCCGAGCCAGGTGCGGGCGTGCCAGGACGAGGCGCCGAGGGCGTTGTGGGGGGTGAAGCCGGCGCCGGCGAGGGCGGCGATCTCGTCGGCGATGCGGCCGTGGCGGATGGAGCCGCCGGCGTCGGTGCCGGTGTAGATGGGTACGCCGGCCTCGTGGGCCTTGGCGACGGTGGTGCGGGAGCGGCGGTGGAGGTCGCGCATGTGGGCGGCGTAGGTGGGGAATTTGGTTGCGCCGTCGGCGATTCCGGGGAAGGTGTCGATATTGATGAGGGTGGGGACGAGGGCGGTGCCGTGGGCGGCCATCAGGGCGATGGTGTCGTCGGTGAGGCCGGTGCCGTGCTCGATGCAGTCGATGCCGGCGTTCAGCAGGCCGGGCAGGGCGTCCTCGCCGAAGACGTGGGCGGTGACACGGGCGCCCTCGCCGTGGGCGGCGTCGATGGCGGCCTTCAGGATGTCGTCGGACCACAGTGGGGCGAGGTCGCCGATCGCGCGGTCGATCCAGTCGCCGATGATCTTGACCCACCCGTCGCCGCGGCGGGCCTGCTCGGCGACGATCTCGGGCAGGTCGCGCTCGTCGTCGAGTTCGATGCCGAGTTCGCGGATGTAGCGCCGGGGGCGGGCGATGTGGCGGCCCGCGCGGATGATGCGCGGGAGGTCGTCGCGGTCGTCGATGAAACGGGTGTCGATGGGCGAGCCCGCATCACGCAGCAGCAGGGCGCCCGCGTCCCGCTCGACCTCGGCCTGGGCGATCGCGCCCGCCGAATCCTCGTGTCCGCCGCCGTATTTGACGCCGACATGGCAGTGGGCATCGACCAGGCCGGGCACGATCCAGCCGGAGGCCTGCACGGTGTCGGCGTCGGGAATCGGCTCCGCGGAGATCCGGCCGTCGCGCACCCAGAGGTCGCGGACTTCGTCATCGGGCAGGACCACGCCGCGGAAATGCAGCCGCATGCCGACCTCCTTGCCTGGACGGTACGTCTCGACACGATTCCGGGTCCACTATCGCATCAGTCGTCGAGCACGGTGATGTCGGTGCGCTCCCGGCAGAGCCCGCGAATGGCATCCAGCCCGGCCGCGATCACCGGATGCTCGGCGCTGCCCCGCCGCACCGCGGACAGGTGACGGCGGACCGGGACCGGATCGTCGTGCAGCGGGACGCGCACCACCGCCAGCTCCGGCGGCAGGAACGCGAGCCGGGGCACCAGACTCACCCCGAATCCGTGCGCCACCATGGCCGCCACACCTGGGAAATCGACCGCCTGCCCGGCGATCCGGGGTGTGAACCCGGCCGCGGCGCAGGCGGCCGACACCACCAGGTGATGGGTGATGCGCGCACGTCCGGTAATCCACGGCTCGGACGCCGCCTCGGACAGGGCGACGCTGTCGCGCCCGGCGAGTGAATGGCCCACGGGCACAAGCAGATCCAACGGCTCGGCCAACAGCGGACGCTGCTCGAACCGCAGGTCGTCGGGCGCGGGGCTGCCGGGCGCGGGCAGCACTATCCCGATATCGCTGTCCCCGACCAGCAGGGTTTCGAAGCAGTGCGCGCTCTCGTCCTCGATCAGTTCCACGGTCAGCCCCGGATTCGCGTCCCGTAGCCGGGCGGCGGCCGGCGCCACCAGGGCCGCGAGAGCGGTCGGCATCGCACTGATCCGCAGCACCCCCGCGATGCCAGCCCGGTGCGCCGCCAGCTCCGCCCGTGCGCTCTCCGCCTGTGCCGCAAGCAGATCCGCGTGCCGCAGCAGCGCGTGCCCGGCGGCCGTCAACTGCACCCTGCGCCCCACCTGCTCGAGCAGTTCGACATCCAATTCCCGGGCCAGGCCACGCAGCTGCTGCGACACCGTGGACGGCGTCAGATGCAGTGCCGCCGCGGCCGCGGTCACCGTGCCGTGCTCACGCAGTACCCGCAGGGCCTGCAACCGAGGATCGATCATGTGGCAATTCCGAACGATTCGCTACGAAAACTTTCGATGGACCGAGACTACCGCCCCGCGAAGACTGGCCTCATGACCGAATCGGACCGGCAGTGTCGCCACTGCGGCTGGCCCACAGCCCAACCCTTCCAAGTCCTTTCGCGCCACCGCACCTCCGAGGGCATCGTCAGCTACACCCGCTGCGCCTGTGGCGTCCTGCGAATGCACCTGTCCCCCGTGGCCTTCAAAATTTGAAGCACGCGAGTTTCAATATCCGTTTACGATCGGGTCACACATCACTTTGCCGGAGGCCCACCCATGTCATTGTTGTTCGCCCGCAATCGAATCCGCCTGACATTCGCCGCGTTGGCGATCGGCGCGACCGTCACCGCAGCCGGAGCCACCGCACAGGCCGCGCCCGTCTCCCTCGACCAGCCGTCCCCGGACACCACCGCCGCCCCCGTCGCGACCAGCTCGGGGTCCAGCGCGTTCGGAGTCAACTGGGATCCGGGCATGATCACCGCCTCGGCCGCGGCACCCATCTCGATCGTGGCCGTGATCCTCTGCAGTATCGGGTTGAGCACCGGCAGCACCAAGGTCACGCCCGGCAACGACAACCCCTGCCTGCCGATCTGACCTCATCGCGGCGATCACGGCCGGGCGAAATCACCCAGCAGGCTCGACAGGTCGTGCCGGACCGGCAGGCCATGCCCGGGAACCAGAATCCCGGCCTCCAGCGTGCAGAGCGCGCGGGCGCTCGCGAGCGTCCCCGCCTCATCGTGGTTGAACACGCTCGGAAGAAGCTGCAGACCGGTCTCGAGCAACAGGGGGTGGCCGGTGACCAGGGCGTCGCCGGAGAACAGCACACCCTCGGACGGCATCAGATACGCCGTGTGACCGTTGGTGTGACCGGGCGTCGGCACCTCGACGAAACCGCCCGGGAGCGCCGCCAGGGTGTCGGCGTCGGCGGTTCGAGCGGTCGGCACGGTCATCCCGATGTGACCGACGCAGGCGCGCAGGGTCTGCGCGACCCAGACCGCCCCGCGCCGAGTCCGCAGCTGCCGCACCATGTCCACGGGCGTGATCTGTTGCAGGTACTCACGTTTGGCGTGCCGGACCTCCTCGGCGCCGGTGTAGACCGGCACGCCCAGGCGTTCGACCAGGGTCGGAATCGCACCGATGTGATCGAGGTGCGCATGGGTCAGCAGGACCGCGGCGATATCGCCGAGCTCGCGCCCTATCTGGCGCACCGAGCTCAGCACCGACTCGGTGTCGGCGGGATATCCGGCGTCCACGATGGTCACACCGCGCTCGTCACTGATCAACGCCCAGTTGACGTTCGTACCCGCGACGACGTAGACGGAATCGGCAACCTGGTCGATTTTCACGTGCCCCTCCTCAGTGCTGGATTCGGTGGTCGATCACGGCTGGATTCGATGTTCGATGACGCCGATGGCGTCGATCTCCAGGCGCAGCTCGTCGCCGGGAGCCAGCCAGCGGCCCACTTCCATACCGCTGCCACCGGGCAGGGTGCCGGTGGCCAGCAGCTCACCCGGATACAGCTGCTCGGAGCGCGAGACATGCGCGATGGCCTCACCGAGCGAGAAGCGCATGCCCCCGGTCCCGGTGCGGGACACCGTCTCCCCATTGATCGCCACCGTGGCCGTGAGCCGATCGAGCCGGTCGGCCACCGCCGCACCGGCGACCGCCGTCCCGGACATCGAGCTGACGAAGTGCTTGGACTTCTGCGGGCCGAAACCCGACCGCATTTCCGCCAATTGCACATCCCGTGCCGAGAAGTCGTTGACCACCACCACCGCCGCGATCGCTGCCAGCGCCTGCTCCGGCGACGCGTCGCGCAGCGGAGCGCCCAGCACCACCCCGAGTTCGAGCTCGAAATCCAGTGCGCGACTGTAGGCGGGCGGCGCGACCGGGACACCCGAGGGCACGATGGTCAGCGCATTGGACAGGTAGTAGATGGGCTGGGCGTACCAGAGCCGGTGCGGCCGGTAGGCCGGGAACGTCCGGCGGGTCAGCGTCTCGAACGCCTGCCCGAGCCGGTATCCGGCGGGCAGGAACCGGCGGGCCATCCCGCGCGCGGCGTCCACGGCATGCTTCTCGTAGAGCATGAAGTCCCGGAACGAGGCCGGGCACACCGGCAGTACCGTGGCCCCGTCGGCGAGGTCCAGATGCTCGTAGCGGGCCAGCTCGAACTCCTCGGTCCAGGCCGAGGGCACGAGATCGGCTGCGCCGCCATCGGATTCGCCGACCGTCGTCCACCCGCCACCGGTGTCGATCTGGCGGAGGATGCGCCGTCGGCCGCGGTCGAGGGTGCGGCGCAGGCGCGGGAGCGGGGTGGGTTCGGTCATCGCATCACCGGTTCTGCCGCGTCGAAGGACACCAAGTGGTCACGCAGGAACCGTACCGATAATTCCGACCATTGCACGGCATGACCCATGGCGCAGTGGTCGTCGGCGTACAGGACCAGTTGGGCGTTGGGGGCACCGATGGCGATGTCGATCGAATCCCGGGTGCTGATCAGGCTGTCGTTGGCGCCGTTGACCACCAGCAGCTCGCCGAGCGGGATCCGCACCGATTCAATGGTCAACCCCGTCGCGGGAGCCAGTGCGGTGAGCAGGATTTCGGTCAGCCGGTGCGACCCAATTCGGCCCCGCCCGGGGTGGGCGGGGCCGAATCAGGTTCGCGTGGATCAGTTCTTGGGGAAGTTCAGCTTCGAGAGGTCGAAACCTTCCAGGCCCGGCGGCAGCTCATTGAGACCGGCGGGGAGGTTGGAGAGGTCGGGCATACCGGCGGGCATACCGCCCGGGAGGCCCGGCATGCCGGGGAAGCCGCCGCGCACCTTCGGCGGGGTCGGGCCACGTCCGCCCTTCTTGCCCTTCTTGCCCTTCTTGGTGTTCTTGCCGCCACGGCCCGCACCCGGCAGGCCGAACTGCCGGGACATCGCGCCCATCATCTTCCTGGCCTCGAAGAACCGGTCGACCAGCTGGTTGACGTCGGACACCGCGACGCCCGAGCCATTGGCGATGCGCAGGCGGCGGGAGGCGTTGATGATCTTGGGGTTGGCGCGCTCTGCGGGGGTCATGCCGCGGATGATGGCCTGCACCCGGTCGAGCTGCTTGTCGTCGACCTGGGCCAGCACGTCCTTCATCTGCCCCGCGCCGGGCAGCATGCCCAGCAGGTTGCCGATCGGGCCCATCTTGCGGATGGCCAGCATCTGCTCGAGGAAGTCCTCGAGGGTCAGCTCACCCGAGCCGATCTTGCGGGCGGCCTCCTCGGCCTGCTTGGCGTCGTAGACCTGTTCGGCCTGCTCGATCAGGGTGAGCAGGTCGCCCATGCCGAGGATGCGGCTGGCCATGCGGTCGGGGTGGAAGACGTCGAAGTCCTCGAGCTTCTCGCCGGTGGAGGCGAAAAGGATGGGCTGGCCGGTGATTTCACGTACCGACAGGGCCGCACCACCGCGGGCGTCGCCGTCGAGCTTGGTGAGCACGACACCGGTGAAGCCGACGCCGTCACGGAACGCCTCGGCGGTGGCGACCGCGTCCTGACCGATCATGGCATCGAGGACGAACAGGGTCTCGTCGGGGTTGACGGCGTCGCGGATGCCCGCGGCCTGCCGCATGAGCTCCTCGTCGATGCCGAGGCGACCGGCGGTGTCCACGATGACCACGTCGTACTGCTTGGTCTTCGCCTCTTCGATACCGGCGCGCGCCACATCGATCGGGTCGGAGGCCGAGACGCCCAGCGGGTTCTCACCGCCGCCGATGGAGGTGCCCGGATGCGGCGCGAAGACCGGCACCCCGGCCCGCTCGCCGACCACCTGCAGCTGGGTGACCGCGCCGGGACGCTGGAGGTCACAGGCCACCAGCAGCGGCGTGTGTCCCTGTGCCTTCAGCCATTTGGCGAGCTTGCCCGCGAGGGTGGTCTTACCGGCACCCTGCAGACCGGCCAGCATGATGACGGTCGGCGGGTTCTTGGCCAGCCGCACCCGCCGGGTCTCACCGCCGAGGATATTGATGAGCTCCTCGTTGACGATCTTGACAACCTGCTGCGCCGGATTCAGGGCGGCGGAGACCTCGGAGCCCTTGGCCCGCTCCTTGATCTTGGCGATGAAGCCGCGCACCACGGGCAGCGCCACGTCGGCCTCGAGCAGCGCCAGCCGGATCTCACGGGCGGTCGCGTCGATGTCCGCCGGCGACAGGCGTCCCTTGCCACGCAGATCCTTGAGGGCACCGGCCAACCGGTCGGAAAGGGATTCGAACACCGATGCTCCTGATCTCGAGGGACGTCACTCGAGATACCAGGGTAGTGGGATCCGCGTGATGCCGTTGCGCCAGGCTCGGACCTGCGCGAACGGGGCGGCGCGGCAAGCTGTTCCGGCGGCTATTCCAGCGAGCGGGGACGCGGGCCGGGCCGCCGCAGATCGTGGTTCTCGGTGGCGACCATACCGACCGCCTCGCGGGCGGTGAGGCCCAGTTCCAGAGCGAGCCCGTCCAGCAACGCCCATTCGGCGTCGGAGGGTGCCTGGTCGGCGACGGTGGACGCGATGGTCATCGCGGTCACCGCCTGCTGGCCGCTCAGGGTGCGCCCCGGCAGCCAGGAGACCACCCAGCGATCACCACCGACGCAGCGGGCGATGTGCGCGGTCAAATCGCTGGTCATCATCGACGCGGATACGACTTCGATTGCCACCGACCTGCTCCCCTCATGCTCGCGACAGTTTGGGACCTCCGGATCGACCTTGCACGCGAATACTAGGGTGTGACTCCGATCACCCGATCGGTATTACAGCAAATCTCCTGCAACATTCTTATTAACTGGCAATCGTGCGGTTTGTCCGCCAATGCCGGTTCATGGCAAACAATCGGAAAACTATCGGGAGATCCGATTCAGCTGTCCGATTCGAGAGGTTTCTTCGGTTGCTGTGGCGGCACCACCGTCAGCACCGCCGCCTCGATCTCCGCCCGCCGCCCGGGCGTGTCGGAAGCGCCCAGATCCAGGCAGAACGAGTCGATGACCGCCGAACCCATGGTCACCACCTTCGCCCAGCAGACATTCACCCCGGCCTCGGCCAGCGCCGCGGCCAAGCGGCTCAGCAACCCGATGCGATCCTCGGCACGCAATTCCAGCAGCACCCGGCCCGGATCGGCGGTCTCGTGCCAGAACACCCGCGGCCGCGCCTGCGCGAACGGCCTCGGCTGGGTCCCGCCCGCATCGCGCTCCTTGCGGGCCAGCACCGAGGCCAGATCCAGATCGCCGTTGATGGCGCGGATCAGTTCCTGGCGCAGCAGGCCCGGGTCCGGCGGATCACCGAAACGGGGTGCCACGACGAAGGTATCGATGGCCGAGGCGCCCACACTGGCGAGTTCGGCCGACAGTACCCGCAGCGAGTGCACGGCCAGCACGCCCGCCGCATCGGAGAGCAGACCCGGATTATCGGGCGCGACCACGGTGACCACATGCTGGTAGCGGCTCTCTCCCGGCTTCAGATCCACGTGCACGCCACCGGATTCCGCGCGGGCGCGCAGCTCGTCGGGAATCGGGGTCGGCTCGGGCAGGGCGTAGCCCGCCATGGCCGTGCGGCAGTTGCGCACGAGATCGCCGATGAGCGAGGCCTTCCAGTCGTTCCACACGCCGGGCCCGGTGGCCAGCGCGTCGGCCTCGGCCAGGGCGTGCAGCAGCTCCAGCAGCTGCGGGTCACCGTCGAGGGCGTCGATCACCATCTTCACGGTGTCGGAATCGGTGATGTCGCGCCGCGTGGCCGTGTCGGGCAGCAGCAGGTGGTGGCGCACCACACCCGCGAGCGTCTGCACGTCGGAAGGCCACAGCCCCAGGCGATTTCCGATGGAGACGGCCAGCTCCGCACCTACCACGCTGTGATCCTCGGTGCGGCCTTTGCCGATATCGTGCAGCAGCGCGCTCAGTAGCAGCAGGTCCGGGCGGGCGACCCGGGTGGACAGCGCCCCGGCCTGGGCGACGGTCTCCATGAGGTGACGGTCCACGGTCCAGGTGTGCATGGCATCGCGCGGCGGCAGATCACGCACCACGCCCCATTCCGGAAAGAGCCTGCCCCACAGGCCCGTCCGGTCCAGCGCCTCCACGGCATCGACGGCGCCGCGGCCCGTGCCCAGCAGGACCAGCAGGTCGTTGAGGGCTTCCTTGGGCCACGGCTCGCGTAGCTCGGGCGCGTCCTCGCCGAGCCGGTTGAGCGTGGTCGCCGACATCGGCAGCCCGGTCTGCGCCGAGGCCGCGGCCACCCGCAGGATCAGCCCGGGATCGCGCTGCGGCCGGGCATCACGGGCGAGCACCACCTCCCCGGAATGTTCGACCACCCCCTCATCGAGTGGTCGGCGTACCGGGGCGCGGCGCAAGCGCGCGAGCCCGCGCCGTGGCAGCGCGTTCCCCGCGGTCCGCAGCCCGACGTCGGTGGAGTAGCTCACCGTGCGGGCCGCATCACTGAGCGTGCGGGCCAGATCGAAGCGATCGCCGATGCGCAGGGCCGCCCCGATCTCGTCGGCGTCCTGGGCCCGCAACTGGTCGCGGGCCCGGCCCGCCACCCGGTGCAGTTCGGTGCGGACATCCAGCAGGCGGCGATGCACCTGCCGCAACCCGCCACCGGGCACATCCGGACCGAGCCCCGGCATGGCGTCGGTCAGTTGTGCGATGGCGAGCGCGTCCAGCAGCTGGATGTCCCGCAGCCCGCCGCGCCCGTTCTTGATGTCGGGCTCGGCGCGGTGCGCGACGTCTCCGCTTCTGCGCCAGCGGGTTTGGGCCTGTTCGATCAGGGCGTCGAAGCGGGACCGGATTCCGGCACGCCAGTCCCGGCGCACGCCGCTGATGAGCAGGTTGCTCAGACCGTCGTCGCCCACGATGTGCCGGGCCTCGAGCATGCCGAGGGCGGCGGTGAGATCGTCGGCGGCCACGCGCAGCGCCTGCGGGACGGTGCGCACGCTGTGATCGAGCTTGATGTGGGCGTCCCACAGCGGATACCAGAGCTGATCGGCGACCTCGGCGACCCGATGCGGATCGACGTCGTCGTAGAGCAGCACCAGATCCAGGTCGGAGTAAGGCAGCATTTCCCGGCGGCCCAGTCCGCCCACGGCGACGAGGGCCAGCCCGCTGTCGGCGGTGATGCCGACCTCGTGGCCCTTGGTGGTCAGCCACAGCTCGTAGAGATCCACCAGCGCTTCCCGCAGCGCCTCGGGGTCCAGACGGGCCGCGCGGCCGTTGGCGCTCTGCTCCGCGAGCAGTTGGTTGCGGGCCCGGACCAGGTCCGAGGCTCCGCCGGAAACCTGCTCGGCCTTGGTTCTGTCGTCGCGTTCCTGTTGGAAACCCACAACCCACCACCCGTCTGAATTCAGTTCTTCGCCGCACATGGGGGCGGCCCCGCCACCGCCGGTTCGACACCGACGGTGGCCAGGGCCGCCACTGGTTCCGCTGCTCCGGTTACCGCTTACAGAGCGTCGGAACCACGTTCGCCGGTGCGCACCCGGACGATGGCGTCGACCGGGGTCACCCAGACCTTGCCGTCACCGATCTTGCCGGTGCGGGCGGCCTCCACGATGACCTCGACGACCTTGTCGACGGAGGCGTCGTCCACGACCACCTCGACCCGAACCTTCGGGACGAAGTCGACGGAGTACTCGGCACCGCGGTAGACCTCGGTGTGGCCCTTCTGGCGACCGTAACCCTGAACCTCGCTGACGGTCATGCCGAGCACGCCCGCCTGCTCCAGGCCGGTCTTCACGTCCTCCAGGGTGAACGGCTTCACGATCGCAGTGATCAGTTTCATTTTCGTCATGCCTCCTTGACGGCGGCGGTGCGCGCCGCACCACCCACAGCAGCGAAATCGTATGCCGTTTCAGCGTGATCCGACTCGTCCATGCCGACGAACTCCTCTTCCTCGCTCGCGCGCAGGCCGATGGTGAACTTGATGGCGAACGCGATGATCAGCGTCACGATGAACGAGAAGGCAAGCACCACACCGGCTCCCACGGCCTGACGCCACAGCTGGTTGAAGCCGCCGCCGTAGAACAGACCCGCGACACCGGCCGGCGCCTCCTTGGTGGCCACCAGGCCGACCATCAGGGTGCCGATGATGCCGCCGACCAGGTGGACGCCCACCACGTCGAGCGAGTCGTCGAAGCCCAGCTTGAACTTCAGGCCGACGGCCAGGGCACAGGCCACACCGGCGACCGCGCCGATGGCCAGCGCGCCGAGGACGTTCACCGAGGAGCAGGACGGGGTGATGGCGACCAGACCCGCGACGACGCCGGACGCGGCGCCCAGCGAGGTGGCGTGACCGTCACGCAGCTTCTCCACGAGCAGCCAGCCGAGCATGGCCGAGCAGGTGGCGAAGGTGGTGGTCAGGAAGGTGGAACCCGCGGTGCCGTTGGAGGACAGCGCCGAACCGGCATTGAATCCGAACCAGCCGAACCACAGCAGACCGGCGCCGAGCATGACGAAGGGCAGGTTGTGCGGACGCATCGGGGTCTTCGGCCAGCCCTTGCGCTTACCCAGGACGAGGCAGAGGGCCAGGCCCGCGGCACCGGCGTTGATGTGGACCGCGGTACCACCGGCGAAGTCGATCACGTGCAGCTTGTTGGCGATCCAGCCGCCCTCGTGGATGACATTGCCGTCGGAGTCGGTGGCGTTGAAGTCGAAGACCCAGTGCGCGACCGGGAAGTAGACGATCGTGGCCCACACCGCGGCGAACAGCGCCCAGGCGCCGAACTTCAGGCGGTCCGCGACCGCGCCCGAGATCAGGGCGACGGTGATGATCGCGAACATCAGCTGGAACGCCACGAACACGGTCATCGGAATGTGGGTGTTACCGGCCAGCGGGATCCCGACGACCTTGGTCGGATCGGAATCCGCGACCGCGTCGGGACCGATGAGGCCCTTCAGCCCGAAGAACTGCTTCGGGTTGCCGATCAGTCCGAACTTGTTGTTGCCGAACGCTGCCGAGAATCCGAAGATTGCCCATAGCACGCCGACGATGCCCATGGCACTGATGCTCATCATGATCATGTTGAGCACGTTCTTGCTACGGACCATGCCGCCGTAGAAGAACGCGAGCCCCGGGGTCATTAAAAGCACCAATGCCGAACTCGCCAACATCCAGGCTGTGTCGCCGGTGTTCGGCAAATCAACGATGGGGTACGCCACCTTTGTCCTCCTCATCTCTGGCCCCGCAGCAACCTGCGAATAAGCCTGCAATGAGATTCACCAGTCGGTGTTTCAGCTGTGATCCTGCGGCGTTTCGCCTAGGTGAACGGGTGAGCTTGCAGTGTTGCGGTCACGTTTCCGAAACCGCACCGCTGTTACCGCGACCGGGTGAGGATGATGTCGATTTCGATATCGATGCAGTTCAGCAGCGGTTAACCGAGCAGAGCGTCGACGAAGGCGCCCGGTTCGAAGGGTGCGAGGTCGTCGGCGCCCTCTCCCAAACCGACCAGTTTGACCGGAACGCCCAGCTCATGCTGCACCTGGAAGACGATGCCGCCCTTGGCGGTCCCGTCCAGCTTGGTCAGCGCGACACCGGTGATGTCCACGACATCGGCGAAGACCCGCGCCTGCATCAGGCCGTTCTGGCCGACCGTGGAGTCGAGCACCAGGATGACCTCGTCCACCGCGGCCTTCTTCTCCACCACGCGCTTGACCTTGCCCAGTTCGTCCATCAGGCCGGTCTTCGTGTGCAGGCGGCCGGCGGTATCGATGAGCACCACGTCCACGCCGCGATCGATGCCGGCCGACACCGCGTCGAAGGCCACGGCCGCGGGATCCGCGCCCTCCTTGCCGCGCACGGTCTCCGCGCCCACGCGCTCACCCCAGGTCTGCAGCTGATCGGCGGCCGCGGCACGGAAGGTGTCGGCCGCGCCCAGCAGCACGCGGCGGCCGTCGGCCACCAGCACACGCGCCAATTTGCCGGTGGTGGTGGTCTTTCCGGTGCCGTTCACCCCCACGACCAGCAGGATCGACGGGTGGTCGGCGTGCGGTAGGGCACGGATGGAGCGATCCAGCTCGGGTCGTAGCGCGTCGACGAGCACCTCGCGCAGCAGGGTGCGCGCGTCGGCGGCGGTGCGGATGCTGCGGGCGGCCATCTCGTGGCGCAGCCGCTCCACGACGGCGGCGGTGCTGGCGGTACCCAGGTCGGCCATGACCAGGGTGTCCTCGATCTCCTCCCAGGAGTCCTCGTCCAGATCGCCACCGCCCAGCAGGCCGAGCAGCGATTTGCCGACGGCGTTCTGGGAGCGGGCCAGGCGACCACGCAGCCGGGTCAGCCGGCCCGCGGTGGGCTCGATCTCGGCGATGGCCGGGGCGGCCGCCTCGGCGGGGGGCGCGGTTTCGGGCGCGGCGGCAGGCGCGCCCGCGTGCGCGGCGATAGCGGCCTCGGCGGCAGCGGCCACCTCGGCGGCGGCGACCGCGGCCTCGGCGGCCTCCTCGGCGGCGGCCTCTTCCGAGGCGGGGTGCTCGACGACATCCCCGGCGGCGGTGTCGGCCGCGGTCTCACCGGCCTGCTCGGCGGCCTCGACCGCCGCGGCCCGGGCGCTGTCCTCGGCGTTCTCGGGCGACTGCGTGGCCGTGTCGCCCGCGTCGGCGGCCTCGCCGGCCTCGGTGGCCGGTGCGGATTCGGTAGCGGCGGGCTCGGTGGGCGTGACGGGCTCGATGGGTGTGACGGGCTCGGTGGGTGTGACGGGCTCGGTGGCCGGAGCGGGCTCGGGGCCCTCGACCGGTTCGGGGAGGCGGACATTGGTGATGCTGCGCTTGGCGGCGTCGCGCGGGACGGCGGCGTCGTCGCCGATGTGCGGCTGACCCTCGTCGTCGGTGCGCTCGGGCGGGAGCGGCAGCGGTTGCGGTTTGGGTTTGGCGGCGGGCGCCTGCTCGCGCTCGGCGGTGCCGCTGCCCTGGCTGAAGTTGAATCCGCTCGAGGCCTGATATCCGCCCGACCGGTCGGTCACCTCCTTGGTCTCGGTGACCTCCGGGGTCAGCGAGATCCGGCGGCGCTTGTTCAGGGCGTAGCCGGCAACCAGCGCCACGAGCAGCACCGCCGCGATCGCGGCGATGAGAATCCACAGTTCAGCAGTCGTCACGCCCCCATCCTTTCAGAAGCACCTGCATGCCGGATTCACATGCCTACCGACGCGTCGCAGGGCAGTGTCGTCTATCACACAGCAATGCCGTGTGGTGCGGAGACACGCCGGGTGGGGGCCTGGAAATCCCAGCAACTACCAACCGGTCTGCTCGAGAACGTGCCACAGTGCGGAAGGAGCGGCGAATGCGACACCGAGACAATAGGATCGGCGACGTGACCGATCGAAATGTGCTTGGGGGACCGCTGGAGGAGTGTGGCACCGATCCTCTCACCGGCTTCTACCGGGACGGATGCTGCAGCACCGGTCCCGAGGATTTGGGCAGCCACACCGTCTGCACCGTGGTGACGGCGGAATTCCTGGAGCACCAGAAGTCGATCGGCAACGATCTCGTCACTCCGCGGCCCGAGAACAACTTCCCGGGCCTGCAACCGGGCGACAGGTGGTGTGTGGTGGCCGTGCGCTGGCTGCACGCCCACGAGGACGGGGTGGCCGCGCCGGTGGTGCTGGCCGCCACCCATGAGAACGCCCTCGAGGTGGTGCCCATGGAAACCCTGCGCAAATACGCCGTCGACGTCCCCGACGACGTCAGCGACCTGCTCTGAGACCCTGCCGCAGTCGGCTCAGCCGCCGGTGTGCAGCCCGTTGTCGCTACCCCTGCGCAGCAATGCCTCTGTGGCGCTGCGCAATTCGACGCGGGCCGCGCACAGCTGAGGATCCGAGGCGAAGGCCACGCGGTCGGCGCCGGCGTGCAGGGGGCCGTGCAGGACCTGCAGGGTGATGGAGCCGGCGACGGCACCGAAGAACAGGGCGATCAGGGCGGGGCGCTCACCGGCCAGGGTGAGGGCGAGTGCGGCCTGACCCCCGAACACGGCCGCGGTGGCCGCCGAGAGCACCAGCGAGTGGGTCATGTCGGCGCGCAGCGCCTCGCCCTCCTCGTAGGCGTCCACCACGGCGATGCCCAGGCCCAGCACCACCAGGTCGGCCGCGATCACCGACAGCATGGCCGTGCGCGGCAGGACGTTGAGCCCCAACAGGATCAGGGCCGCGCTGAGCCCGAGCAGGAGCGCGCCGATGGTGAGCAGGCCGGCCGCCGACCGCCGCGAATCCTCGGACCATTCCGCGTGCTGCCCCAGCATCCCGAGCATGGTGCCGAGCAGCGCCAACAGGGTGAGCGCGCCGAGCAGGTATCCGGCGGGCAGGAAGCCGCCCGCGGCGGGCATGGCCAGCAGGGCGCACAGCGGCAGCAGCCCGACCCGCCACCAGCGGTCCACGCGCTCGACGGCGCCGAGGGGCAGCAGCCGCACGAAGACTCCGCTGAAGGCCAGCACCGGCGCGCACACCAGCACGATCCGCGGACCGTCGAACCAGGAGTTACCGCCGGCCAGCCGATCCGCCACCACGGCCGCGGCGAATGCCAGCAGCCCGATGGCAGCCCTGCGTAACAACGGCTTTCGCGGATCCCGCGCCAGTAGATACAAACCGAGCCACCATGCGACACCGAACGTCACGGCCGACACCCAAACCACGCAGGGAGCGTACTTCCCCACTGGCCCGTTGCGGGTCCATACGAAGACGCCAAATATGGCCTTCTACCAGTATTTTTCGCCTCCACACCCGCCTCGTCACACCTTCGCATCCGTTCGGACACACCCAGGTCACGAAGTGCCCCAACGGCTTTCAGGGCGGGCCCGATCAGGGGCTCATGCGGGGGTGGCGTGGCGACGGCGATGGGCCTTCTGACGGCAGGCGGCGGAGCAGTAGCGGGCCGGGCGGCCGGTGCCGGTCGGGTGGATCGGGGTGGCGCAGATCGGGCAGTGGGGTGTTTCGTCACGCGCCCTGGTTTCATCACGGGGCGCGGGCGGGTTCCGGAGTTTCGTTACGGTGCCGGATGCGGCCCGGGCGCGCATGGAGTCCAGGACCAGGGCGGCGGGCCGGGACAGCTCGCGACCCGGGCTGAGGCGTTGGATGGCAACACATCCCGTGAACAGGGCCAGCGCATCGGAGAGCGCGAGGTCCGGGCGGACCGCTCCGGCGCGCTGCGCGGCGACCAGCAGATCGTCGAGGGCGGTGTGGAAGCGGGCGCCCGCGTCCTGCACCAGTTCGCGGGGCCAGCCGTCATTGGCGGCCAGGTCGCAGACGGCCTGGTTGCGATGCGACGAGATGATGACCTCGGTACAGAAGACGAAGAAGGCCCGGCCCGGGTCGGGCGCATCCCGCAGGCGGTGCGCGAGAGCGGTGAGGCGGTCGATGCGCTGCTGCATGACCGCTTCCAGCAGTGCGGTTTTGGTGGGGAAATGCCGGTAGACGGTGCCCGCGCCGACGCCCGCGCGGCGGGCCACCTCGGCCAGTGACACCGCGACGCCGCCCTCGGCGAGGGCTCGCTGCGCCGCCGCCAGCACCAGCGCGCGATTGCGGCGCGCATCGGACCGGCTGTTCGGGGCGGACCTGTCGCGAAGCGGGGTCGGCTCGACGTGGGACAGAGTGCGCTCTATGTCGGACAGGGTGGGCTCTACGTGGGACAGGCTGGGCGCGGACATTTCGTTACGCGGGTCCTTTCCGGTGGTGGTCAACGGAAACGGGCGGTTCTAGCGTCCGTATTCGGGTCGACCGACCCGAATACTACCGAACGAAATGGCTGACGATGTCTTCTCGAAATGATCCGACCGAGCCTGCTCGCAATGATCTGGTGCTGGTGACCGGGGCGACCGGCAAGCAGGGCGGGGCCACCGCGCGCCGGCTGCTCGCCGCAGGCCGGGCGGTGCGGGCGCTGGTGCGTGATCCGGAATCGCCTGCGGCACAGCAACTCGCGGAGGCGGGTGCGCAACTGGCCGTCGGGGACTTCGACGCTCCGGAGTCCCTTGCCCCGGCGCTGTCCGGCGCGGGCGCGGCCTTCCTGGTGCCGCCCGCGACCTTCGGCCCGAACGGCTGGGACACCGAACTGGAAGTCGAGCGCGGCACGCGGTTCATCGCGGCGGCGCGCGCCGCCGGGGTGGAGTTCATCGTGTTCACCACCGTCGCCTCCTACACCGAGGACGGCAAGTGGGGTGCGCAGGGCAAGCGGCGGGTGGAGGAGGCGCTGCAGTCCAGTGGTCTGCACTGGACGATCCTGCGCCCGGCCCGCTTCATGGAGAACTACTTCATGCAGGGCTTCCCGGTGGACGGCATCAACGATGGCGTGCACAAGCATCTGTTCCCGGCGGACCGGCCGGTGCAGTCCATCGCCCTCGACGATATCGCCGTGTTCGCCCAGCTGGCCTTCGAGGATCCGGCCCGATTCCACGGCCGGGTCCTGGAATTGGCGGGTGATGATCCGACCATGCCCGCCGCGGCCGCGGCCATCACGGCCGCCACCGGGCACGCGGTGCGCTACCTGGAGGGCACCGAGGCCGAGGCCGACGCCATGGGGCCCGAGGTCGGGGCGGTCTGGCGCTTGTCGCGGCAGGGCCAGGGCTGGCACGCCGACATTCCCGCGCTGCGCGAAATCCATCCCGGCTTGCGGACTTTCGACATGTGGCTCGCCGAAACCGGTGCGGCGCGGCTGAAGTCGCTGCTGGAGGGGTGAGAACCGCGGGCGAGTAGGACCCGAGCCTCCTTTCCCGCGGTCACGGGACTCGGTAGGTCACGCCAGGGCGCCGTTGTAGTCCGGCAGCTTGAAGGTCTCGAGGGCGTGGCCGCCGGACAGGTCGGAGGCGCTGTTGCCGATATTGGCGACGATGGTGTAACCCTGGGCCTCGATGGAGGCGCGGGTGGCGGTCTTGTAGTCGGCGAGGGCGCCCGCGCCGCTGGAGCCCGTGGTGAGGCCGCCGCCGTAGAGCCCGTCCACCGGGTAGCCGACGGTGGTCAGGTTGATCTGGGTGTAGAAGTTCATGAGCGCGGGCCGGCCGGTCACGAAGATGATGGACGCGCCTTGGCTTTTCGCCCACTGCGCCAGCTTCAGGATCGGCTGGATGGCCGGAGTGATCGGGCCCGGATGGTAGGTCGTCTCGAGCACGGTGTTGTCGACGTCGAAGACGATGGCGGGCTTGGTGGTTCCGGGCAGCGCGGTGGTGAGGTAGGTCTGAGCGTCGGCGGCGATCGGGGTGATGTCGCCGATCCACTGGCTGTAGGGCGGCAGGTTGCTGTTGCTGCCGCCGGAACCGGACAGGGAGCCGGTGCCCGAGCCGGAGGCCGATCCGGATCCGAGCGCGGAGGATCCGGAGTCCGCCAGGGCGGCCGGGAGCGGGGCGACCAGGCCGACGGCGACGCCGGCGGCCAGTACTGCGATGGAGCGTCTCATGGGGCCGGACGCTAATGCCTCGCCCGTGCGACGCGCAGGCGTTTCACTTTGCCCTGCACCGCAATCCCGCTCACCGGGACGGCGGCGCCGGGCTCGTCACCGGGTCACGGTGTCGCGCCGACCAGATTCTCCCCGCGCATGCGCTGCGAGATCACCTGCGTGATGCCGTCACCGCGCATGCTGACGCCGTAGAGCGCGTCGGCGATCTCCATGGTCGGCTTCTGGTGGGTGATGACGATGAGCTGGCTCTTCTCGCGCAGCTGCTCGAACAGGCCGATGAGCCGGCGCAGGTTGGTGTCGTCCAGCGCCGCCTCGACCTCGTCCATGACATAGAACGGGGAGGGCCGGGCCCGGAAGATCGACACCAGGAAAGCCACTGCCGCAAGGGATTTCTCGCCACCGGAGAGCAGCGACAGCCGCTTGACCTTCTTGCCCGGCGGGCGGGCCTCGACCTCGACGCCGGTGGCGAGCATGTCGCTGGGATCGGTGAGCAGCAGCCGCCCCTCACCGCCGGGGAACAGGCGGCCGAAGACGCCGGTGAATTCGCGTTCGACGTCCTCGTAGGCCTCGGTGAAGACCTGCAGGATGCGCTCGTCCACCTCGGCGACCACGTCGAGCAGGTCCTGGCGGGCCTTCTTGACGTCCTCGAGCTGGGTGTTGAGGAAGGTGTAGCGCTCCTCGAGGGCCGCGAACTCCTCCAGCGCCAGGGGATTCACCTTGCCCAGGGTGGTGAGGTCCTTCTCGGCGCGCTTGGCGCGGCGCTCCTGGGTGGCGCGGTCGTAGGGCATGGGCTGGGGTGCGTTGACGGCTTCACCGCGGTCGCGGGCCTGCTCGTACTCCATCAGCTCCAGCGCGGTGGGCGGCATGGGGACGTCCGGGCCGTATTCGGCGATGAGGTCGTCGAGGCTGATGCCGAACTGTTCGGAGATGGTGGTCTCGACCTGTTCGATGCGCAGCGCGGCCTGGGCGCGGGCCACCTCGTCGCGGTGCACGGCGTCCGTGAGCTGGGTGAGCTGGGTGGTGAGGGCGCGGGAGCGTTCCTTGGTCTGCTCCACCTGGGCCGCGAATTCGCTACGGCGGCGCACCAATTCGTCGCGGCGGGTGGCGGCCTGGCCGACCACCTGCTCGAGTTCGGCGGCCACCCGTTCCGCGGACTCGGCGACCACGGCGGCGACGGCGGCGGCCTGGCGGCGGGCGGCCTGGGCGCGTTCGGCGCGGGCGCGGGTCTCGCGTTCGGCGCGGGCCGCGCGGCGCAGCGAATCCGCTCTGCCGCGGACCGATTCCGCGCGTTCCTCGGCGGTGCGGACGGCCAGGCGGGCCTCGACCTCCATCGAGCGGGCCTCGGCGAGGGCGGCGGCGGCCTCCTCGCGGGCGTACCCCGCGGTCTCGGTGCCGGCGGCCTCCGGATCCATTTCGGCCTGTTCGAGTTCGGCGTGGCGCAGCCGGTCCTCGAGGTCGGCCAGTTTGGAAAGCGTTTCCTCGCGGCCGGTTTCGGCGTCGTCGCGCTGGGCCAGCAGGCGGTCGCATTCGCGCTGGGCGGTGCGGGCGGCGTGGCCGAGGCGGCCCAGGCGGTCGTAGATGGCGACCAGGGCCTGATCGGATTCGTGCAGGGCGAGCAGGGCGTGGTCGACCGCCTCCTTGCGGTCGGACTGTTCGGCGAGCGCGCCCGCGAGCGCGGCCTCGAGTTCCTCGGCCGTGCGCTGCCAGGAGGCCAATTCGTCCTTGGCGGAATCGATGTCGGCCTGCACCTCGAGCTGGCTGGGGGCGCGGTCGGAGCCGCCGAGCAGCCAGCCGCTGCCCGTGAGGTCGCCGTCGCGGGTGACCACGCGCAGTTCCGGGCGCTCGGCGAGGACCCGGGCAGCGGTGGCGAGGTCGTCGGTGACGGCGATGCCGGCGGTGAGGGCGGCGATGGCGCCGCGCAGATCGGCGGGGCAGTCCACCACCTCGGCGAGCCAGCGCGCGGTGGCCGGTAGTCGCGAATCCGCCAGTGCCACCGGCTGATCGGTGGCGCCGGCGTAGACGATGGCGGCGCGGCCGCCATCGGATTCCTTGAGGGCGCGCACGGCGGCGTGGGCCGAGGGCCCGGTGTCGGCGGCGACGGCGTCGGCCAGCGGGCCCAGTGCGGCGGCGACCGCGGACTCGAAACCGCCGTGCACCCGGATCAGCCCGGACAGCGGGCCGAGCAGGCCGTCGGTGCGGTGCTCGAGCAGCCAGGCCGCGCCGTCCTTGCGGCGCAGGCCCATGGTGAGGGCCTCGATGCGGGCGGTCAGCGAGGCGACGCGTTGACCGGCCTCGCGGTCCTTCTCGCGCAGTTCGGTGACGCGCTGGTCGGCCAGGGCGAGCGCCTGGGCGGCGTGCTCGTAGGAGGTGTCGAGGCCCTCCTCGCCCGCGTCGAGTTCGCTCAATTCACCCTGGACGGCCTCGAATTCGGCGTTCGCGTCCTCGCCGCGGCGGCGGGCCTCGGCGATGCCGGTGGACATGCGCGCGATCTCGCCGTCCACGGACTGGGCGCGGATGCGCAGGGTGTCGACCTGGCCGGACAGGCGGGCCAGGCCCTCGCGTCGGTCGGCGATGGCGCGGACGGCGGCCAGGTGGGCCTGTTCGGCGGCCTTGGCGGCCTGCTCTCGTTCGTGCAGTTGCTCGCGGGCGGCTTCCAAGGTTTCGGTGGCCATTTCGACCGCTTCGCGCAGTTCGGCCTCTTCGGCCTCGACCCGATCCGCCTCGCGCTCCAGCTGTTCCGGGTCGCGGCCGGCGCCGGCGGGTTGCTCGATGGTGAGGTTGCGCGCGCGATCGCGGGCAATGCGGATAGTGGCATTGACGCGTTCGGTCAGGGCGGACAGCTGGAACCAGGTCTGGGCGGCGGCCTCGGCGCTGGGGGTGAGCTTGGAGAGCTCGAATTCCTGCTGGGCCAGGGCGGCATTGGCGGCGTCCAGCTCGGCCTGCACGTTGACCTGCTGCTCGCGGGCGTAGGCCTCCTTGCTCTGCTGACTCTCCAGTTCGCGGCGACGGCTCACCAGATCGTCGGCGGCCAGGCGCAAGCGGGCGTCGCGGAGCTCGGACTGAACGGTCGCGGCGCGGCGGGCCACCTCGGCCTGCCGGCCCAGCGGCTTCAACTGCCTGCGCAATTCGGTGGTGAGGTCGGTGAGGCGGGCCAGGTTGGCCTGCATGGCGTCCAGCTTGCGGACCGCCTTCTCCTTGCGCCGCCGGTGCTTGAGCACGCCCGCGGCCTCCTCGATGAAGGCCCGCCGATCCTCCGGCCGCGATTCCAGAATCGCCGACAGCTGGCCCTGACCGACGATGACGTGCATTTCCCGGCCGATGCCGGAGTCGCTGAGCAGCTCCTGGACATCCATGAGCCGGCAGGAGTTTCCATTGATCTCGTACTCGCCCGCACCGTCGCGGAACATGCGGCGGGTAATGGACACTTCGGAGTACTCGATGGGCAGCACGCCGTCGGAGTTGTCGATGGTCAGCGTGACTTCGGCACGACCGAGCGGGGCACGGCCCGCGGTACCGGCGAAGATGACGTCCTGCATCTTCCCGCCCCGCAGGGCTTTCGCGCCCTGCTCACCCATCACCCAGGTGAGTGCGTCGACGACGTTCGATTTCCCCGACCCGTTGGGCCCGACCACGCAGGTGATCCCCGGTTCGAATCGCAACGTCGTCGCGGACGCGAAGGACTTGAACCCCTTCAGCGTCAGACTCTTCAGGTGCACAGCGGCTCAGACTACCCGCTCCGCCGGGATTGCCCCGAGTATGCCGGACACCAGGACTTGAGTCTCCACCAAGGGGAACCACCAAGGTTGACGCATGGACGACGTAACGCTCTACACGATCGGGGCGCTGGCCGAACGCACCGGCCTGACGGTCAAGACCATTCGGTTCTACTCCGACAAAGGGATCGTTCCGGCGACCATGTACAGCCCCGGCGGCTACCGGCTGTACGACATCGAGGCCGTGGCGCGCCTGGAACTGGTACGTACCCTGCGCGAACTGGGTATGGACCTGGCGACCGTGCGGCGCGTGCTGTCCCGCGAAACCTCCCTGACCGAGGTCGCGACCGCGCACGCCGAGGCGGTGGACGTACAGATCCGCGTACTGCGGCTCCGGCGCGCGGTGCTCCGCGCGGTGGCCAACCGGGGATCGGATGACAAGGAGATGGGATTCATGCACAAACTGGTGCAATTGTCCGAAGCCGAACGCGCCCGCATCATTCACGACTTCGTCGACGACACCTTCGGCGCCGTGGACGGCAACCCCGCCGTCCTGGAACTGCTCCGCTCCACCATGCCGGAACTCCCCGACGACCCCACCCCCGACCAGGTCGGCGCCTGGATGGACCTGGTGGAACTGGTGCAGGACAGGGAATTTCGCGCCGCGGTCCGCCGCATGGCGGACTACCAGGCCAAGGAACGCGCCGCCGGCGACCACACCGGCCTCCACCACGACCTCACCGAGGCCGTCCGCACCGAAGTCGCCCGAGCCCTGACCGACGGCATCGCCCCCGAAAGCCCCGCTGCAGCACCCGTCCTCGACACCCTCTCAGCCCGCTACGCCGAAACCTTCACCAAGCCGGACGACCGCAACCTCCGCGAATGGATCCTGAACCGCCTGGAAATCGCCAACGACCCACGCGTAGAACGCTATTGGCACCTGGTAGCCACCATCAACGCCTGGCCCCCACTCCCCGACCTGACCCCAGCCTTCGACTGGTTCGCCACCGCGCTGCGAAGCCGACTCACCCAGTCGTAGAGCAGCCAGAACCTGAGCCAGCGGCCAATTAGTGTGCCGCACTTCCCGAAAAAAGGAAGTGCGGCACACTAATCCTCGAACACCTCGTCGAGACTGGTGGCGGTAAGCAGCACCCGCTCACACCAGACCCTCAGCTGTTCCAGATCCGCGGTCCAGACAATGCCGAAAACTTCGTCAGATGACATCCCGAACTTGATTGGCAACCATTCGGCCAGAGCCTCGGCGTACCACTCGAAGTATCCCCGGACACATCCTCTGACATATCCCTCGAAATATCCCTCGAGATATCTCTCGATGTACCACCGGCCGAATCCCTCGGCCCGCAGCCGATCCACCGTTGTCGTAACGGTCTCTGGAGCATCGCTCACTATTGGAAGACCTCGTCGAGACTGCTCGCCGTCAGAATCCGCGCACTCCACACCCGCAATCGCTCCGGGGTCGCGGAACGGACCGTGGCAACAGTCTCGGCGGTCAGGGTCCCGAACTTCTCCGACAGCTGCTCGACCAGAGCCTGCGCACGCCATTTCGCTTCGCTTTTCGCTTCACCCCTCGCTTCCCCCCTCGCCTCGCCTTCCGCGCGGAGTCGGTCCGCTGTCGTCATGATGGCCTCCCTGGCCTGGGGTCCGAGTTGTCCGATGACAGATCCGAGATCGGATTCACTGGTTTCGCCGACAATGAGAATGTACGTCAGCGCGCACACCAATTCCGCCTTGCCGCCCGACGCTGCCAGCATCGCACCGAAGTCATCGAGCAGGAGTGTCAGATCCTTGTCGAGATGACGGTTTCCCTGTGCCCTCTTCAACAGCACTAACATCACGCGGGCCTCGGGAGTCAGTTTCCGCGTGAGGAGGGCAGGCACGTCCACCGCCGCAAGATCGTCGAGGAGGAAGCGCAGGTTCGGGAGGTAATCCCCGAGCGCGGTGCGACCGCCTGGGTCGATGCTGATCAGGTCGGCGAGTTCGGTCGGTTTGTTCCAACGGCGCCCGTTGGGGCTGGCGTATACGACCATGGGGATCACCACCGGCAGGGTGTCGGTCTTGGGGTGGTCGTCTATGTAGTGGTTCCAGATCCGGACCATGTATTCCAGCATCCGGAACGGCATCAGCGGGTGGGGTTGGCTTTGATGTTCGACCAGGACGTAGATGAAGGCGTCGTGGCCCGCCAGGCGAGTGCGGAACAGGAGGTCGCTGAAGCGGGAGCGGAGCTCTGGAGTGACGAAGCTGCAGGGCTGCAGTTCCAGGGCGCCCCAGTCCACGCGCGCGGATACGGCCGGTGGGAGCACCGCCTGCAATTCTCCGGCAGCGTTCGCGGGCTTGGCCAGGACGTGCCTGAAGTAGGCGTCGTGCGGATTGTTCGGCGGGTCAGCCATATTCGGGCAACCTACGCCGCATCCGCTCCCCTGTAATCGGTTTCATGGTGACTCGCCATCTGACACGCGGCGATGTCACGCCCCGACGAGCATTCGGGGTCAGCGAGTGCGGTGGCGGTTCCAGGCGGCGGATTCCCAGCCCATGAGGACGCGGAAGACGAGGACTGCGCCCCAGGGGCCGATGACCCAGATGGGCCAGGCGTAGGTGAATTCGCCTGTGGTGAGGGAGATTGCGGCCCAGATGACGAGGCAGAGGAGGCTGACGCCGAGCCAGGCGCTGCCTTCGATCTGCTGCCAGATGGGGAAGCGGGTGCGGGAGATGGACTGGGGTGCAACCGTCTTGGGCAGTTCGGGGAGGTCCTGGAGGACCAGTTGGAGGTCTTCGCGGGTGGCGGTGGCGTAGACCCGGGTGAGGCGCTCGTTGTATTCGGCCAGGTCGAGGCGGCCGTCGGAGAGGTGGCGGCCGAGGAGGTCGGCGATGTGGGCGCGCTCGGCGTCGGAGGCGCGGGTGCCGGTGGTGATGTCCATGTCGATCCTCTCGGTCGGACGCTGCATATGTTCCACAGTGGAATATGAATCCAGGATAAACCTCCACAATGGAATGTCAAGAAATTGAAGTGAAGGCGGGTGCCAGCACATTTGCCTGCAGGAGTGATGCGGTGAGATGGTTAGTGTCAGTTCTCGGACAAGGAGTCATCGTGGACCTCGACTGGTCGCCTGCCGATCTGGCATTTCGTGATGAAGTGCGCAGCTTCATCGACGAAAAGTTAACCGACGATCTTCGCCGTGCGGGACGGTTGGCGACCAGCGTCTACCCGGACCACGAGGCCAGCATGCGGTGGCAGGCCATCCTGCATGAACGCGGCTGGGCCGCCCCGGCATGGCCGGTGCAGTACGGCGGCTGCGACTGGAGCCTGACCCAGCACTACATCTTCGGCCGCGAATGCACCCTGGCCGGCGCACCGAACCTGTCCCCCATGGGAATTCGCATGGTCGCGCACGCCATCATGGCCTTCGGCACGCCGGAGCAGAAGGACTTCTTCCTGCCCCGCATCCTCACCGGCGAGGTCTTCTTCTGCCAGGGCTATTCGGAGCCCGAGGCGGGCTCGGACCTGGCCTCGCTGACCATGGCCGCGGTGCCCGACGGCGAGGACCTGGTCGTCACCGGCTCCAAGATCTGGACCACGCACGCCACCGAGGCCAACTGGATCTTCGCCCTGGTCCGCACCTCCCGGCAGGCCAAGAAGCAGCAGGGCATCACCTTCGTGCTCATCGACATGCGCACCCCGGGCATCGAGATCCGCCCGCTGGTCATGACCTCCGGCGAGCAGGTGCAGAACCAGGTGTTCTTCGATCAGGTGCGGGTGCCGCAGGCGAATGTGCTGGGCGCCATCGACGACGGCTGGACCGTCGCCAAGTACCTGCTCAACTTCGAGCGCGGCGGCGGCGCGGCGGCCCCGGCCCTGCAGGTCATGGCCGAGGAGCTCGCCCAGGCGGCCACGCAGCAGGTCGCCCCGAACGGCGGCGTGCTCATCGACGACCCCGCCTTCGCCGCCAAGTTGGCCGATGCCCGCCTGCGCGCGGACGTGCTCGAGATCCTCGAATACCGCACCCTCGCACTGGTTTCCAGTGGCAAGGACCCGGGCCCCGCCGCGTCCACCATCAAGATCCTGGGCACCGAACTGAGCCAGGCACTCACCGAGCTCGCGCTGGAGGCCGCCGGTCCGCGCGGTCGCGCCTATCAGCCGCACGCCACCATGCCGGGCGGCCCGATCGCCGATTTCATCGCGCCCGCAGACGGTTTCGTCGCCGGCGCCGACTGGCAGGCGGTCGCCCCGCTGCGGTACTTCAACGACCGCGCCGGCTCGATCTACGCCGGCAGCAACGAGATTCAGCGCAACATCATCGCCAAAGCCACCCTGGGACTGTAGCCATGGACTTCTCCTTCACCGCCGAACAAGAACTGCTCCGCGACACCGTCACCGAGTTCCTCGCGGCGCGCTATCCGCTCGAGCCCAGCCGCGCGGCGGCGCGCACCGGGGCCGGCTGGCAGCCGGAGGTGTGGCGCGGGCTGGCCGAGGAGGTCGGGATTCTCGGGGCGAGCCTGCCGGAGTCGGCCGGCGGCATCGGGGGCGGCCCGGTCGAGACCATGATCATCGCCGAGGCGCTGGGCGCGGCACTCGTGCTGGAACCGTACGTGGACACCGTGGTGGTCGGCGGCGGCCTGCTGCGGCGCGCCGACGGCAAGCGGGCCGAGGATCTGCTGACGGGCATCGCCGCCGGCGAGGTGGTCACCGGATTCGCCGCGCTGGAACCGCGATCCGGCTACGACTACACCGCTGTCGCGACCACCGCGGTCCGCGACGGTGACGACTGGGTGCTGACCGGTGAGAAGACGGTGGTGACCGCCGCACCGCTGGCCACCCACCTGCTGGTGACCGCGCGACTGGACGGCGGCATCGCGCTGTTCGTGGTCGATTTCGACGCCGCCCATCCCCCCGCCGGGCTCAGCGCGCGCCCGTACCGCACCATCGACGAGCGCCAGGCCGCGGATCTGACCTTCGAGGGCCTGCGCGTGCCCGCCGACGCCCTGCTGCTCGCGGACGCGGGCGAGGCCATTGCCGCCACCCTGGACGAGGCCATCGCGGCGGTATGCGCCGAGGCGGTCGGAGCCATGCGCATGGTGGTCGCCGATACCGTCGCCTACACCAAACAGCGCCGGCAGTTCGGCGTCCCGATCGCCAGCTTCCAGGCGCTGCAGCACCGCATGGTGGACATGCTGCTGGAGCTCGAACAGGCCGTGGCCGCAACGTATCTGGTGACGCTGAAGCTGGATGCCCCCACACCCGAGCGGGCCCGCGCCGCCTCGGCCGCCAAGGCCACCATCGGCCGTGCCGCCCGGCGCATCGGCCAGGAGTCGGTGCAGTTGCACGGCGCGATGGGCATGACCGAAGAGCTGGCCATCGGTCACTTCTTCAAGCGCCTGACCGCCGTGCAGTACGAGTTCGGCACCACCGACCAGCACATCGCCCGCTATGCCGCGCTGACGCGGCCGTAGCGGTTCCCGCGCACCGGTTCGGGGGTTATCCGGTGTCCGGCCGGGTTCCGGTGGATCGCCTGGGGGATCCATCGGAACCTGGCCGTCGCGCGGGCGATCCCGTGGCTACCGGCGGTGGCCCTGGTCGACGCCGACGGGTATCCGTCCGACATCACGGAGTCCGGTCCGGGGCGCGGCGGCGGCGCCCCGTGCCGACCCTCGTACGGCGAGCACGATAACCAGCGCCAATGCGGGTCCGGTGACGAAGCACAGCAGACCCAGCGCGATCAGCAGAACTGTTCCCACGTGCGGATTATTGTCCGCCGCGCTGCATTTCGCACAATTACGGCAAACGCCACCCTCCGGACCGAACGAGCCGACCGGTCCAGCTGGGACGCGGTCCGGGAACCCATCGGCAACTGCGGCCGCGACCAGCGCCATGCCGGTGTGATCGAGGCCACAGCGGCCCACCCGTCACGTCCGCGGGCCCTGTCTCGTCCTTGGTGTGGAAACGAACCGGAGGAAAGGACGACACCATGTCGCGATTGAACATGCAGCAGGCGGCCCCTGAGGTCTACAAGGCCTGGATCGCCGCCGAGACCGCGATCCGTCGCGGCCCCCTCGACGCCACCGTGCGGGAACTGGTCAAGATCCAGGTCTCACAGGTCAACGGTTGCCTGTTCTGCATCGACATGCACTCCACCGAGGCCCGCAAGGAGGGCGAGACCGAACGGCGGCTCTGGCACCTCAACGCCTGGCGGGAGTCCGAGCTCTTTACCCCGGCCGAGCAGGCCGCGCTGGAATACGCCGAGGCCGCAACGCAACTCGGCCCGCACGGGGTGAGCGACGAGATCTGGGCGGGCGTGGAGAAGCACTTCGACGAGGGCCAGCGGGCGGGTCTGGTCGCGGTGACCGCGCAGATCAACCTGTGGAACCGGATCGGCGTCCCGCTGCGGCTGGAGCCCCTGGGCGAGTAGGGCCGCACCGGCCCCGGCCCGAATAGCGTTGACAGCCAGGAAGGTTCTGTGGCTGGCTGACGGTATGGGCCGTGGTGAGAGCGAGTCCGGACGCGTCCGGATCGCGGCAGTGGGCGATCTGCACATGCGCGAGAGCATGCGCGGCCGATTCCGGCCCGCCCTGCTCGAACTGGGTGAACGCGCGGATGTGCTGCTGCTGGCCGGTGATCTGACCAATGGCGGCACCCTGCGCGATACCGACGCGCTGTGCGCCGAGATCGGGGAGCTGCCGGTCCCGGTGGTCGCCGTCCTGGGTAATCACGATCACGACCGCCGGCTCGGCTTCCGGATCTCGGTGCGGCTCAGCGAGATCGGCGTCCACATGCTCGACGGAACCGCGATCACCCTGCCCGTCAATGGGATTCGCCTGGGCATCGCCGGGGTGATGGGCGGCAGCGGCGGATTTCCCGGCCACCCGGGCAATCCCGCCGAGGGCAGTGTCGAACACCGCGCCCGCTTCCGCCGCGGCCCCGCCGACGCCACCCGCCTGCGCGCCGCCCTGGAATCCCTCGACACCGATCTCCGCATCGCCCTCATGCACTTCTCGCCCGTCGTCGACACCCTGGCCGGCGAACCCCCGAAGATCTACCCGGGCCTGGGCTGTCACGATCTCGCCGAGGCGGTGGACGCGGCCGGCACCGCCCTCGCCATCCATGGCCACGCCCACGGCGGCACCGAATTCGGCCGCACCGCGGGCGGCGTCGAGGTGCGCAACGTCTCCTATCCGGTCATCCACGCAGCCTGCCGGGTATACGAGCTCAGCCACCCGGGCGACAGGTAAACCCGTTCGCGGTACCGTTGACGAAATCTCTACACACGGTGTGCCGGGAAGTCTGGTCGGCCGGTCCGAAACCTCGGGCCGCATGGTCCGGCCTGGGAGTTTCGATGCGGCATCCGTTTTCGATCTTGACGTATTCTGCTGCCGTGAACGCCCGGCTATTCGTCGTATCCTGCACATATGCATGCCGCTCAGATGGCCGAGGATTATCCCGTGATCGATCTGGACTCCGACGCGATCGACGCGGCGAAGTTGCTGGCCGAGCATCGACTACCCGGGATTCTGGTGACCGATGCCAAGGGGGAGCCGCATTCGGTGCTGCCGGCGTCGCAGGTGGTGCTGTTCATCGTGCCGAAGTACGTGCAGGACGATCCGTCGCTGGCGGGGGTGCTGAACGAGTCCATGTGCGGGCAGGTGGTGAAGCGGTTGCGGGGCAAGAAGGTTCGGGATGTGATTCCGGAGCGGCTCACCAAGATTCCGGCCGCGAAGGCCGACGACAATATCGTCGAGGTGGCCGCGCTGATGGCGAGGTACAAATCGCCGCTGGTGGCGGTGCAGGATGGGACGACGCTGCTCGGCGTGATCACGTCCGCGCGGCTGCTCGAGGTGGCGCTGGCGAACTGAGCCCGCCGGGGCGGCAGTCGTGACCGCTGTCGGAATCGCCGTTTTCGTCGTCGCGTATGTGCTCATCGCGACGGAGCGGGTGCACAAGACCATTGCGGCGCTGGTCGGCGGGGGCGTGGTCATCGGCATCGGCATCCTCGACTCCGACGACGTCTTCTACTCGCACGAGACCGGCATTGACTGGAACGTCATCTACCTGCTGCTCGGCATGATGATCATCGTCGGGGTACTGCGACAGACCGGCATCTTCGAGTACGTCGCGATCTGGGCGGCCAAGCGCGCCAGGGGATCCGCGCTGCGGGTGATGATCCTGCTGGTGCTCATCACCGCCACCGCGTCCGGCTTCCTGGACAATGTCACCACCGTGCTGCTCATCGCCCCGGTCACCCTGCTGGTGTGCGAGCGCCTCGAGGTACCGCCGGCGCCGTTCCTCATCGCCGAGGTGCTGGCCTCCAATATCGGCGGCGCGGCGACCCTCATCGGCGACCCGCCCAACATCATCATCGGCAGCCGGGCGGGGCTGTCGTTCAACGACTTCTTCCTGAATCTGACACCGATCGTGCTGATCACGCTGGCCGTGTTCACCCTGCTGCTGCCGCGCCTGTTCAAGGGCTCCTTCGTCGTCGATCCCGAACGCGCCGCCGACATCATGCAGCTGAACGAGCGCGAGGCGATTCGCGATCCGAAGCTGTTGATCAAGTGCGGAATTGTGCTCGCCGCCGTGTTCGCGGGATTCTTCGGCCACCCGATTCTCCACCTCGAACCGTCGCTGGTGGCATTGCTCGGCGCGGGCGCGCTGGTGTTGATTTCCGGTCTGCCGCAACGGGATTACCTGTCCGCGGTGGAATGGGAAACACTGCTGTTCTTCGCCGGTCTGTTCGTGATGATCGGGGCGCTGGTGAAAACCGGTGTGATCGCCCGGCTGGCGAAATCCGCGACCGAACTCACCGGCGGTGACGCGCTCGTGGCAACCATGCTGATACTCGTGGTCTCGGCGGTGCTGTCGGGTGTCATCGACAACATCCCGTACGTGGCGACCATGAGCCCACTGGTGGCCCAGCTGGTGGAGCACGTCGATCACCCGGCCCAGGCGAACGCCCTGTGGTGGGCGCTGACACTGGGCGCGGATTTCGGTGGCAATCTCACAGCAGTCGGAGCCAGCGCGAATGTGGTGATGCTCGGCATCGCACGGCGCTCGGACCATCCGATCTCGTTCTGGGAATTCACCCGGAAGGGCATTCCGGTGACCGCGGTCACGATTGCGGTGGCTGCGCCATATCTGTGGCTGCGCTATTTCGCATTCGCCTGACCAGCGACAATCGGCACAACACGGACCTCTTCTGTGTGGCGATTGGTAATTTCCGCGACCCCTGACCGACAATGACAGCCGCCATGTCCATATCCAGCACCGATCACCCGACCGCGCCGGGCAGCGACCGACAGGACGCACCGGACGCACCCACCAGGCCCGGGGCCTACCGACGCGATCTGGACGGATTGCGTGGCGTAGCTATCGCGCTGGTGGTCGCCTTCCATATCTGGGCCGGACGCGTATCCGGCGGTGTGGACGTGTTCCTGGTGCTGTCCGGCTTCTTCTTCACCGGCATGCTGGTGCGCCGCGCCGACCGCGGATCGGTGGGGGTGCTGACTACCATCCGGCGCACGCTGCGCCGGCTGCTGCCCGCCATGGTGGTGGTACTGGCGGCGGTGGTCGTCGCCACGGTGGTGCTGCTCCCCCACACCCGCTGGTCGAATATCGCGGGCCAGACGCTGGCCTCGCTGTTCTACTATCAGAACTGGTACCTGGCGCTGTCCTGGTCGGACTATCTGGCCGCGGATCCCTCGGTGAGCCCGCTCCAGCATCTGTGGTCGATGTCGGTCCAGGGCCAGATGTATCTCGTACTGCTGCTGACGGTCGCCGCCGTGGCCTGGATGCTGCGCCACGTGGTCCGGGCGGGGGCGTGGAAACTGGCCGCCGAGCATCCGCTACTGCGCCGCATCGGACAGGACGGCGTGCTGCGGCTGACGCTCGCGGTGATATTCGCCGCCGCCGCCATCATCTCGTTCCGCCATGCCGGTGCAGGGGTTTCGACACAGCAGGGCTGGAACTACTACGACACCTTCGCCCGTGCCTGGGAACCGCTCGTGGGCGGTCTGCTCGCCCTGGCCGCGCCGCTGATCCGGCTGCCCAGGCCGACGCGGGAAGTGTTCGCCTGGACTGGAATCGCGGCCATCGCCTGCTGCGGCTGGATGGTGAACGGCTCCCTGGTCTTCCCCGGCCCGGCCGCGCTGATTCCGGTCCTGGCCACGGCCGCACTGATTCTCGCGGGTGCGGGCCGCGACACCGCCGATCAGCCGGTGGTGAATCGCCTGCTGGCCACCGGACCCGTGGTGCAGCTCGGCGGGTTCGCCTACGCGCTGTACCTGTGGCACTGGCCGATGCTCATCTTCTATCTGGGTGAACAGCATCAGCGCCGGGCCGGGTGGCTGGGCGGGCTGGTCATCATCCTGATCTCGCTGCTGCTGGCCTTCGTGACCCATCATCTGGTCGAGGAGCCGCTGCGGCTGCGCTCGCGGCCCGCCGCGACTCCCGCGCTCGGCCGCGTGCTCGCCGGGGTGGCGGTGTCCACGGTCGGGGTGCTGCTGGTCGGTTCCACCCTCGCCTGGCAGTGGAGCATGGGCGCGAAGGCGCACGCGGTCGGCGAGCTGGATCCCGCCAAATATCCGGGTGCGGAGGCGCTCACCGATCACGCGCTGGTGCCGCGGGCCCCGATGCGCCCCACCACCGAGGAAGCCCCCGCCGATATCCCCTACCCCACGCGCGACGGCTGCATCTCCGACTTCGACACCCGCGCGGTCACCACCTGCACCTACGGTGATCGCGACGCGCACCGCACCCTCGCGGTGGTGGGCAATTCGCATGCCGAGCACTGGATTCCGGCATTGCAGATCCTGGGCGAGCAGTACCGTTTCCGGGTCGTCGTCTACTTGAAGATGGGCTGCCCGCTCACGGTCGCCGAGGAGCCCGTGTACAAGGGCCAGCAGAATCCGGACTGCCGAGACTGGTCGTCCGAGGTGATCGACCGGCTCGGCGTGGAGCGCCCCGACTACGTCTTCACCACCGCCACCCGCCCCAGCGACAATGGCGGCGACGAGACCCCGCAGGACTACGTCGACGTCTGGTCGGCGCTCTCCGACCGCGGCCTCCAGCTCATCGGCATCCGCGACACTCCGTGGCTGCGCCGCAACGGCATTCGCTACCGCGCCATCGACTGCCTGGCCGGCGGCGGCGATCGCCTCAGCTGCGGCATCCCGCGCGCCGAGGCCCTCAATGCGGAGAACCCGGCCGCCACACCCGCCGCCGCCTTCCCGAACATGCACCTCATCGACCCCAACGACGCGGTCTGCGAACACGACATCTGCCCCGTCGTGGAGGGCAACATCCTCATCTACCACGACGAACACCATTTGACCGCAAGCTATTCACGGTCCATGGCCCCCGAACTGGGCCGCGAACTCCAGCCCATCCTGGACTGGTGGTAGCTCCATCCCGGACCGGTGGTGGCCGAAGTGCACGGGTGTCCTGAAACCTGGTGAGTGTCCGGTGGATTGATCTGCTCAGCTGAGCCGGTCGAGAGCCGACGCGGTCTCGCGGATGGCCTCGGCGACGACGTGGAAGTCCTTGGCGAGGGGCCCGATGCTGCGCGGACCCGGCTGGTGATCAGCGGTCGCGGGCCGAATGCGGGTGCTGGTAGAGCGCTTCCCAGACCGCGAAGCTGCTGAGCAATTCGATGGTGCGCCAGCCGCTTTCGGTCAGGTGAACGGAGCCGGCGAAGTCGAGGGGGTCGTCCCAGGTGCCGACGTGGTCGGCGGTGACGGCGCCGTAGGCGGCGAGAAGCCGGAGAACTCGCGATACTCCGGGCCTGCGGAGGCCGAGCTCGGCGCGCAGTTGCCGCAGCGTGCGCGGCTCGCGGGCCAGGAGGTCGAGCAACTCCACCACGCCGCGGTGATTCACCAGCTCGCGCAGTGCGGACAGCTCATCCGCTGGGTTGTCCATCGAACCGACGCCTCGCCTTTCGACCACGGAACCTTGTCGCAACCGACGCTAGGCCGCGCGGACGGGCTGGTCGCCCGATCTTGACGGCCCCCGTCCGCCCCGGCCCACCTTCTTTACCGAATCCATACGCGCTACCGATGACGTGGCAACACAACAGAATTCGGGGCCTCACATGTGCTCGGCGACGACCGGCCCCCTGCGCCGGGCGCCACCTGCTGCCGCACCATCGCGGCTACTACTCGACGCCGGAAGCCTGTGCCGCGTCGGAGTATTCGGTCCGGGCGGATTTCGCTGCACCGGTAGCACACATGCCAAGGGGCCCGGTCGCCTTCGTGAGCGAAGCGACCGGACCCCAGGGATCGGCTGATCAACCCTTGAACGGGTACTTGCTGTCCAAGTCGTAGTTCAGCTCGACGACATTGACCGTGGGCTCACCCATGAAGCCCAGGGTTCGGCCGCTCTTGTGGGCATCCACGAGAGCCTTGATCTGATCGGCGGAGACGTTGCGCGCCTTGGCGACCCGCGCCACCTGGATGGCCGCGTACTCCGGGGAGATCTGCGGGTCCAGGCCGGAGGCCGAGGCGGTCACTGCGTCCGTCGGCACCGGGGTGTCGGAGGAGGCGTCGCCACGGATCGGCACGATCTGGCCGGCCGAGTAGTCCTCGCCACGCTTGGCACACTCCACCTTGACACCCTCGTACGCCTCTTGGAAGGGAGTGGTCGGGTTCTTCGGATCGGTGGAGCAGGCCTCGTTGACGCTGATCACCTGGGTCGGGTGGGTGACCAGACCGTGCGAGTCACGGTCGCCCATCACCGCCAGCACCGAGCCGACGCCACCGGGGGTGCAGTACGGACGGCTGCCGTCCACGCCCTCCAGTTGGCCGACCGCCGCGCTACGCGAGCACACGGTGCTGAGCAGGCTCAGCTTGTCCTTCTTCGGATCACTGGCGTCGAGGGTGTCGACCACCGACTCCGGGCCCATATTGCCGAACGCGGTGTTGGTCGGGTCGTAGCCGTCGGGAATGCTGCCGTCGGTCGGAGCGGAGTTGGACGGACGCGTCTGGAAGTACTGCACCAGCGCGTTGCCCTTGCCGTCGGTGAACGCCTGCCCGATCAGGCTGGAGCCCACCAGCTTTCCGTCCTTGGTGATCAGCGAGCCGTCCGCCTTGTCCTTCAGCCCGGGTATCTGCGAGATACCCAGAACCACGGCCGGGTAGATGAGCCCGGTGATCACCGTGAGCACCAGCAGCGCGCGCAGCGCCGCGATGTGTTGCCGGATCCAGGTTGACATACGCATTAGGACATCCCCGGGAAGAATTGGATGACGAGGTCGATGAGCTTGATCCCGATGAACGGCGCGATGATGCCACCGAGGCCGTAGATGTACAGGTTGCGGCTCAACAGTTTCGACGCGCTCGACGGACGGTAGTTCACGCCGCGCAGCGCCAGCGGGATCAGGCCCACGATGACGAGCGCGTTGAAGATGACCGCCGACAGGATCGCCGATTGCGGCGAGTGCAGTCGCATGATGTTCAGGACGTCCAGGCCCGGGAACAGCACCACGAACATCGCGGGAATGATCGCGAAGTACTTGGCGATGTCGTTGGCGATCGAGAACGTGGTGAGCGCACCACGGGTGATCAGCAACTGCTTGCCGATCTCCACGATCTCGATCAGCTTGGTCGGGTCGGAATCCAGGTCGACCATATTGCCGGCTTCCTTGGCCGCCGACGTTCCGGTGTTCATGGCGACACCCACGTCGGCCTGCGCGAGCGCGGGCGCGTCATTGGTGCCGTCACCGGTCATGGCGACCATGCGGCCACCGGCCTGTTCCTTCTTGATGAGCGCGAGCTTGTCCTCCGGAGTCGCCTCCGCGAGGAAGTCGTCCACGCCCGCCTCGTCGGCAATGGCCTTGGCGGTCAACGGATTGTCGCCGGTGATCATGACGGTGCGGATGCCCATGCGGCGCATCTCGTCGAAGCGCTCCCGCATGCCCTGCTTCACCACGTCCTTGAGGTGGATGACGCCGAGCAGCGTGGCGGTGCCGTTCTTGATCTCGGCCACCACCAGCGGGGTGCCGCCGGACGCCGAGATGCCGTCGACGGTCACGCCGACCTCGGTCGGCACCGGACCGCCGTTGGAACGGACCCATTCGGTGACGGCGCTGGCCGCGCCCTTGCGCAGCTGGTGGCCGTCGGCCAGGTCCACACCCGACATGCGGGTCTGGGCGGTGAATTCCACCCAATGGGCGCCGGTCAACTCGCCCGGGGTGCGCTCGCGCTTGTTGTACGCCTGCTTGGCGTACACCACGATCGAGCGGCCCTCCGGGGTCTCGTCCGCGAGGCTGGAAAGCTGTGCGGCGTCGGCCAATTCGTCGGCGGTGATGCCCGGCATCGGCACGAAGTCCGAAGCCTGGCGGTTGCCCAGGGTGATGGTGCCGGTCTTGTCCAGCAGCAGCGTGTTCACGTCACCGGCGGCCTCGACGGCCCGCCCGGACATGGCCAGCACATTGCGCTGCACCAGGCGGTCCATGCCGGCGATGCCGATGGCCGACAGCAGCGCGCCGATGGTGGTCGGGATGAGACACACCAGCAGCGAGACCATCACGATGCCGGTGACGCCGTTGAGGTCCAGCGCTAGATTGTCCGGCACGCCAGGGTTGCTGGCCTTGGAGAAGATGGCCAGCGGCTGCAGGGTCGCCACCGCGAACACGAAGATGATCGTCAGCGCGGCCAGCAGGATGTTGAGCGCGATCTCGTTCGGCGTCTTCTGCCGCGAGGCGCCCTCGACCAGCGCGATCATCTTGTCGATGAACGAGCCGCCCGGCTCCTGGGTGATCTTGACGACGATCCGGTCCGACAGCACCGTGGTGCCGCCGGTGACCGCGGAACGGTCACCGCCGGACTCGCGGATGACGGGCGCGGACTCACCGGTGATGGCCGACTCGTCCACGGAGGCAATGCCTTCCACGACATCGCCGTCACCCGGAATGACCTGGCCTGCCTCGACGACCACGTAGTCGCCGCGCTGCAGATCGGGGGCCGCGACCTTCTCCTCGACCACCCGCGCGCCCGGGGACCAGTTCACCAGACGGCGAGCGATGGTGTCGGTCTTGGCCTTTCGCAGGGTGTCGGCCTGCGCCTTGCCGCGGCCCTCGGCCACCGCCTCGGCCAGGTTGGCGAAAATCACTGTCAGCCAGAGCCATACGACGATCGCCCAGGCGAAGAACGTCGGATGCACCAGCGCGAGAATGGTGGACCAGACCGCACCGATCTCGACGATCAGCATCACCGGATTGCGCCACATGATGCGCGGATCCAGCTTCTTGACCGCGTCCGGCAGGGACTTCACCAGCATCTTGGGGTCGAACAACCCCGCCGAGACACCGCGTTTCGGCTTGCCGTGCGCCTGTTCCGCCGGCGCGGAATCGAGGATGGGAGTGCTCATGAGTGGATTCCTTCAGCGAGCGGGCCGAGCGCCAGCATCGGCAGGAAGGTGAGCGCGACCAGGATGACGGTGACGCCCGCGACCATGCCGACGAACTGCGGCCGATGCGTGGGCAGCGTGCCCTCGGAGGCGGGGGTGTGACCCTGCGCCGCCAGCGAACCGGCCAGTGCCAGTACGAAGATCATGGGAATGAAGCGGCCGAAGACCATGGCCAGGCCGAGTGCGGTGTTCCACCACACCGTGTTGCCGGACAGACCGGCGAAGGCCGAGCCATTGTTGTTGGCCGCGGAGGTGAAGGCGTACAACACCTCCGAGAGCCCGTGCGGACCCGAGTTGGCCATGCCCGCGCGCTCGCCCGGCAGGGCCATGGCGACGGCGGTGCCGGTCAGCACGATCAGCGGGGTGACGAGGAAATACGAAGCGGCGAGCTTGATTTCCTTCGGGGTGATCTTCTTGCCCAGGTACTCCGGGGTGCGGCCGACCATCAGTCCGGCGATGAACACCGTGATGACCGCGAGGATCAGCATGCCGTACAGGCCCGAACCGGTACCACCGGGCGCGACCTCACCGAGCTGCATGTTGAACATGGTCATCATGCCGCCGAGGCTGGTGTAGGAGTCGTGCGCCGAGTCCACCGCACCGGTCGAGGTGAGCGTGGTCGCGGTGGCGAAGGTCGCCGAATTCGAGACGCCGAAACGGGTTTCCACACCCTCCATGGACGCGCCGATGGCGGACGGCACCGTGCCGTGATGCTGCAGCTGGAAGAGGTTCATCACCGTGACGCTGAGGATGGCCAGGGTCGCCATGACGGCGGCGATGGCCACGCCCTGCTTCTTGGAGCCGATCATGCGACCGAAGGTCCGTGGCAGCGAGAAGCTGATCACCAGCAGCATGAAGATCTCGACCCAGTTGGTCCAGGCGGTCGGGTTCTCGAACGGGTGCGCCGAGTTCACGTTGAAGAAGCCGCCGCCGTTGGTGCCGAGCAGCTTGATCGCCTCCTGGCTGGCAACGGGTCCGCCCGGCAGGGTTTGCGAACCGGTGTTGCCCACCGTCTGGGCGATCTGGTCGTACACGTGCAGGTTCTGGATGGCGCCGCCCGCGACGAGCACGATGGCGAACACGATCGACAGCGGCAGCAGAATACGGGTGGTTCCCCTCACCAGATCCACCCAGAAGTTGCCGAGTTCGCCGCTGCGACGCCGGGCGAAGCCGCGCACCAGCGCGACCGCCACGGCCATACCGACGGCCGCCGAGACGAAGTTCTGCACACTCAGGCCCACGGCCTGGACGACGTGACCCATCGTCGACTCACCGGCATAGTTCTGCCAGTTCGTGTTCGTGACGAAGCTGATGGCGGTGTTCCACGCCAGATCCGCGGTCATCTTGGTGCCCGGATCATTCAGGTGCAACGGCAGTCTGCCCTGAATCAGCTGCAGGAAGAACAGGAGCAGCACGCTGATGGCCGAGAAGGCCAGCACGCTGCGCGCGTAGACGGCCCAGGTCATCTCGACGCCCGGCTGCACGCCGATCAGTCGATAGATGCCCTTCTCGGCCTTGGAGTGCTTCTCGCTGCTGTAGACCCGGTACATGTAGTCGCCCAGGGGCACATGCACCGCGGCCAGCGCGATGATCAGGGATATTACGAAGAGCAGCCCTGCGGTCGTCGTGCTCACTCGGCAGCCCTCGGGGCACTCGGAACCTCGGACACGAATGAGATTTGGCGTGTCGCCACTGCGGCACGCGGACAAATTGGATTATTGCCTGTCACAGGCATGCCTTTCGAAATAGACTTGCGATCGTGCGTACGGCCTACCGATGCCGGGCTTATCCGACCGACGAACAGGCGGCAAACCTCAGCCGCACGTTCGGCTGCGCGCGCAAAGTATGGAACCTTGTTTTGGACTGGCGTACCGAGCGATACAGGATGAGCAAAATCCAGACGAACTACGCCGAATCCGACAGATATCTCACAGAACTGAAGAAGCAGCCAGAATTCGCATACTTGAATGAAGTATCCTCGGTTCCACTGCAACAAGTCTTGCGCCATCAGCACCGGGCGCTGACGAGCTTCTTCGCCCGTCGTACCAAGTACCCGCGTTTCAAATCGCGCACTACTAGACAGAGCATCAATTACGCCAAGAGCGCATTCCGCTGGCGAGGAGGGAGTTTGATCCTCGCCAAACAAACCGCGCCGATTAAATATGTCTGGTCCTGGCCCGAAATCGACCCTGCGAGCCTGGATCCGTCCCTCATAACCGTCAGCAGGGAAGCGGATGGCAGCTGGTATCTGACCATTCAACTGGAGGCTGATAGACCACCTCCACTGCCCTTGACAGGGGTATCGACCGGTCTTGATATCGGGATCAGCTCCTTTGTATCGACCAGCGACGGAGACAAAGTCGACAACCCACGCCACCTGGCCCGCAAGGCTGCCAGGCTTACCCGCTACCAGCGACGGATGGCCCGCTGCCAGCAAGGCTCGAAGAACCGGAAGAAGGCTGCTCTCAGGGTTGCCCGAGCCCACGGAAGAATCCGGCGCGCTCGCGAGAACTTCCTCCACGTCACCAGCACCCGACTGGTTCGCCAGTACGACATCATTGCGATTGAGGATCTCAACGTTCGCGGCATGCTTCGCAACCGCAAGCTCGCAGGTGCGATCAGCGACTGCGGGTGGTCGAGCTTCCGAAACATGCTCGCCTACAAGTGCGACAAGTGGGGAAGACAACTCGTAGTCGTCGGTCGCTACTTTCCCAGCAGCAAGATCTGCTCCGCATGCGGATACCAGCTGCCCGAGCTGCGCCTCGAGATTCGGACGTGGCAATGCCCGTCCTGCCGCACCCGCCACGATCGGGATGTGAACGCGGCCAAGAACATTCTGGCCGAAGGACTTTCGGCGACGGCCTGTGGAGCTGACGTAAGACTGCAAAGGGCATCCTTTCAGCAGTCGGCGACGAAACAGGAAGCCCCGCTCGTGAGGGCGGGATCTCCTCCCACTTGGGAGGGGGAAGTCAATCAGAACCTCTCCGGAAACAGCAGTGCAGCAATCAGATAAATGGCGATGCCGATGGCCAGGAGCAGACCGATGATGTTCTGCGTCACAGCCGTTCCGCCCCGCGCTGGATCAAGCCGAACAGGGCGAAGATCGCCACCGTCAGCACCGTGAACACGACGACGAGCATGTCTCGAAACCTCTCTGCTTACGGGCGCGCCCCAAGACGCGCCGGAGTGAGTCAAGCGCCCGAAAGGCCCAACTTCGAGGTCCTTTACGCCTTCTTAGCGTCCCAGAGAGCCTCATTGACGCTCCGCTTACAGCGTCGCCCCGTGTGTCGCACGAATGTCGTCGACATCCTGCCAAAATCCATCAAGGAACCATCAGGACCGGGTATTTCAAGGAAACACGGACGCAGCAAAGCCCTGGAGAGCGATACTCGCCAGGGCCTTGGCAAACTGGAGCGGCCAGCCCGGGCGTCCGCCGTCTCCTGCGTCAGGCCGCCTTCCACCAGGGTCTGACAGGTCTGACCCTGGATTCTCTTCGGGCCGACCGGAATTCGACCGCGCCACCCTCGACACCATCTCCATCACGGCCGAGGACGAGGCCGACGATCGGGACGAGAACGGGTGCCGCATGGGCGGGACCCGCGTTTCGCGGTCGGGGATCGGGTGGCGGGCTCGCTACTGCGCCCCGGCCTGTCGCCAGAAGGCGCATCGGGAACGGGACCGGGTGGCCGGGCCGGCCTCGACCGTGGCCTGAACGGCGGGGTTACTTGTGGGGGTAGGTCCTGACGATGGTGCCGTCGAGGCCGGCTGCCAGGTAGGCGCTGCCGTAGTCGTCGGAGAGGTAGACGAGCAGGCTGGGCTGGTCGTCGTTGAAGGTCCAGGCGGGGTTGACGATGATGTAGCGGCTGGTGGGTTTGGGGACGTTGAGTTGCTGGGCGGCGGCGGTGAGGAGGGTGGGGAGGAGATCCCAGTTGATGGAGCCGAGGTCGATGGTGGGGTCGGTCAGCTGGCTGCCGGCGCCGTCGCGTTTGGCGGTGCCGTTGCGGTAGGAGAACTGGTCGTAGAGTTTGGGCTGGCCCTGGACGGGGGCGCCCGTGCTGATGTAGGTCGGGTAGATCGTGGTTTCGGTGAATTGTTTGCCGCCCGTGACCTTTTCGAGGGCGGCGACGGCCTTGCGGACGCCGTCGGGGGTGAGCAGATCGGTGGTGGCGTCGCCTTTGGCGGTGGTGGGGGCGATGACGGTGGGCGGGATGATGCCGCTCAGGGGGATGCCCGTGGGTTGGGTGGGGATGTTCGGCTGACCCGATTGGCCTTGGCCGCCGCCGGAGGAGGAGGGCCACAAGGCGATGGCCGCGACCGCGGCGACCGCCAGGAGGACACCGACGCCGGCGAGGATCAAGGCGCGCGAATTGCGTTGCGGCGCAGGGTGGACAGGGTTCGGCGAGCCAGGTGGAAACGGCTGGGATGCGGTGAATCCGTGGGGCTGCTGGACTGTCGGGTATCCCGTCGGCGGTGGCGCGGTCGGGAAGCCCTGCTGCTGCGGTGCGGTCGAAAACCCTTGGGGCGGGGGCATTGCCGGGAAGCCCTGCGACGGCGGCGCGTCCTGGGGTCCGGACGCCGTCGTGAATCCCTGGAAATGGGGCGGCGGCGTGAGGTCCCGCGGCGACGGCTGGAAGCCCTGGGACGGCGGCGTGAAGTCCTGGGTGACCTGGGCGAGCATCTGGTCGACCTGGTCGGCCGGCGGGCGGTGGCCGGGGTTGGGGACCAGGAGGGCCTGCAGGACCGGGGTCAGCTGACCCGCCTGGCGCGGGGGCGGGACCGCGCCCATCAGGACGGCGGCGAGGGTGGCGACGTCGGTGTCGCGGCGCATGGGCTGATAGCCCTCGACGGCGGCGAAGAGGACCAGGCCGAGCGACCAGAGGTCGGAGGCGGGGTTGCCCTCGTGGCCCTGGAGGCGTTCGGGGGCGACGTACGGGAGGGAGCCGACGACGCTGCCGGTGGAGGTGAGACCGGTGACGTCGTTCACCGCGGCGATGCCGAAGTCGGTGAGGACGGGCGAACCATCGGTGCGCAGCAACACATTCGGGGGTTTCACATCGCGGTGCAGGACGCCCACCGCGTGCGCGGCGCGGAGGCCGGCCAGGATGCCGCGACCGATCCAGGCGGCCTGCCCCGGCGACATCGGCCCCTCGTCCAGCCGGTCCGCGAGCGAGCCGCCCGCGACCAGTTCCATCACGATCCACGGATGTTTCTCGGCGGGTGTGTCCACGATGTGGTGAATGGCAACCACATTCGGGTGCGTGATGCGCGCCAGGGCGCGTGCCTCGCGCAGCACCCGTTCCCGCTGCACCTCCGCGGAGCCCGCGTCGCCTTCGGCCCGCACCTCTTTCAACGCCACCTCGCGGTGCAGCGCGATGTCGTAGGCGCGCCACACCGTGCCCATGCCGCCACTGCCGAGTGGTTCGATCAACTCGAAACGCCCGTCGACCATTGCCCGCCCGGAATTCACGGACGACAGCTTAGGGTTCCCACACTGCCCACGCGAGATCTCGTACCGGTCAGTCTTTTCGAGCGCGGTGAATTCAGGCTAAGTGCCCTGCATTCCGTTGCCCTGCCCGGTGGCTGCGCCGAGCTCGTAACCGATGGCTGCGCCCACGACGCCAGCGGAAACAGCGCCCACCAGACCACCGGCCACCGCGCCCACCACACCACCGACGCCGGCCCCCGCGAGAGCACCGCCTGCGACCCCCATTGGCGCACCCATCCCCATGGTCGGAACGGCCATGACGACGCCGCCCGCGATCGCGCCGGCAATCGCACCGAACGCAGCCCCGATGATCGCTCCCGGTACCACCCCGACCACCGCGCCCGGTACCGCCCCCACGACCGTGCCGATGATGAGACCGGCGGTGCCGCTACCCACGTTCAGCCTGGTGACCCTGTCCGAGAAGTTGTCGTCGGCCGGGCGCAGGCCGCCGCCGATGGCGGCATTGGCAGCGGCTGCAGCGTTTTTCGCCTGATCGAGCATGACATCGGGGACGCTCTGCGGTACCGGGATGCCGAACGCTCCGGGCTGTACCGGGCTCGTCCACAGCTGCTCGACAGCCGCGGGAGCCGGGGCGCTGGGCTGCGCGGCGGCGTCGCCCGTGGCGATGGAGCAGGTCACCGCGACGGCCAGTGGTATCGCGCCGACGATCGGCAGCAGGGCGCGTCGCGACGCGCTGGTCTTGGATTCTCCATACCGACGAGTCATGCGACCGCCCTCTCGCTGGATTCGACTTGGAACAGCTCCCCTGGCCACTGGTTATCGGACACATGCGTCAAGAATGATAGCTATACAGTAACTGCTGAATGCAGAGGAGTGTGGCGCAAACCACATTATTGGGCCATAGGTCGCATCGGGCCGCAAGTAATCCGCGCATCATGCGGAAGGGCTCCAACTTCGCTGCCAGGAAAATATTTGCCACTTTGTTGCTATGCGCGCAGTGGTTTGCCGCGTGACTCCCGGACGCCGACATCCAGCTTGATCTCGTACCCGTCGGTCTTCCGAGCCCGCTCGGATCCTGTCAACAACGCGGGACACGACCGTAAAGAAACCGTCAGGATCAGCGACCTGACCAGCATCGGAGGTATGAAGTGGGAACCCGGACGCGCGCACGCGCGCCCGGGCGCACACCCCCCCGAGAGATAAAGGAGAAGCCGTGCCGCACATCGCCGTCACCCTGATGGTGATCTTCGGGTTCCTCGGTTGCGCGCTGATACTGCGTGTCCTGGCCGCCGCCGAAGGCACTCGTGAACCCATCCGCACGGCACAGCAGGGCTTCCGCGCACCGCGCGCGATGATGGACGAGTGAAACGCGGCCAACTACGGATCTACCTCGGCGCGGCCCCCGGCGTAGGCAAGACCTTCTCGATGCTCGCCGAAGCGCATCGGCGGCTCGAGCGTGGGCGCGATGTGGTGGCCGCCGTCGTGGAGACCCACGGCCGCAGCAAGACCGCCGAGTTGCTCGCCGGAATCGAGCGCATCCCGCCGAAGATGATCGAGTATCGCGGCACCACGATGCCCGAACTGGATGTGGACGCCGTGCTGCGGCGGCATCCGGCGGTGGTGCTGGTCGACGAGCTGGCGCACACCAATGTCCCGGGCAGCAAGCACGAGAAGCGCTGGCAGGACGTCCAGGACCTGCTGAACGCGGGCATCGACGTGGTGTCGACGGTGAATGTGCAGCATCTGGAGAGCCTCAACGACGTGGTCGAGCAGATCACGGGCGTGGTACAGCGCGAAACCGTGCCGGACTGGGTGGTTCGCTCCGCCGACCAGGTGGAGCTGGTGGACATCACGCCGGAAGCCTTGCGCCGCCGCATGTCCCACGGCAATGTCTACACCGCCGAGAAGGTCGACGCGGCGCTGCGCAACTACTTCCGCACGGGCAATCTGACCGCGCTACGCGAGCTGGCGCTGCTGTGGCTGGCCGATCAGGTCGATGCCGCGCTCGCCAAATATCGTGCCGACCACAAGATCACCACCACCTGGGAGGCGCGCGAACGCGTCGTGGTGGCCGTGACCGGCGGCCCGGAATCGGAGACCATCGTGCGGCGCGCCAGCCGCATCGCCGCCAAATCCAGCGCCGAGCTGATCGTGGTGCACATCGTGCGCGGTGACGGCCTGGCCGGGGTCTCGACGCAGCGGCTGAACCGCCTGCGCGACCTGGCCACGAGCCTCGACGCCAGCCTGCACACCGTCACCGGCGAGGACGTGCCCACGGCGCTGCTGGATTTCGCGCGTCAGGTGAATGCCACCCAGCTGGTGCTGGGCACCTCCCGCCGCTCACGCTGGGCGCGCATGCTCGATGAGGGTATCGGCGCCACCGTGGTGCAGGAGTCGGGCAAGATCGACGTACACATGGTGACCCACGAGGAATCCAACAAGGGCGGCTTCCGCTGGTCCTCGCTGACCCGGCGCGAGCGCAAGGTCGGCTCCTGGTCGGCCGCGGTCCTCGTGCCCTCGGTGATCTGCGCGGTGATCTACTTCTGGCTCGATCGCCTGCTGGACCTCAGCGGTGAGAGCGCCCTGTTCTTCATCGGCGTCATCGCGGTCGCGCTGCTCGGCGGCGTGGCCCCCGCGGCGCTGTCGGCGCTCCTGTCGGGTGTCCTGCTGAACTGGTTCTTCACCGAACCCCGCTACAGCCTCACCATCGACCAGCTCGACAACTTCCTCACCATCGTGGTGCTGTTGTTCGTGGCGGTCGCGGTCGCGGCGCTGGTGGATGTGGCCGCCAAGCGAACCTTGGAGGCGCGCAAGGCTTCTCGCCAGGCCGAGCTGCTGACGCTGTTCGCGGGCTCGGTGCTGCACGGCGCGGATCTCCCGGATCTGCTCGAACGCGCCCGCGAGACCTACGGCCAGGACGCCGTCAGCCTGGTCACCGACGACGAGGTCATCGCGTCGGTGGGCGAGCATCCGCCGATGAAGGTCAGCGACGCCGAAACCGCTCTGGAGGCAGGCGATGACATGCACTGGCTGCTGTTGCGAGGACGTCCCGTGACCTCCGGGGACCGCCTGGTGCTGGGCGCGGTCGCGAATCAGGCGGCGGGACTGGTGCAACAGAAGCAACTGCAGGAGGAGGCCAGTGCCGCGCAGGCGGTCATGGAGGCCGACAAGCTGCGCCGCGCCCTGCTGTCGGCGGTCAGCCACGATCTGCGCACCCCGCTGGCCGCGGCCAAGGCGGCGGTGTCCAGCCTGCGCAGCGACGATGTGGAGTTCTCCCCCGAGGACACCGCCGAACTGCTGGAGACCATCGAGGAATCCGTGGATCAGCTGACCGCGCTGGTCGGCAACCTGCTGGACTCCTCGCGCCTGGCGGTCGGCGTGATCAAGCCGCAGGTGCGCAAGGTCTACCTCGACGAGGTGGTGCATCACGCGCTCATGGGCATGGGCACCCGCGGCATGCGCCGCACCACCATGGACCGGGTGAAGGTGGACGTCGACACCGTCTCGGTGCGCGCCGATCCCGGTCTGCTGGAACGGGTCCTGGCCAATCTGATCGACAATGCCGCCCGCTACTCCCCCAGGGATTCGGTGGTGCGGGTGGCGGCAGAGCAGGTCGGGAAGCGGGTGGCCGTTACGGTGGTCGATACCGGTCCGGGCGTGCCGACCGGCCTGGAGGATCAGCTGTTCGAGCCCTTCCAGCGGCTCGGCGACCGCGACACCTCGACCGGCGTGGGCCTGGGCCTGTCGGTGGTGCGCGGTTTCGTGGACGCCATGGGTGGCACCGTGCACGCGGAGCCCACCCCGGGCGGCGGTTTGACCATGGTGATCGATCTGCCCGCGGGGGACGACCCCGCGAACACCGAAGAGGAGGTCGGGTGACGAACGCGGCGGCAGCGCCGATCAAAGTGCTCGTGGTCGACGACGAACCACAGATCCTGCGCGCCCTGCGCATCAATCTGTCGGTCCGCGGCTACGAGGTGACGACCGCGTCCAATGGGGCAGCGGCCCTGCGCGCGGCCGCCGAGAAGCACCCGGACGTCATAATTCTCGACCTCGGCCTGCCGGATATGGACGGCATCGAGGTGCTGGCCGGCCTGCGCGGCTGGTCCACCGCCCCGGTCATCGTGCTCTCGGCCCGCACCGACTCCTCCGACAAGGTGGAGGCCCTCGACGCCGGCGCGGACGACTACGTCACCAAGCCCTTCGGCATGGACGAACTGCTGGCCCGGCTGCGCGCCGCCGTCCGCCGCTCGGCCAGTACCGCCGACACCGCCGAGCCGGTCATCGAAACCGCCTCCTTCACCGTCGATCTCGCGGCCAAGAAGGTGACCCGCCACGGCCACGACGTGCACCTGACTCCCACCGAGTGGGGCGTGCTGGAGATGCTGGTGCGCAATCGCGGCAAGCTCGTCGGCCGCCGTGAGCTCCTGCGCGAGGTCTGGGGCCCCTCCTACGCGACCGAAACCCATTACCTGCGTGTCTATCTCGCCCAGCTGCGCCGCAAACTCGAGGACGACCCCTCCCAGCCCAAACACCTCCTCACCGAGGCGGGCATGGGCTACCGCTTCCAGTCGTAAATCCCCCCGGACAGCGATCAGGGAGCTCTCACCGCGCGGTATCGGACAGAATTCCGCGCTGAGAGCTCCCTGATCTGGTATGGACCCCCTAGCTCGGCAGGGTCGCCGTGTGTTCGGATTTCACGGCGTCGAGTGTGCGGGGGTCCAGGCCGAGGCGGGCCAGGATGGTGGGAGCGACCTGGGTGAGGGAAACCTGGTCGGCGACATCGTGCTTCGAGATGCCCGAGCCCACGACCACCAGCGGGACGTGGCGGTCGTCGGGGCTGGTGCCACCGTGCTCGGCGATCTTGGACTTGCCGGCGGTGTAGACCGTGCCGTTGGTGCCGGCGAAGAGGTCGGGCACGCGGGTGTCATCGGCATCCGCGCCGAAGTACTTCACGGCGTCCGCGCCCGCGTACACCTGGCCGGTGTCCACGCCCGACGCGGTGAACGGCTTCGGGTTGCCGTTGATGTCGGTGCCGGTTCCGCTGGCCTCCAGCAGCTTTCGCTTCGCGAAGGCGGTGGCCTCGGGCGAACGGTCGGCCAGCCACCAGAGGATGGCGGCGTCGTCGATGGAGTGCGCAATCAGCTTCGGTGTCGCGGGATGGGTGGCCGCCCACTCCTTGTTCACCCCGTCGATGATCGGCTTGTCGTCGACCCGGGTCAGCGCGTTCGGATCGATCGGCGACTGCCCATGCTTGGCGGTCAGCACGATGGTGGTGGTGCCGGTCAGGCCCGCCCGGTCCAGGGCGGTGACGAAACGGCCGATCTGCTGATCCACGAAATCCAGCGAAGCCGACAGCAGCGCACCGGGTTTCCCGTCGGCGGAGTAGCCCTTGGAAGCGGGCAGCTTCTGGGTGACCGACACCGCCTGGAAGTTCATGCCGAACACCGCGGGCACACCGACCTGCTGGGCGCCGGAGTGGTCCTTGCCGTTGATCTCGTTGACGATCGCATCGGCCTTGTAGGTGTCGTAACGCCGGGTCTGGTCCGAGTCCTTGGTCCAGGCATCACCTTTCGGCGACTTGCTGTCGATCTCCGGGGTGAACAGGTCGTCGATCGAACGGCCACCCTTGCCGTTCATGATCTGGTAAGCCGGGTGCTTGTCCGACCAGGCGGTGCGCAGCCCGGCGTCGTGCACCACCGAGAAGACGGTGTTCACCTTCAGATAGTCGGACGGCGAAATCGGCTTGCAGGTAGCCGGATCCACCGGCAGCTTGGCCGGATCCAGCACCGAGCCCGGATCTCCGGTCATGGCCGTGATGCCGTCCGGCAGACCGGTCAGGCCCTGGCCGCCGTCGAGCTCGTCGGTGTTCCTGTCGATCTCCTCGGTCAGCGGGACCTGCGCACCCTTCTTGGCGGTGGCGCAGTCCTTGGTGCCGGCGGGGAGCAGGTCCCGGGCCCAGGTGTCGTCGTAGTAGACGCCGGTGGTCCTGGGGCTGCCGCCGGTGATCATCGCCATGGTGCCCGGGAAGGAGTCGGCCGGCGCCAGGACCTGCGCACCGGTGTACTGCGCGCCGCGCGCGACCAGCTTGGCCAGCGCCGAATCCTGGTGCGCCGCCACATAACCGGCGAGATCCGACTGGTGCATGCCGTCGATCGACAGCAGCAGCACATGCTGATCGTGCGCCGCCGAATCCCCGCTGCTCCCGCACCCGGCGGCCGCCAGCCCGAGTACCCCGCAGGCCCCGGCCATCGCCAGCCGGTAGCCCAGTCCCCGCACCTGACTCAATTCCGTCTCCTCACCTCCGGCCACCCGGACGGGTGCGCCGAGATCCCGACAGAGTCGCGGGTGCGGGTAACGGCCGGGCGTCGCCGTGGTGATGGACGCGCGAACTTACCGCGTCAGGCGGAGCGGCAGTGTCTTGAGCCCGTTGTTCAGATTCGAACGGATCCGGCGGGATTCGCCGGTCTGCTCCATTGCGGGGAAGCGGGTCAGCAGCTCCTCGAAGAACACCCGGCCCTCCAGCCGGGCCAGATGGACGCCGAGGCAGAAGTGCTGGGCCAGCCCGAAGGACAGGTGCGGGTTGGGATTTCGGCGGATGTCGAAGCGCTGGGCGTCGTCGAAGACGTCCTCGTCCCGATTGGCCGAGGTGTACCACATGGCCACCTTGTCCCCGGCCTTGATGGGGACCCCGCGGATCTCGGTGTCGGCGGTGGCGGTGCGCCGGAAGTAGTGCAGCGGGTTGGCGTATCGCAGGATCTCCTCCACCGCACCGGGAATCAGCGCCGGATCCGCGCGCAGTGCCGCGAGTTGCTCGGGATGCCGCAGCAGCAGTTCCAGACCCGAGGACAGCATGGTCTTGGTGGTGTCGTTGCCCGCGGTCACCAGCTGGGTGAAGAAGCTGCCGAACTCCAGGTCCGACATGGGTTTTCCACCGTAGGACCCGCCCAGGATGAGCGAGGTCAGATCCGCCTGCGGCGGCTCGGCCCGCCGCGCCATGGCGAACTGGATGGCGTAGATGGCCATATTGGTGAGCTCGGCCGTCACGTCGAAATCGCCGACCAGGTCCGGATCCTGCTGGCTGGTGGACTGTTCGGCCCAGCGCCGGATGCTCGGCCAGTCCGCGACCGGAATCCCGAACAGACCGCCCACCACCTGGCTGGGCAGCACGCCCGCCACGTCGTGCACGAATTCGACGTCGCCGTCGACGCTTTCGAGCAGGTTCCGGGTCAGCTCCCGGACCCGGTCCTCCAGCTCGCCGATGACCCGCGCCTTGAAGTGCTCGGCCAGCGGCCTGCGGTAGTCGGTGTGCCGCGGCGGATCCATCATGAGCAGCATGTTGCGGGTCTGCTCGAGGCGTTCGGGCGGCTGGTTCTCCAGGATCACGCCCTCCCGCTCGGCGGAGAACAGTTCCGGATTGCGGGCGACGTGCGCCACATCCGCGTGTTTGAGGATCGCCCAGTAGCCGGGTTCGCCCGGCATCTCCTGCCAGTGCACCGGGTCCGTGCGCCGCAGATCGGCGAAGATCTCGTGGATCGGCCCGGACACATAGAGCTCCGGATCGTAGATGTCCATGACCGTGCCCACGGCCCACCTCGGTATTCGCTTGCGGGTATGCGTCTTTCGCTTCGGACGCTAACGCCGCGCGCGAGCGGGCGGCGCGGTTCCGCACCGCGATCCCATTCAGTGGACGCGCCGCATGCGCCCCCGATGCCGGGTACCCCGACGGTGATGAACCACCATGGAGGACATGTCTGTTGCGATCGTGTTCGACATGGACGGTGTGCTCATCGACACCGAACCCATCTGGGAGGAGGTGCGGCGCGCGTACGTCGAGGAGATGCGCGGGCGCTGGCTGCCCGACACCCAGGACCGGCTCATGGGAATGAGCACGGCCGAATGGTCGCGGTACCTGAGCGAGGAGCTGCTCGACGGCCGCCGCACACCCGACGAGGTCGCCGAGGACGTCATCACCCGGATGGCCGCCCGCTACGGCGACCACCTGCCGCTCATGCCGGACGCGGTCGACACCGTGCGCCGGCTGGCCGGAATCTACACCCTCGGGCTGGCCAGCTCGTCCCCGCGCCGGCTGATCGACGTGGTGCTCGATCACATGGGCGTCACCGACCTGTTCGCCGCCACCGTGTCGACCGAGGAGGTGGCGCGCGGCAAGCCCGCGCCCGACGGCTACCTCGAAGCCGCCGCCCGGCTGGGCATCGACCCCGGCGCATGCGTGGCCATCGAGGATTCCAGCAACGGCCTGCGCGCCGCCCATGCCGCGGGCATGACGGTCATCGCCGTTCCGCATCCCAAGTACCCGCCCGCCGTGGACGCCCTCGCGCTGGCGGCGTACGTGGCCGACAGCTTGAAAGAGATCACCCCGGAGCTGATGACGGAATTCCGCTGACGACCTCGGCGTTCCGAAGGAGCGGCAACCAGATCGTTGCCCCGGGTGACCCAATGGGAGGATCTTCCTTATGTCCGAACAGACCGCCGCACCGCAGACCGCCACCACCGACCCGGCCGCCGAGCCGGTCAAGCTGTGGGCCGAGCGCACCGGCACCCGCGCCTACACCGGCCGCAACAACCGCGGTGGCGAGGTGCTCATCGCGTCCGCGGGCGTGCCGGGCGCCTTCACCCCGGGTGAGCTGCTGAAGATCGCGCTGGCGGGCTGCACCGGCCTGAGCGCCGACTTCACCCTCGCGCGCCGGCTGGGCGACACGTTCGACGCCACCGTGCACGTCTCCGGCGACGCCGACCGCGAGAACGAGGTGTACCCGGAGCTCACCGAGGAGTTCGAGCTCGACCTCAGCGAACTCGACGCCGAAACCCGCGACCGCCTGCTGGTCGCCGCGCAGCGCGCCGTCGACAAGGTCTGCACGGTCGGCCGCACCCTCAAGGCGGGCACCACCGTCAACCTGACCTTCCGCGTCGACGAATGAGCGGTGAACCGGTCCGGCTCAGCGCCTGGGTCCACGGCCTGGTCCAGGGAGTCGGCTTCCGCTGGTGGACGCGCTCGCGCGCCCTGGAACTGGGCCTGACCGGCTATGCCCGCAATCACAGCGACGGCCGCGTGCACGTCGTGGCCGAGGGGCCCCGCGATCGCTGCGAAACCCTGCTCGACCTGCTACGTTCCGGTACGACACCGGGTCGGGTAAACCTGGTGGTGGAAGACTGGAGTGCCGCCGCGGGCGACATGACAGGATTCGAAGAACGCTAGCGAGCGGCGAGCCCACGGAGTCGACCAATGTCCACAGACCGTCCCGGTAGTTCGGAAAACCCGGACCGCCCCATCTCCGACCCCGCACACCTCGCCGAATCCCATACCGCCCCAGCCGATCCCGCCCACCCGGGCCACGAGCACTACCCACTCCCCAGCGATCCGGCCGCCGAAACCGCCGCGCCCATCGGCCGTACCGACCCGACCGTCCGATTCACACCGGAAACCGCGCGAGGTTCGGACTCCGCACCTGGTTCGACCGGAGTGCCCGCACCAGGTCGACCACGCGGCGAGGAGCCAACTCTCGCGCTGCCCGCCGAATCCGGCGCAGGCGGTGCGGGCGGCAAGTCCGAACGATCCGGCGAGCCGGGCCCGGGTCGCCCGGGCGGCTACGAACCGACGCTCGCGCTGCCGAGCGAATCCGGATCCGGTGAATCTCAGAGCGGCGCGGGCGGTTCCGGCGAGCCCGGTGCGGATCGACCGGCCGGGCATCAGCCGACGCTGCCGATGCCAGCGGATTCCGGGGCGGAGCACGGCGGCGATCAGCATGGGCCGCATCATCTCGCGGGGGAATTCCATGGTGGGCCCGGAGCTTTCGGGCGGCCCGGAGCCGGTGGCCCGACCGCCGCGCCGGGGCCGCTGCTGGGCAACGCCGGGTTCGTCCTGCCAGGGCCGGTGCTGGAGCCGGCGGAACCGGCCTTGCCCGCGACGGTGGAGGAGCCGGCCGCGCCGCGGCGACGGGGCAGCATCACCACGCAGGAGGCGGGAATCACCCAGCCTCGGCCGCCCACGGTCGCGGAGGCGCGGGCACGGGAGAAGGCCCGGAAGCGGGCCGAGGAGCAGGAGCGGGCCGAGGCGGAGGCCGCGGAAGCCAAGCAGCGCAAGAAGAAGCGACTACTCATCGGCGGTGCGGCCGTGGTGGGGATCGCGGCGCTGGTCGGCGGCGGGTACCTGGTGGCGTCGGCGTGGAACGGACCCGAGGTGACCGCCTATTGCACGGTGGTGGCCAACAAGGGTGAGACCGTGCCCACCGGGCAGGGGCAGAGTGTCACTGCGACACAGGACAATCAGGAGATCGTCGTTCCGGACAACTACTGCTCGGATGCGACGGACCACGGGGACAGCGGGATTCACCCGGGCTTCTTCTTACTGGCGGGGCACTCGTATCGCTACTACTACGGCGGCACCGGCACCATCGGGCACGCGCCGAGTGGCGGTAGCACGTCGGCGCCCAGCGGTGCGACGGTGAAGACCAAGAGCGGCAGCACGATTCAACGCGGCGGACTCGGCGCGAAGATCCATGGTGGAGGTTCCTAGTGCGGCGGGTACGCAGCACTCCGCGGCCGGGCTGGCAGCGGATCATCGAGAGTCAGGGTCTGGTCTACGGCTCGCCGGGGCAATACCCGAACGGGCAACCCCGGCCCTACTGGGACGAGTCGGTGCACTACGAGTTCGACATGGACGAGATCCTGGCCATGGAGGCGCAGGTCGAGGTGCTGCACTCCATGTGCCTGCACGCCGTCGAACAGGTGGTGCTGACCGAGCGATTCGCCGACTTCGGTCTGCCGCAATGGAGTTGGGAACCCATCACCAAGTCCTGGCACCGCTCCGACCCGCACATCTACGGCCGCTTCGACATGCGCTACGACGGCCGCGGCCCCGCGAAACTGCTGGAGTACAACGCCGATACGCCCACCTCCCTGCTGGAGGCGGCAATCGTGCAGTGGCACTGGCTCACCGACACCCACCCGGACGACGACCAGTGGAATTCGCTGCACGAGAAGCTGGTCGAGCGCTGGGGTGAGATGCGCGAGACGCTGCCGGGCTCGCAGCTGCACTTCAGCTGGTCGGGCGCGGACTCCTCCGGCGAGGACAATGTCACCACCGCCTACATGCAGGAGACCGCCGCGGAGGCCGGATTCGACACCGTCGCCCTGCCCATCGAGGACGTCGGATTCGACACGGAGCTGCACCGTTTCGTGGATCTGGCCGAGGCTCCCATCGAGGCCATCTTCAAGCTCTACCCATGGGAATGGGCCCTCGACGACGATTTCGGCCGCCGCGTGGTGGAGTCACTGCCGGAAACGATGTGGATCGAACCGCTCTGGAAGTCCCTGCTGTCCAACAAGGCGATCCTGGCGGTGCTGTGGGAGATGTATCCCGGCCACCCCAACCTGCTGCCCGCCTACCTCGACGACCCGCACGAGCTGACCGAGTACATCCGCAAGCCGAAGCTGGGCCGCGAGGGCGCGAACATGACCATCGTCGGGGCGGGCATGGAAACCGCCACCGGCGGCGTCTACGGCGCCGAGGGGTACGTCTATCAATTGCTGGACCCGCTCCCCGAATTCGACGGCATGCGACCGGTGCTGGGTGCTTGGATCGTGGGCGATACCTCCGCGGGACTGGGTATCCGGGAGACCGTCGGCCTGATCACCGACGACAGCTCCACCTTCGTCCCGCACCGCATTCCGCAGTAGCCATCACACACCGCAGTAGCCACCGCCCGATTCACCCCGACCCGGAGGATCCCGATGACCACCGCTCTCGCACTCGAAGCCGGGTACTGGCACTTCCTGGGCCGCGGCGTCGGCGCGATCCTCTGCTACGCCCTGCTGGGCCTGGTGCTGCTGCTCATCGGCTTCCAGGCCGTGGACTGGACCACTCCCGGCCCATTGCGCGCCATGGTGGCGCGCGGGCTGCCGAACGCCGTGATCGTCAGCTCCGCGGCCATGCTCAGCACGGCGTTCATCGTGGTGCTGGCCATCTACGCGCAGGCGGGCAAACTCGCCGAGGGCCTGATCGCCACCACGATCTACGGACTGGTCGGCATCGTGGCCCAGGTGATCGCGATGCGCAGCCTGGAATTCGTGCTCGGCATCGATATCGGTGCGGTGCTGAAGAATCCGGAGTTCAGCACCGAGTCCGTGGTGGTGTCCGCCGCGCACATCGCCATCGGCCTGGTGGTGGCGGTCGCGATCCTCTGAAGCCCGGCTAGCTTTACTGCGGCAGCCGGTCCGCGGCGCGTCCGGCCGCCGCACGCAGCCACGTGGCCAGCCAGATCATGCCGACGCCCACGAACACACGGCCCACCCGCACGATCGGCGCGGGCAGCAGGAACGTCAGCGACAGCGCCGTCAGTCCCGACGGCGGAAGGGGTTTCGATCCCGGCGCGGCGGCCATCGCCTGACCGGCATGCGCGAACGGCTCGCGCGACCCGCCGCCGACCTGACCAAACGGGAATCGGAGATCCTGCTCCTGCTGGCGACCCCGGCGCGTCCAATCGGGAGATCGCACGCGCCCTGTATGTCAGCGAGGGCACGGTGAAGAACCACGTCTCGAACATCCTGACGCGGCTGGGCGTCCGGGATCGGACCCAGGCCGCGATCTACGCACTCGACCACGACCTGGCATAACGGCGGTCAGCGCACCCGGCTGTACTTGATGAAGGCCACGCCGTCCTCGAAGACGCGGCTGGTGAGCACCCGGAACCGGGCGGGTTCGGGCAGGTGACCGGCCGTGCCGAACAGCGGGCGGCCATGGCCCAGCACCATCGGGTAGAGCTTCAGGAACACCTGATCGATCTCCGGCAGCAGGGTCTGGGCGAGCTCACCGCCGCCGCACAGCCAGATGCCGAGCCCCTTCTCGCGCTTGAGCTCGCGCACCCGCTCGATCGGGTTCTCGGCGATCAACTCCACATCGGGGGCGGGATTCTCCGGCAGCGTGGTCGACACCACGAACTGCCGCAGATGGGCGTACGGGCTGGAAGTGCCGGTCCGGACGCCGAAATCGTGCGTCTTGCGGCCCATGATCACGGTGTCGAAGTTCCGACAGGTTTTGTCGACGCCCATTACCTGACGAACCTTGGTCGGGAGGGTCTCGGGGTACTGCGCGATGATCGCGGGCCCGTGGTCACCCCCGACCGGGAAGAAGTCGACCGAGCCCGCATCGGTGGCGATGAATCCGTCGATGGTGGCCGCGACATAGTAGGTCAGTTTGCGCATTGTTTCCTCCAGCCGCCACAACACTTGCCGCTAGTGAAAAGGTAGCGCCTCGACAGACGGGATGGGGAGGCTCGGCCACACTGGAATGACCTTGAAGCGAAGAATACCCGCTGGTCTCAGCCGCGCGGGCGGGGTTGGCAACGGGGGCAGGAGAAAGACGAACGGTTCATGAACTTCTCCCGGCGCATGATCGCACCGCAGCGCCGGCACGGCTCATCCTCGCGCCCATAGGCATTGAGCGACCGCTCGAAGTACCCGGACTGGCCGTTGACGTTCACGTAGAGGGCGTCGAAGGAGGTGCCCCCGGCCCGCAGCGCCTCGTCCATGACGGTCCGTGTCTCGCCGAGCAGCGTGTGCAGCGCGGGCCCGGTCAGCTTGGCCGCCGAGCGCTCACCGTGGATCTTGGCCCGCCACAGCGCCTCGTCGGCATAGATATTGCCGACACCGGACACCACGGTCTGATCCAGCAGCAGCCGCTTGATCTCGGACTGCTTGCCGCGCAGGGTCTTCACCACGGCGTCGGCGTCGAAGAGCGGATCCAGCGGGTCGCGCGCGATGTGCGCGGCGGACTCGGGCACCCAGGTCCCGTTCACCTCGACCAGATCCGAGAGCATCCAGCCGCCGAAGGTGCGCTGGTCCACGAACCGCAGTTCGTTCCCGTCGTCGAGGGCGGCGATGATGTGCGCGTGCTTCTCCAGCGGCGCGGTCGCGGGCTGCACCAGCATCTGTCCGGACATGCCGAGATGCACGACCAGAGACGTGTCGGGCTCATCGAAGGTGAGCCACAGGAATTTGCCCCGCCGCTGCGCGTTCTCGACGCGCAGACCGGTCAGTCGGGCGGCGAGATCGTCCCCGCCCAGCTCGTGCCGGCGCACCGAACGCGGATGCTTGACCGTCACCCGGTCCAGGACGCGGCCCACCACATGCTCGGTGAGCCCGCGCCGGACGACTTCGACCTCGGGAAGTTCGGGCATCTAGCTCTTCGAGCCGTCGGCCGAACCCTCGGGCGCGTTCTCGGCGTTCAATGCCTTGTAGGCCGCGCCCGCGGCCTTCTGTTCCGCTTCCTTCTTGGAGCGGCCCACCCCCTGGCCATAACCCTGACCACCGATCACCGCGGTGGCGGTGAACTCCTTGTCGTGGTCGGGCCCGGTGGAGGTGATCTCGTAACTGGGCACGCCGATGCCGCGCTCGGCCGTCAGCTCCTGCAGGCTGGTCTTCCAGTCGAGCCCGGCCCCCATGCGGGGACCGCGCTCGAGCAGTTCGGCGAACAGCCGCAGCACGACGGTGCGTGCCACATCGATGCCGTGCTGCAGGTGCACCGCACCCAGCAGCGACTCCATGCCGTCGGCCAGGATGCTCGGCTTGTCGCGGCCACCGGTGAGCTCCTCGCCCTTACCGAGCAGGAGATGGCGGCCGAGACCGCCCTCACCGAGACAGCGGGCCACCTCGGCCAGCGCGTGCATGTTCACCACGCTCGCGCGCAGCTTCGCCAGCTCACCCTCGGACTTGTCCGGGTGCTCCAGATAGAGGCGCTCGGTAATGCTCAGGCCGAGCACCGAATCGCCCAGGAACTCCAGGCGCTCGTTGGTCGGCAAGCCACCGTTCTCGTAGGCGTACGACCGGTGCGTCAGCGCTAGGCGCAGTAGCTCCGGTTGTACGTCCACGCCGAGTGCCTCGAGCAGACTGGCATGGTCGGCTGCATCACCTACGGCGGGAATATCCGCCGCATCCTTGCTGGCGGTCACGGTCGGCTGAAGCGAATCAGATCGCGGAGGTGACCTGACGGCCCTTGTAGGTGCCGCAGCTCGGGCACGCGATGTGCGGCAGGGTCTTCTGGCCGCAGGCGCGGTTCGGGCAGGTGATCAGGGTCGGCGCGGCGGCCTTCCACTGGCTGCGACGCGCGTGGGTGTTGGCACGGGACATCCGGCGCTTCGGAACGGCCACGACTAGCTCTCCTCTGTCTTCTTACTTGCGGCACCGTTGTGTCCCGCAAGGGTGGAATCGGTTGATGGGTCCGACACGGTCTCCGCGTCGGTGGACTCAGCGTTGGTGTGTTCTTTGTCAGAGAACTTGGCGAGTCCGGCCCAGCGAGGGTCAAGTATCTCATGACCGTGGCCGGAACCCGCAATCGCCATCTTGACGCCGCATTCCGGGCACAGTCCGGCACAGTCCGGCTCGCACAGCGGCTGCAGCGGCAGCTCCAGGCCGACGGCATCGATGATCACCGGTTCCAGGTCGATGAAATCGTCGACCAGGCGCGGGATCTCGTCTTCCTCGGTGGTCTGCTCGGTGGCGCTGTCCGGGTAGGCGAACAGCTCGGTGAGCTGCAGTTCGATCTCGTCGGTGAACGATTCGAGGCAGCGCGAGCATTCGCCCTCGATGGGAGCGGACACCGTGCCGGTGACGAGCACGCCCTCGGAGACCGACTGCAGCGTGAGATCCAGCTCGACCTGCGCACCGGCCGGGATGCCGATCAGATCGAGGCCGATCTTCTCGGCTGTCGTCAGGGTGCGCTGCAGCTCGCGCATGGAACCGGGGGCGCGTCCGAGACTGCGTACGTCCAGCACGAAACCCGCGTCAATCGTCTTGTGACGATGACGCGAACCATGACCGGAATCGGCGGACATCTCTGAACTCACTCACGCTAGGTGTGGAATGGGCAACCACCCAACAATACCGAAGGGCCCGCTTGCGACCCAAATGGGACGAAAGCGGGCAATCCGACCGGAAATTCAGCGGCGGAACTCGGAGGCGTAATCGGGGACGGAGCCGCCCGGGCGGACCTGGTGGCGGCCGCGGCCGAGGATGCGCAGTGTGTTGTGCAGGGTTTCCTCGAAGTCGGCGAGCTTGCCGTCGACGTAGTCGTCGCATTCCTGGCGGAGGCGGTCGGAGTCGGCCTGGGCGGTGTCGATGAGCCGGGCGGATTCGGCGTGGGCGGCGCGGACCACCTCGGTCTGCGAGACCAGGCGGTCCTGCTCGGCCTTGCCCTCGGCGACGGAGCGGTCGTAGGAGGCCTGTCCGGCGACGGCCAGGCGGTCGGCCTCGGCGCGGGCCCGGCCGGTGAGGGTGTCGTATTCCTTCTGGCCGTCGGCGACGGTGCGCTCGGCCTCCTCTTCCGCCGAGCCGACCAGGTGCTCGGCGTGGGCGCGGGCCTCGGCGACCATGCGATCGGCGTGCGCCTTGGCGTCGGCGAGGATACGGTCGGCCTCGTCGCGCGCGGAGGTAACCGTGTGGTGCGCTTGCTCATTGGCGGTCTTGACCGTGGTCTCGGCGCCGGTGCGGGCATCGGTGACGATCTTGTCGCGGTGATCGAGCACGTCCTGGGCGTCGTCGAGTTCGCCGGGCAGGGCCTCGCGGACATCGTCCAGAAGTTCCAGCACCTCACCGCGCGGCACGATGCAGTTGCGGGTCGGCGGGATGCCACGGGCCTCTTCGATGATGGCCACCAGTTCGTCGAGCGCTTCGAATACCCGGTACATGTGCTACCCCACTCTCCTGCCAGGACTCACGGCGAGACTCTCCGCTTCCGCCAGTCTGCCAATCTCAGCGCTGTCAACAAGGTCCGACACGGCGTGTCGCTGGTTTTCCGGAACATGGCCTGTTTCACAGACCACAAAAACAAGTGGAGGAATCCACTCCACTTGGTGTTACCGTGGAAGGGCGAGAACGTGTCGGCCACTGGCTGGCCCGGAAGAACTCCGGACCGCCCGGCCGGCACCGATGTGTTCGGATGGGGAAGACGATGGCTGTCCACGAGATTCCGGAACGGGCGACGATGCCCGTGACCGGGCTGGTGAACACCTATACCTACGGCACGGAGGCCCTGGCCTACGGCACCGAGGCCCTCGCCCACGGCACCGAAGCCCTGCACGCGACGGGCTCGCGCTGGCTGGGCCGGCTCGGGGTATGGCTCCGCGGCGGCGCGGTCTTCGCGCAGTTGATTCGCTTCGCCCTGGTGGGCGGCCTCAGCAATGTCGGCTACATCCTGCTGTTCCTCGCGCTCTACGGCGGCGGCCCGCAGCTGGCCAATCTGGCCGGCTCCATCGTGAGCACCGCGCTGGCCAACGAGATGCACCGGCGGCTCACCTTCCAGGCAGCCGACCGGGTGCGCTGGTACACAGCGCAACTGGAGGGCGGCGCGCTCGCGCTGGCCGGACTGGCCATCACCTCGGGTGGGCTGGCCATTCTCGAGGTCACCGAGCCGGGCATCGGCGGCCTCACCGAAGCCATTGCGGTGCTGGGTATCACCGCCGCAGTCGGCACCATGCGTTTCCTCACCCTCCGGCTCTGGGTGTTCTGAGCCCCCACCCGCTCGATGTTCTCCGCGTGTGCGGGAACCCTTTTCGGCCTGTCGGCGTCCAAGACAGCATCGACGACGAAAGGGGTTCCGACATGGACCGTTGGCGCGGATGCCTTGGGGGACGGCGGGATACGGCCGGGCCGCGGCCACAGCGGCCGACGGGGCGGGTCCGCGGGTCGTGCGTACGGCACCGGCGCCCGCAGCCGCCCCGCCGGGAGGGCGAGTGACAACCCGGATCACGGCCGCCGACGCGGCGATGGGCGCCACGGCCGAGACGATCGCCACCAGCGCCGAGGGGACGGCCGGAAGTGGCGAACGGCGGTGCGGGACAAGCGGATCCCGGCAGGCGCTGCTCGAGGGGTGCGGCGCACAGCGGAGCCTCGGGCAGCAGCGGGGGCACGGGCAGCAGCGGAGCCTCGCACCTCAGCGCAGACGTGGACAGCACGGGCTCACGTCGGCCCTGGACCGGCGGGATCAGCATCGGCGGTTGATCCGGGCCGTGCTGCCGGACATGGCGGCGGGCACCGTGGTGAGTCACCAGTCGGCGGCCGTGCTCTACGGCACCACGCTGTGGCGCACTCCCCTGGACCGCGTGTGCGTCACCCGCAACCGCCGCGGCGGCGGCCGGACCAGACCCTGCACGAAAGTCCATGGTTCGCCGGTGGATTCGGCGGCGGAGCTCGACGGGCTGCTGGTCACCACCCCCGCGCGGACGGTGGTGGATCTGGCCCTGACCCTGCCGTTCGACGCGGCCGTCGTGGCGGGCGACGCGCTGGCGGGCATGTTCGGGCTGGGAGCGGCCGAACTGGGTGAGGAGCTCGCCCGGGCCAAGGGCCGTTACGGGATCGGCCAGGCGAAGCAGGTGATCGCGATGCTCGACGGCCGCAGCCAGAGCATCGGCGAGTCCCTCAGCCGCACCATGATCCAGCAGCACGCGCTACCGCTGCCCCGATCGCAGGGCAATGTGCTGACCCCGGACGGCCGGTTCGTCGGCCGGGTCGACTTCTACTACGAATCCGCCGGTGTCCTCTGCGAATTCGACGGGCCCACCGAGTACGGCCGGCTGTTGCGGCCGGGTCTGGACCTCGCGGCCGCCGTGCAGCGCGAGCGGACCCGCGAAACCTATCTGCGCGCTCTCGGTTTCGACGTGGTCCGCTGGACCTGGGACGACCTGGTCAGGGGCCGGCCGGCCCGGCACCTGCGGTCCGCCCTGGCCACCCGCCGACGCCGCCCGGACGGCCGGATCGAGCCGGCCCCGGCGCCCGAACCGCGCGGCCTGACGGTCCGCGCACTGTGATATGGCCGTCCGCGCGCTCCGAGATGGGCCGGATTCCGCAGGGGCGGAAGGGGTTGCGCCCCTGCGGTGGCGATCAGGCCCGGCGTTCGGCGATGCGGGCGAGCAGACGCTTGTGGACGATCGGCGGGAGCAGGTCGGCGACGTCACCACCGTAGGCGGCGACCTCCTTGACCAGAGAGCTGGAGACGAAGCCGTAGGCCGGGTTGGTGGCGATGAAGTAGGTGTCGACACCGGTGAGCTTGTGGTTCATCTGGGCCATCTGGAGCTCGTAGCCGAAGTCGGTGGCATCGCGCAGGCCCTTGACGATGGCGGTGATGCCCTGCTGTTTGGCGAAGTCGACCAGCAGGCCGCGCCAGGATTCCACCCGCACATTGGGCAGGTGGGCGGTAACCTCGCGGATCAGGTCCATCCGCTCTTCGACGGTGAACATGCCCTGTTTGTTGGGGTTCACCACGACGGTCACGACAACCTCGTCGAATTGCCCGGCGGCGCGGGCGATCACGTCGAGATGTCCATTGGTCACGGGGTCGAACGACCCGGGGCACAGTGCTCCAGCCATGGCCGAACGTTACCGCATGGCGGCGAGGCTGCCGCGGCCCGGCCCAGCCTCCGCTGCCCGGTTATGCCTGGTCAGCTATGGTTCTGCAACCTAGCAACTGCTTGCTCTCCGTTCGCATACTGTTCGGTTTGCTCGCGTTGATCGTTTCCTGACCCGATTGCGAAGCTGCATCGGCAATCTCGCTCGATGAAGGAAGTACACGCATATGGCAAGGGCATCGTTGGGTCGGAAGATCGCAGTCACCGTGGCTGCGACAGTGAGCGCGTTCAGCGGCCTGGTGGGCGCGTCCGCGTCGGCCGATCCGGGGAACGGCCAAGGGGCGGCGCCGGAACACATCTTCTACATCATGATGGAGAACCAGGGAGACGACGACATCCTCGGCAACACCGCCGACGCGCCGTTCATCAACCAGCTGGCCAACAACAACGGCGTGTCCACCGGTTTCCACGGTGTGACCCACCCGAGTCTGCCGAACTATCTCTCCATGTTCTCGGGCGATTTCCAGGGCATCTGGGACGACTGCAAGGCCGGCGCCGACTCCACCTGCGCCCCCGAGGAATTCGTCCCGAACTCCGGCGACGGCACCTCCGGCGCCGCGCTGACCCCCGCGCAGATCGCCAGCGCGACCGCCAAGCCGCACATGTTCGCCGGCAAGAACCTGGTCGATGAGCTCGAGGGCAAGGGCAAGTCCTGGAAGGCCTACATGGGCGGCATGCCGTCGGCCGGCTTCCAGGGCGAGTTCGCGCCGGGCGATGTCAACGGCACCACGGTCAAGCTGTACGCCCAGAAGCACAACCCGTTCATGTACTTCTCGGACGTCAACTCTCCCGGCAACGCCCGCCTGCAGAAGGTCGTGCCGTTCGAGAACAACTTCGACGCCGACCTGAAGAGCGGCAACGTGCCGGCCTTCACCTGGATCAGCCCCGACCAGTGCTCGGACATGCACGGCGTCTCCCACGCGGCGGCGACGCTGATCAACAAGCCGGCCTGTGAGGAGCCGGCTTCCGGTGTGGCGCACGGCCCGATCCACCTGGGTGACGACTATCTGAAGGACACCGTCACCAAGATCACGAACTCGGACGTCTGGAAGAAGACCCGCTCCAGCATCGTGATCGCCTGGGACGAGAACGACTACTCCGGCTTCTCCGGCGGCCCGGGCAGCCCGGTCGGCGCCAACGGCACCGTGCTCGGTGGCGGCGACGCCCCGCTGCTGGTGATCAACTCCGACAAGGTGCACAAGGAGCAGGGCGAGCAGGGTAAGCCCCAGCCGCACCACAAGGTCTCGACCGAGGTCTCGGACCACTACTCGGTGCTGTCTGCCATCGAGCAGCTGTGGGACCTGGGCTGCCTGGCCAACACCTGCCAGTACAAGGCCCCGCAGTCGGTGAAGGACCTGTTCCAGAACTGACGTTCCCGGACCTTTGTGACGATGCCCGCCGTGTTCGCACACGGCGGGCATCGCCGTATCCTCCACTCCCGCTTCGGATCTCGACGGCGGGCCGGGCCTCAGAGTTCCAGCGCGGCCGCCGCGCCGAAGGTGCGGACCAGGGCCGGGTCGTTGAACGCGGTGATGCGCCCGATCCTGGCCCCGATCAGCGTCAGGACGTGAATCCCGTAGGCCTCGTAGTGGTGGTCGTCGACGCGTTTGTGAACGATGAAGGCGGGCTGGCCATTCGCGCGGGTCGGCGTGAAACGCCACAGGCCCGGCCGCAGGATCCGGCTGCGCAGGAATCCCAGGACCGCCTCGCGTCCGGTGAACCACGTTGGCGTGGGCGGCATTTCCATCTCCACGTCGGCACGCAGCAGTTCGAGCAGCGCGGCATGATCGGCGCGGGTGAACGCGTCGACATAGCCGTCGAGCAGCCGCCGCTGCGCGAGTTCGTCCGGCTCGGCCAGGTCCGCCTCCACCGGCCCGGCCTGTGCCAATCGGCTCCGCGCCCGCCGCAGCGCACTGTCCACGGCGGTCGGCGTGGTGTCCAGCATGGCGGCGACCTCCGCGGTCCGGAAGGCCAGCACGTCGCGCAGCGTCAGCACCGCGCGCTGCCGGGCGGGCAGAAGTTGCAGTGCCGCGATGAAGGCCAGCCGCACCCCGGTCCGCCCGGCCACGATGGCGGCCGGATCGTCGAACCCGAACAGCGAGTCCGGCGCGGGCTGCAACCACGCCACCCCGGGCTCCCGGGCCGCCATCGCCACCCGGTGATCGTCCTCCGGCGCTCCCAGCCCCGACGGCAGCGGCCTACGCGAACGCCCTTCCAGCGCGGTCAGGCAGGCCATGGTGGCGATCTTGTACAGCCAGTGCCGCAGCGACGACCGGCCCTCGAACCCGCCGAACCCCCGCCAGGCCCGCAGGTAGGTCTCCTGCACCAGGTCCTCGGCATCGTGCACCGACCCCAGCATGCGATAGCAGTGCGCGAGCAACTCCGGCCGGAATCGCTGTGTGAGAGCGGCGAATTCGCGCTCGGTGGGCGGTGCGGAGACCGCGGGCCGTTCGGTGTCGGAGGGCATGGCCGCTACTCCCGGAGGTGCGCTGGTCGTCATGGTCGCGACCCCTCAGCCGATCTGCTTCAGCCCGGCGCCGCTCACCAAGTATTCCGCCGCACTGCCGGGATCATCGGCGAGTTCGACCACCGCCTTGCCGACCTGCTCGGGCGTGAGCACCGGCCCCATTTCGGCGAGATAGGTCTCCACGTCGATGCCCTGCCGGGCGGCATACCCCGCGACCGCCTTCTCACCGAGCCCGGTGGCCGGTGTCAGCCGGGGCAGCAGGGCCACGAACCGGATGCCGAGCCCCGCGCGGTCCGATTCCGCGGCGGCGTAGGTCCGGATGAATCGGATGGTGGACTTGGCTCCCGCGTATCCGCCGCTGAGCGGCGACCCCGCCAGTGCGGCCCCGCTCGACATGGCGATCACCGCGCTCCCCGAGGGCAGCGGCTCCCGCAGGGCGGCCCCGATCCAGACGAACGCCTGCTTGGTATCGGTCTCCCAGTTGCGACTGAAGGTCTCCCAGGTCTGTTCGTGCACGGGGGCCAGGGGTGGAGTGGCCCCGGCGTTGAGCACCAGCAATTCCGGCCGGTACACGCGAATCACCTTCTGCGCCACGGCTTCCTCGGTCGCGTCGGCCGCCACCGGCACGAATCGGTCCCCGAGCTCCGCGCGAACGTCCTGCAATGCCTGCTCGTCCCGCGCCACGCCGATCACCCGCGCACCCGAGGCGACGAGCGAGGCGGCGATCGCCCGCCCGAATCCCCGGCTCGCACCGGTGACCACGGCGGTCCGTATCGAATCCGACATCACGTACTCCCTACTCCGGTCTGTTCCTGTCGGTATTCAGACCGGCGGGAGCCGGGAAATCCGTCGGGTGTCAGCCCTCGAATTCGGCGAGGTCGATGCGCGTCTCGCCGTAGGTGCGGGACTTCAGCGGTGCGTAGCCGTCGGGCCAGGACACCTCGGGCGAGCGGGTGGAGCGCTCCACGACGATGAGGGCGCCGTCGTGGAGCCAGCCGTTGGCGACGAGGGCGCGGAGGTCGGCCTGCACGTCGGCGACGTCGAGGTCATAGGGCGGGTCGGAGAAGACGAGGTCGTAGCGTTCCGGCGGCGCACCCGACAGGACGCTGGTGACCGAGTTCTGGCGCAGCTCCGCGCCCGGCAGCCCGAGGTCGCCGATATTGCCGCGAATGATGGCGGCGGCCTTGCGGTCCGCTTCGATGAGCAGCGCGTGCGAGGCGCCGCGGGACAGCGCCTCCAGGGCCAGCGCCCCCGAGCCCGCGTAGAGGTCGAGGACGTGCAGGCCGTCGAAATCCATACGGGCGTGCAGGAGGCTGAACAGCGCCTCGCGCACACGGTCGGAGGTGGGGCGGGTGCCCGCCGGGGGGACGCGCAGGCGTCGGCCTCCGGCGGTACCCGCCACGATGCGGGTCATTCGGCGGCGGCCTCGGTGAGGCTCACGTCGACGAGCAGGTCGCCGCCCTCCACCTGCTGCACCTTGGCGATGGCAACGCGGCGGACCACGCCGGCGCGCGGGGCGGTGATGGCGGCCTCCATCTTCATGGCCTCGATGGTGCCGATGGTGTCACCCGCCGCGACCGAATCGCCTTCGGAGACGGCCAGGGTCACCACGCCGGCGAAGGGCGCCGCGATGTGGCCGGCATTGGTCTTGTCGGCCTTCTCGGCGGCGGGGATCTCGCTGGCGATGGAGCGGTCGCGCACCGTGATGGGGCGCAGCTGCCCGTTGAGGATGCACATGACCGTGCGCATGCCGCGCTCGTCTGGCTCGGAGATGGCCTCCAGGCCGATGAGCAGGGTGACGCCCTTGTCGAGCTGGACGTGATGTTCTTCGTCGTGGCGCAGGCCGTAGAAGAACTGGTTGGCCGACAACCCGGTGGTGTCGCCGAACTTCTCGCGGTGGGCGACGAATTCGGCGGTGGGGCCGGGGAACAGCAGGCGGTTGAGGGTGGCCCGGCGCTCGGCCGAGGTCCCGCTCAGCCCGGCCTCGTCGGCCGCGGTCAGCTCGGTCTCCGGCTTGGCGGGGCCGCGGCCGGCGAGGGCGCGGCTGCGGAAGGGCTCGGGCCAGCCGCCGGCCGGAGTGCCGAGTTCGCCGCGCAGGAAGCCGATGACCGAGTCCGGGATGTCGTAGCGGCCCGGGTCGGCGGCGAAGTCCTCGACGTCGACGCCGGTGCCGACCAGTGCCAGCGCCAGATCGCCGACCACCTTGGAGGACGGGGTGACCTTGACCAGCCGGCCCAGCATCCGGTCGGCCGCGGCGTATTTGGCCTCGACCTGCTCGAACTGGTCGCCCAGGCCGAGCGCGATGGCCTGCTGGCGCAGGTTCGACAACTGGCCGCCGGGAATCTCGTGGTGGTAGACGCGGCCGGTCGGCCCCGGCAGCCCGGATTCGAAGGGCGCGTACACCTTTCGCAGCGCCTCCCAGTACGGCTCCAGGTCGCACACGTTCTGCAGGTTCAGCCCGGTGTCGTGGGGCGAATTCGCCGCTGCCGCAACGATGGCCGAGAGCGCGGGCTGAGACGTGGTGCCCGCCATGGGTGCCGACGCGCCGTCGACGGCGTCCGCACCGGCCTGCCAGGCCGCCAGGTAGGTGGCCAGCTGGCCGCCCGGGGTGTCGTGGGTGTGCACGTGCACGGGCAGGTCGAACTCCCGGCGCAGCGCGGTGACCAGGGTGTGCGCGGCGGGCGCGCGCAACAGTCCGGCCATGTCCTTGATGCCGATGACGTGTGCTCCGGCCTCGGCGATCTGCTCGGCGAGCTTGAGGTAGTAGTCGAGGGTGTAGAGGTCCTCGCTCGGGTTCGACAGGTCGCCGGTGTAGCTGAGTGCGACTTCGGCCAGGGCCGTGCCGGTTTCGCGGACGGCGTCGATGGCCGGGCGCATCTGGTCGACATTGTTGAGCGCGTCGAAGATGCGGAAGATGTCGATGCCGGTGGCGGTGGCCTCGGAAACGAAAGCGCGCGTGACCTTTTCGGGGTACGGCGTGTAGCCGACGGTGTTGCGGCCGCGCAGCAGCATCTGCAGGTTGATATTCGGCACCGCCTCGCGCAGCGCCGCGAGCCGCTCCCACGGGTCTTCGTAGAGGAAGCGCAGCGCCACGTCGTAGGTTGCGCCGCCCCAGCATTCGATGGACAGCAGCTCGGGCGTCATCCGCGCCACGTGCCCGGCCACATCGAGCAGGCCGTTGGTGCGGACCCGGGTGGCCAGCAGCGACTGGTGCGCGTCGCGGAAGGTGGTGTCGGTGACGGCCACCCCCTCGCGGTTGCGCAGCCACTGCGCGAAGCCTTCCGGTCCCAGCTCGAGCAGCCGCTGCCGGGAGCCGGGCGGGGGCGGCACGGTCATGTCGAGGGCGGGCAGCTTGTCGTGCGGGTACACCTTGGTCGGCCGCGAGCCGTGCGGCTTGTTCACGGTGACGTCGGCCAGGTACTGCAGGATCTTGGTGCCGCGGTCGGCCGAGCTCTTGAGGGTGAGCAGCTGCGGCCGCTCGTCGATGAACGAGGTGGTCACCCGGCCCGCGCGGAAGTCCGGATCGTCCAGCACCGCGAGCAGGAACGGGATGTTGGTCGTCACGCCGCGGATGCGGAATTCGGCGACCGCGCGCCGGGCGCGCGCCACCGCGGTGGCGAAATCGCGCCCGCGGCAGGTGAGCTTGACCAGCATGGAGTCGAAGTAGGCCCCGACCTCCGCGCCGACATTCGCGCCGCCGTCCAGGCGCACGCCCGCGCCGCCGGGCGAGCGGTAGCCGGTGATGCGGCCGGTGTCGGGCCGGAAGCCGTTGGCCGGGTCCTCGGTGGTGATGCGACACTGCAGCGCCGCGCCGCGGATCTGGATGCCGTCCTGGCTCAGGCCCAGATCCGCCAGGGTCTCCCCGGCGGCGATGCGCAGCTGCGACTGCACCAGGTCGACATCGGTGATCTCCTCGGTCACCGTGTGCTCCACCTGGATTCGCGGGTTCATCTCGATGAACACGTGATTGCCGCGTTCGTCGAGCAGGAATTCCACGGTGCCCGCACAGGAGTAACCGATCTGGCGGGCGAAGGCCACTGCGTCGGCGCAAATGCGGTCGCGGAGTTCGGGATCCAGGTTCGGGGCAGGTGCGAGCTCGATCACCTTCTGGTGGCGGCGCTGCAGCGAGCAGTCGCGCTCGAAGAGGTGGATGACATCGCCCTGCTGGTCGGCCAGGATCTGCACCTCGATGTGGCGGGGGTTGACCACCGCCTGCTCGAGGAACACGGTCGCGTCGCCGAAGGCGGATTCGGCCTCGCGCGCGGCGGCCTCGATGGATTCGCGCAGCTGGGCCGGATCGGTGACCCGCCGCATGCCGCGCCCGCCGCCGCCGGCCACCGCCTTGACGAACAGCGGGAACTCCATGGACTCCGCGGCGGTCATGAGCACGTCCACATCGGCGGACGGTTCGCTCGAGCGCAGCACCGGCAGTCCGGCGGCCTTGGCGGCGGCGATGGCACGCGCCTTGTTACCGGTCAGTTCGAGGACCTGCGCGGACGGGCCGATGAAGGTGATGCCCTCGCGGGCGCAGGCGGCGGCCAGGTCCGGGTTCTCCGACAGGAAGCCGTAGCCCGGGTAGATGGCGTCCGCACCGGCGCTCTTGGCGGCCTTGATGATCTCCTCGATCGACAGGTACGCCCGCACGGGGTGGCCGGGCTCACCGATCTGGTAGGCCTCGTCGGCCTTGAGCCGGTGCACGGAGTTGCGGTCCTCGTACGGAAAAACCGCGACGGTACCGATGCCGAGTTCGTAGGCCGCGCGGAAGGCGCGAATGGCGATCTCGCCGCGGTTGGCGACCAGGACTTTGGAGAACATGGGTAGAAGGTACCTGCCCGGGGATACGGATCGGGCATCGAAGTCCCGTTCGGTGCAATCTTCACAGGACGGACCTCTCGCTTGCGAATTTGTGTTAATCACCGCGATACATCCCTGTCGGTGAGGGTTGCGGCGCGCCGACCACGGAATTCGCCGTCATGCTAAGGATTGTGCCTCCGCGGCCCGCCGCAGCGCGGGCGCGCGCCGAGACGTCCCGGTGCCCGGATTGCCGCGCGATCGTGTCCGAGACCACACCGCCGACCGCCAAAGCCGCGCGAGAAGACTTGCGCGCCGGTAACATCCGGCGCGAGGAGGGGACGGTGAGATCGTTCACGTCGCGCGCGCCGCTGCTGTGCGGTGTCGCGGTCGTGCTCGCCGCCGCGACCGGCTGTACCACCAGCGTTTCCGGGCAACCGGTACGGCAGCAGACCGATCCGGCCGGCCTCGAGGTCGGCAACTATCAGACCGCGCCGCGCGTGGTGGGAAATGCCAAGACCGACAAGCAATCCCGCATCCGCGAGTCACAGCGGCTGTCGGACTACGTGGCGCTGCCGTTCGAGGCCGACCGGGACTACGCCTACGAGTGCTCCAATGACATCCGCCCGCACATCGTCACCAATCACAAGGGTCTGGGCGACATCCTCATCAACGACACCTTCGACGAGGTCGCCCACGATCTGCGCGGCGGCTGGGTCGATACCTGGTGCACCGGATCCGATTCCGACGACAAGCACCGCAGGCTGAGCATCGCGGTGCTGGAACTGCCGGACGCCGGGCGCGCCGCGGCGGCGGGCCCCGCGCTCGAACACGACGACTTCACCTACAACGTCGACAACCGGGCCGTCACCCTGCCGAAATACCCTGACAGCAAGGCGCATTGGCGTCCGAACGTGGCCTCGATCGGCTCCTGGACCGTGCACGACCGCTACGTGGTGTTCATCAAGGTGGTCGACGAGCTGGCCGCCGCACCCGATCTGGCCGACCTGACCGCCCGCACCGAACGAATGCTGGACGTGGCGCTACCGCTGCTGGACCGGTTCCAGCCCACACCTGCGGACCGGTTCGAGCACCTGCCGCTCGATCCGGACGGCATTCTCGGCCGCACCCTGCCGACCAATCCCGAAGAGCCCATGCGGCCGGATCCGGACGGGGTGTACACGGGCCGCGGCGCGCTGCAGAGCCTGACCGACAACGACCTCGATTTCCTGACGGTCGGCGACATCGACCTGGTCGGCTACGGCGACGCGCTGGTGTTCCACAGCCGGACCGGGACGGCGGCCCGCGCGCTGTGGGACCGGTGGAATCCGTCCACGGACACCTCCGGCGATCGCCGGAGCATCGCCCCGCCGCCGGGTTTCCCCGGCGACATCGGCTGTTTCGCGGTGCTGGACCACGGAAATGTGGTCGCCAATCAGTGCAACTTCCATGTGGACCGGTACACCGTGCAGGTCGGCGCCATGAATGTGCCGGAGCTGTATCAGAAGACCTCGGCCGAGTACGTGCTGGTGACGAGCAGGTGACGGCGTGAGGCGAATCCACGAATTCCGCAGGCCGCGAATGGTTCTGACGATCGTGACGGTGGTGACGGCCGTCCTGGCGTTCGGCATCGCGGTGGCGTCGTCGACGGTTCCGGGTCGCCCGATCCCCGGCATGACACCGGCCGACTTCTCGAAACTCGTTGTCGGACCGTATCCTTCGGCCCCGATCGAGTGCGCCCCGGCGTACTCGGTCGCCACCGACGCGTACCAGATCGAGTCGCGCCGCATGATGACCTATCTGGTCGGTCCGGACGAAATCGATCCCGACGTCACGTATCTGGGCGGGGCCCGGGTGCTGGACGCCTCCGACGCGAACTTCGACGACACCGACGGTCCCTTCCCCAAGGCCTGGCAGGCGGTCGCCCAGAACAATCGCATGATCGCGGGCGCGTACATCTGGCGCAACAACAACAGTGTCCGGGCGCGCAAGCACATCACGCTGGCGGTCATGCGGTTTCCGACCGAGCCGGCCGCCCAGGCCGCGATCGACGGCTTCGCCGATGCGCTGGCCGCCCCTGGGCTGCACCTGATTCCGATCGACGGCGTCGACGCGCGGGCCTCGTCGATCACCGATGCCAAGGGCCAGGTCTTCGCGGTGCACGGCGTGTACGCGATCGTCGGCCACGCCGTGATCCCGCAGGCCGATCCGGCCGCGCTGGGGGTGCGACTGCGGGCCATGGTGCAGGCCCAGCTCGCCCGGATGTCCGATCTGACGCCGACGCCGCTGGAGGACCTCCCCGATCTGCCGATCAACCCCGGCGACATCCTGGGATTGACGCTGCCGAACAAGTACGACACCTCCGACGCCGACCAGGTCGGATGGGATTACGGTGGTGTCTACACCCCGGCGGGCGCCCTGCACTACGAACGCGACGGCGCCGCCGCTCGCAAGGCATTCGCCGCGGCCGGGGTGGATCTGGTCGCCCGCAATGCCGCGACCGTCTACCGCACCCGGGACCTGGCGGCCGCCTTCGGTTTACAGGCCGCGCTCACCACCCTGGGCCGCGACGACGACGAATTCCCCAATCCGCCCGGCATCACCGACGCGCACTGCATCCAGCTCGATGAGCCCGAGCCGATTCGCCAGTACACCTATATCTGCGCGGTCGTGTACGGCCGGTACGTCGCGGTGATCGGGGCGCAGGCGCGGTTCAGCGGCGGCGCACCGGCCTCGTTCCCGCAACGGGTGTCGGCGCAATATTCGATGCTGGCCAAGAGCGGACAGTCATGACCACCGCGCGCACCAGCACCCTGCCCAGCCGCCTGGCCCTGCTGGCGTTGGCGACCGTCCTCACGGCGTCGTGCGGCTCGGACCATCGTGATCCCGCGGCACCCGCCTCGAAGGCCGCGATCGTCGATGCCTCCCAACTGGATCCGGGCAACTACCCGGTCGTACCGCGCACGATCACCAGCCAGAAGCCCGACATCACGGTGGGCGATCTGCTGCAGGAGTCGATCCGGATGGCCGAGCACGTGCCGCTGGCGCTGGATATCGACAACCGCCTGGTGTTCAACAATTCCGCACACGCGATCACGGCGGACTACCCGCCGATCAGCATCGACAATTTCAATGACACAGCGCCGGGCCTGATCTCGGGCTGGGAGTCGGGCGGACGGCATCGGTCCGACACCACGCTCGGGCTGAACGTGGGCATCACGGTGCTGCGGTTCACGAAGCCCGAGCAGGCCGCTGCGGCCGGGAATTTCCTTGTCGGACTGGCCAGTCCGGATAATCCGGACAAGGGGCCGCTACAGATTCCCGGGTACCCCACCGCGAAGGCGGCGCTGACCTCGCTCGAATGGGTGAAGGCCACCTACGCGCAGGACGACTACCTCTACTGGCTCTATATCGAGGACGACCTCACCGTGCCCGACGGTCCAGGGGCGCTGCTGGACACGGCGAAACTGGTGCTGGACAAGACGATCGAGGCCATGCGGGACTACCGGCCCACCCCGCTGGATCAGCTCGCCGGACTGGCCGCCGATCCCGAGGATCTGCTCGGCCGCACCCTGCCGCCGGGCAAAGGCCAGATCTGGGCGACCGAGGGACTGTACGGTCCCCACGCCGCCCTGACCCTCGACGATCGACCGGCGGCCACCCGGCGCGCCTTCGACGAGGCCGGGGTGGACCTGGTGGCACATGCGCTCTCCGGCGTCTACCGGGCCCGGGACGCGGCCGGCGCGCAACGGCTCACCGGTGCCTTCGTGGACGAGCTGGGCGACCGGTACAAGCCCATCGACCCGCCGCCCGGCCTGGCGACCGCCCGGTGCCTGCAGCTGAAAGACGAGAAGAACGCCGCCGGAGCGAAATTCATGTGCTATCTGCCCTACGACCACTTTGTCGCCGAGGTGTTCGCCGACCAGTCCCAGGATCTGCGCCAACGACTTTCGGCACAGTACGAGCTACTGGCATACGGGCACATCTGATGCCGGGCCGGGTGTGACGATCGTTGCTACATTCGAAAGGGTCGGGATCCCGGCAGTGCTGAGGGAGGATGTCCATGCCGTTGCGGCCCGGCACGATCGTGGGCGGCCACCGGGTGATCCGAGTGCTCGGCAGTGGCGGGATGGGCACCGTGTATCTGGTGCAGGATCCGATGTTCCCGCGGCGGCTCGACGCGTTGAAGGTGCTCAGCGCCGATCTGTCCCACGACGAGCACTACCGGGCGCGGTTCGAGCGCGAGGCGAATCTCGCGGCGGAACTGGATCATCCGAATATCGTCACGGTCTACGCGCGCGGCGAGGAGGACGGCCGGCTGTGGATCGCCATGCAGTACGTGGCCGGCACCGACGCCGCCGTGGAATTGAAGAAGAACCCCGCCGGCATGACACCGCAGCGGGCGCTGCGCATCATCACCGAGGTCGGCAAGGCCCTCGACCACGCGCACCGGCGCGGGCTGCTGCACCGGGATGTGAAGCCCGCGAACTTCCTGCTCTCGCCGGGTGAACCGGACGACGAGCCCGGCGGCGAGGAGCGGGTGCTGCTCACCGATTTCGGTGTGGCCAAATCGATCACCGACGGCCGCGAGCTCACCGCCACCGACAGCCTGATGGCGACGCTGGCCTACGCGCCGCCCGAACGCCTGGTCGCCGGGCCGCTCGACCATCGCGGCGACATCTACAGCCTGGGCTGCGCGTTCGTGAAACTGCTCACCGGCCGCACCCCGTTCCCGGTGACCTCGCTGGCCCAGGCCACCCTGGGTCACCTCCAGGAGCCGCCGCCCGCGCTGAGCCCGCTGCGCCCGGATCTGCCGCCGGCGCTGGACGCGGTCATCGCCAAGGTGCTGGCCAAGGATCCGGACCACCGCTACGCCACCTGCCACGACTTCACCCGTGACGCGGCGCTGGCACTGCAGGGCCGGATGCCGTCCGGCGCATCGGTCGTCCCCGAGCCGCGCCGACGGCGGTGGCTCGCTCCGGCCATCGCGGCAATCGTTGTGCTACTCGGCATTTCGGTCATCACCGCCTTCGTGGCCACCGACCACGAGTCCGGCGGCTCGACCGGCGCGACCACCACCGTGCACACCGATGCGCTGGATCAGGTTCGCTCCGCCCACCCCACCTTCCAGAACAAGACCGTCGCCGCGTTCAACTTCGGCGACGGCAGCCTCTCCGCCGACCTGGACACCAGCGATCAGGCGAAGTTCCTGGTGGACATCGGCTTTCGCTACAGCACCGACTACCGCGCCCAGCCCGGCGAGGCGTCGCCGCGCCCACTGTCGCCCTCCGACGTCTCGGTTCCCGACGTCGACATCGTGATCGTCGTGCGCACCGACCGGCAGGCGGGCAACGGCGGCCTGCGCGGCCTGCCCAGCAGCTTCCTCTCCTCCAGCCTCTCCCACGCCAGGCTGGTGATCGTCGACGATCCCGCCACCGTCCAGTCCTTCCAGACCTGGACCGACCGCTCCCCCGACGTCCTGGTCCAGAAGGTCGTGCCCGCGATCGTGAAGGTGCTCTGACCGAGCCCGGTCGACGTCCTCCGCATCGAGAGTTGTTGTGGCGCTTGATGGGCGGCCCGGCGCACTTGCGCCAGCCCGGTTGGCCGGACCCGCCGGTGCTGTTACGCTGCGGCCCGGACAGGAGGTCGAGGTGATCGGAAAGCGGTGGGGGGTCCGGTGCCTGCCAGTTGTGGCCATGCTGGTGCTGGCGGGATGCGGATCGTCTCCAGGAACCCAAATCAGTTCCAGCACAACGACTTCCGCGCATTCGAACCGCGATCTGTGCACGCGGATGATCGACTTCTTCCACAACACGCTCGGCGTTCCCGAGGTCCAGGTGGCCGAACTCAGCCAGGGCACGATCGACGCTTCGATCGACACCACCGGATCCTGCTACCTGAACCTGCAGCGCCGCGCCCCCTACGTGGCATGGCTGACGGTCCGCAATATGCGCAAGCCGGACCACACCGACCCGATCGGTGCCCGCTACCAGCGCCTGGACGGTTTCGGTGAGGACGTCTGGCGCACCCCGGACGACAGCTACCTGACCCGGGTCGGGACCTGGGAAGGGATGCTGGCGATCGATGACAAGATCGCCGCGACGAGCTCGGTCCCACTGAAGATGACGGACCAGAAGGTCCAGGACACCATCCAATTCCTCATCGCGACCACCCGCGACATGCAATAGCGCCCGCCCCTGCGGAATCGGCCGTCCCTAGGCTGGCGTCATGACCGAGCAACCGCGACTGCGCTATCGACTGATCACCGGGCCCGACGACGCGACCTTCTGCGAGCGGATCAGCGCCCTGCTGGACGAGGGGTATCGATTGCACGGATCACCGGGGGTGGCATTCAACGGCACCGCGGTCATCGCCGCGCAGGCGGTGGTGTGGGGCGATGACTGACGGGCCCGAGCCCGTCGCCGATGCGGCGGGCGGCCGCGGACAATTCCGTGAGGTAGTGGCGGCGTTCGGTGCGGGTGACATCCTCGCGCAGGGGGCCGATCTGTAATTCCATGACCGCGTGGCCGCCGCCGTCGAAAACCGGGGCACTCATATAACTGAGCGGCAGTGTCGCGTCGCTGTCGAAGGTCTGCTGGTCGTAGGCGCTGCCACCGAAGGTCGCCAGCTGCGCCAGGACCTTGCCCTGCAGCTCCGTGTTTCCCGGATGTTCGGCGAGGTGGTCGGCGACCTCGGAGAGCACCCGGACTCCGGGAAGGCTGTCGCGTTCCAGCCGCCAGGCACAGTAGCCTGCGGTGCGCAGGGTATCGAGGACGGCGCGATATTCGTCACGTCGCTCGGCCCCGCGGGTGTCGATCCAATCCCGTTGGCGGGCCGCGCCGGTGTGGGCGATGATCGCGGCCCCGGCCGGCGCGAGCAGCGGAATCCGTACGCCGGACTCCATTCCCACGGTGAGGCGGTCGCGGGTGACGGCGACGAACTTCAGATGGCCGCCGCTGAGCGCGGTCAGCGCCGCACCACAGTCGACGCGATCGGCCAGCCGCGCCAACTCCCGGTCCAGCCAGGCGCGATCGCGCTGCCCCAGCGCGGCGCGTGCCCCGACCGCGGCGAGCCGCTCGCCGAGTTCATAGCGCAGATCGGGCCGCCGGCGCACCCAGCCGCCTTCGGCGAGCGCGGCCAGGATCGCTCCGGTGGTGGAGCGGTTCAGGTCCAGGCTGTCGGCGATCTCGGCGGAGGTGAGCGAGTCGTCCTGGGCGGCCAGCAGTTCCACGATGGAGATCACGCGCTGGGTGGGCGGTGAGCTCTCGGTCTTGCCAGTGGGCACGCAGGTCTCCTAGCCTGAGCCGCGGCACAAATAGCCGCACGGCTGAATACGAATAATTGCACCGAGGAGCAGGGCATGGCAACCACCGGGGTGAAGGGTTGATCGCGGATTTCGCCGACCACTGGCTGCTGTACTGCTCCATCCCGCTCGTCGCCGCCCTCATCGGCTGGGTGACCAAGATCGTCGCCGTACAGATGCTGATGTATCCGCTCGAATTCAAGGGCATCCCACCGTGGCTGGGCTGGCAGGGCGTCATTCCACGCTCCGCGCCGCGCATGGCGACCATCGCGGTGGATCTCATGTTCGGCAAGCTCATCGATCCGCAGGACATCATCGCCCGCATCGATGTCGCCGAGCTGACCACGCGGCTGCGCGAACCCCTCGACGCTGGTGTCGACTACATGGTCCGCGCCATGATGATGAAGCATCAGCCCCGGCTCTGGGTGAACATGCCCGACGCCGCCCGGCGTGCCATCATCGAACGCGCGCAACGGGATCTGCCGCAGCTGATCGAAGACATCGTCCACGACCTGCGCACCAATATCTACCAGGTGATGGATCTGCGCGGCATGGCCATCAGCGCGCTGGTGGACGACAAGTCGCTGCTGGTGGAGATGGTGCGCCGGGTGGGCCGCAACGAGCTGCGCTTCATCGTGCGCTCGGGCCTGATCTTCGGCACGGTGCTGGGCTTCGTACAGATGATCACCTGGGCGCTCACCCACTCCCCGCTGCTCATGCCCGCTTTCGGCGGTTTCACCGGATTGATCACCGACTGGCTGGCGTTGCAGATGATCTTCCGCCCAATCCGTCCGGTCGGTATCGGACCGTTCAAGTGGCAGGGCCTGTTCCACAAGCGCCGGGAGCAGGTCTGCACCGACTACGGCGATCTCATCGCCACCGAGATCCTCACCCCCGCACGCATTCTCGAGGCCGTCCTCAATGGCGAGCGTGCCGACCGGTTGGCCTCTCTGCTGAGCCGGCACGCCAGCGAGTTCCTCGAACTACAGACCGGCCCGGCCCGGCCGCTCATGATGATGGTCGCCCGCGACAGCTACACCGCCCTGGAACGCGATGCGGTCACCTTCGTGCTCGATCACGTCAAGGCCGCCGCGCACTCCGGTTTCGATCAGCACGCCATCGAGGCCCTGGATGTGCGCAACCTCGTCATCGAGAAGACGAAGCAACTCACCGACGACGAGTACGAGGGCCTGCTGCGCCCGGCGTTCAAACAGGACGAATGGAAGCTGGTGGCCATCGGTGCGGTGCTCGGGTTCCTGGTCGGCGAACTCCAGGTTCACCTGATTCTGGGGTGAGCCCGCCGATTTCGGCGTACATTCCGGACCTCGTTCCCCCTCGGCGGCGTCGGGTTGGTCGTACGATGGGGGCTCGCGCGCACAACCGCTCGTAGCACCGAATTCGCATGCTACGCAGGCCTTCCGCCATGGCGAAGTGCGACGCAGGGTCGGCGAAGTTGCGGCGCGTCTCCTCAAATTGCGATGTTTGCGAAGCCGAATCGGTACCATCCTGCACGTGCGCAAGATGTATGCGGGCGCCCGACTACGGCGGTTGCGCGAGGAACGGCGGATGACCCAGGCGGCCTTGGCCAAATCCCTGGACCTGTCCCCCAGCTACCTCAACCAGCTCGAACGTGATCAGCGGCCGCTCACCATTCCCGTGCTGCTGAAACTGAATTCCACCTTCGACCTCGATGTGCAGTTCTTCGCCGCGGACTCCGACGCGCGGCTGGTCTCGGACCTGCACGAGATCCTGGTGGAGGCCGCGGGCGGCAATGCCGCGCCGGTGGCCGAGGTCGAGGACCTGGCCACCCGCATGCCCGAGGTCGCGAAAATCGTTGTGGCCATGCATCGCCGACTGCGTGCCGCGACCGACCAGTTGGATCTCTTGTCCTCCAAGGTGGCCACCCCCACCGGCGCACCCGGCGTCCCCATGCCCTACGAGGACGTGCGCGACTTCTTCTACGATCACCACAATCACATCGCCCAGCTGGATCTCGCGGCGGAGCGACTGTTCGAGGAGAGCGGTCTCACCATCGGCTCCCTCGACCGGCAGCTGGCGCGGGTCGCGGAGGAGCGCGCCGGGGTCACCGTCCTGGTCCGCGGCGACGGCGCCGATCCGAACATCCCCAAGCGCCACTACGAGCCCGAGACCCGCACCCTCACCCTGGCCCGGCGGCTGCGGCCCGGGCAGCGGGCCTTCCAGATCGCCACCACCCTGGCCTTCCTGCTGCACGGCGGCCTGCTCGACGAGGTTCTCGACGAAAGTCCCACGCTCACCGGCGAATCCCGCACCCTGGCCCGGATCGGGCTGGCCAACTATTTCGCCGGCGCGCTCGTCCTGCCGTACAGCAAGTTCCTGCGCTCGGCCGAGGAGCTGCACTACGACATCGACCTGCTGAGCCTGCGCTTCGAGGTCGGCTTCGAGACCGTCTGCCATCGGCTCAGCACCCTGCAGCGGCAGGGCCAGCGCGGGGTGCCGTTCTTCCTGATCCGCACCGATCGCGCGGGCAATATCTCGAAACGCCAGTCCGCCACCGCCTTCCACTTCTCCCGGGTGGGTGGCAGCTGTCCGCTGTGGGTGGTGCACGAGGCGTTCAACCATCCCGGCCGCATGCTGTCCCAGATCGCCGCCATGCCCGACGGGCGGCGCTACCTGTGGGTGGCCCGCACCACCGCGCCCACCCCGACCGGATTCGGCACGGCCGGAAAGGAATTCGCCATCGGGCTGGGCTGCGACATCGAATACGCGGACCGGCTGGTGTATTCGCGCAGCCTGGAGCTGGACGATCCGGCCGCGGCCGCGCCCATCGGCGCCGGCTGCAAGGTGTGCGAGCGCCCCGGCTGCGCCCAGCGCGCCTTCCCGCAGATCGGGCGGCCGCTGGCGATCAGCGAGCACACCAGTTCGGATCTGCCGTATCCCCGTCTGCCCCGCTGAGATTCCCGCATACCGCGCCGAGCGCCCGCCCGGCTACCGCCGAGTTCCCCGGTTCCGAGGACGATCATGGACAGTGAACTCGTCCTCGAACTACGGCGGCAGGAGCAGCAACGCGGCACCGGCGCACTCACCGTGGGCGACGGCGCATTTCATCTCGTCGAGGGCGCGATCGTGGCCGCGGAATGCCGGCGCGCCACGGGGCTGGACCGGATGGCGATGACGGCCGGGCTGACCGATGCCGAGGGCTGGCGGCGCGCCCGCGCGGCTGCGGCCGTCATCCGGACGATGACCGGCCGTAAATCCAAGGGCCTGTTCCTCTATCTCGCCCTGGACCGCGGCCGCGCCAACCTGGCCATGGCCCGCCACCGCCTCGAGGGCATCGAGGAGGACCTCGAAGTGTGAGAATCCGCCAGGCAGCATCCCTGTTCGCCCATACGGACGGCATCGCCGATTCCGTACGGGCGAACGTGTCTGTACCCGTGGCGAGCCGTCGATCTTGAATCCCCATGACGGGTCACCGATTTGCAATCGATCGGGCGCGCACCCAGCGGCTACCCGGTAGTGTGAACACCGTCGAACAATCGGTCATCCGGCCGTCTCCGGACCCCTGTTCGCATTCGTTCAGCCGATGCCAGACGGCGCTGTCCCGCATCGTGGACCCCGGCTGCTCTTCCTCGCCTCGCGTCCGACCCGACCTGTGAAAGGACGAAAGGAACCGCCCCCATGATCACCCAGGCAGATCTGCCCGCAGAACTTCAACTGCGGACGGCCGGCGGCCCCCAAGGCAGCTGCGTCCAGGTCGGCTACTGGCCCGGCCGCGGCATCGTGGTCGCGCACAGCAAGGAAGGCAGCAATGGCGCGGTGCTGCTCTTCACGGTCCGGGAGTGGGAAGCCTTCATCCAGGGCGTGAAGGCCGACGAATTCCCCGCCGCCGGCTGACTTTCCGGACGCGCCGCACCCACCCGTCCGGCATCGGTACCCGAGACCGGCCGGTCCCGCGGAATGCGACGGCGGGGGTGGGAACGAGTTAGGTTCGGTGGCTGTGGCGTTCGAATACCGGGTTGGCGACATCCTCGAGCTGTCCTGTCCGTTCACCGCGGCGCGGGTAACCGAGGTGACGGCGAACGACGTCTTCGTCGAATGGCCGTGGTGGGCCGTGGATCCGGCGAGCGACGGAGTGCGGTGGAACGGCGTGGTAGCGGTGGCGGCCGGGCCGGACGCGCCCGGATGGGAACGGGAAGTGTTCCGGATCCAGCCCGCCGCCGGGGAACTCGCCGCCGAGGCCGACTGCCGCATCGGGATTCCGCCGACCGTCGTCCACGTCGTCGCCGTGCGGCACTTCGATCCGCCACGCGTGACGGGGTGGCTGCCGCGGCCGCGGCGGGAAGTCGTCTACCTGCGCGCGGGACAGTCCGTCGATCCGGAGCTCGACGATCAGGGCGCCGCGTTCGACCCCGAGGACGACATCCCCCGGCGCGTCGAATTACGGTTCCGCCCATACGCCTTCCTGGAGATCGGCGACGAGGTCGCCGACGCCGGCGGGCGCGCGTGGCGCTTCTGCGGACCCTGGACCTGGCAGCCGTTCGACGGGGCCGAACCCGGCCGGCCCATCTGGCCGCTGCTGCTGCTCACCCGCGACGGCGACAGCGATGACGCGGCCGCGGTCGACGTCACCGAGGCCACACTCACGGGTTCGCACGACGAAGAACTCGCCCGGTGGAACGAACTGGCGCAGCTGACCCCGGAGCCCATGGACGGCTGAGCCGTCAGGACTTGGCCAGATACTCCAGGCGTTCGCCGTCCACGGCCGCGCGCATCATGCTCGCCAAGCCGGGATGGTTCCGCAGGCCCGGATCGGACTCGACGATCTCACGCGCCAGCTGCTGTGCGGCCGTGATGACTTCGAGGTCGTCGAGCAGCGACAGCAGGCGCAGGCTACGGGCCGTGCCCGACTGCGCCGCGCCCAGCACATCGCCCTCGCGGCGCTGCCGCAGATCCAGCACCGCCAGTTCGAAGCCGTCGGTGGTGCCCGCGACCGCCTCCAACCGGGCCATGGCCGTGCCCATCGGATTGGTCTCGGTGATCAGCAGGCACAGTCCCGCATGCTTGCCGCGCCCGACGCGGCCACGCAGCTGATGCAGCTGGCTCACGCCGAAACGATCCGCGTCCACGATCACCATGACCGTGGCATTCGGGACGTCGACACCGACCTCGACCACCGTGGTGCACACCAGCACGTCGATCTCGGCGTCATTGAAGGCCCGCATGACGCGGTCCTTCTCATCGGTCGGCAGCCGGCCGTGCAGCAGGCCCACCCGCAGGTCCTTGAAGGCCCCGGAGCCGAGCATCTCGTACATGTCGACCGCCGAGTGGGTGGTGGGTCCCTCCTTCTCCTCCTCGGCTTTCGCCTTGCGGCCCTTGCCCTTTCCGTTCTCCTCCTCGTCGCCGATGCGCGAGCACACCACATAGGCCTGACGCCCCTGCGCCACCTCCTCGCCGATGCGCTCCCACGCCCGATCCACCCACGCCGGTTTCACCTTGGCGGGAACGACTTTCGAGGTGATCGGGGAGCGGCCGCGCGGAAGCTGGGTCAGCACCGAGGTTTCCAGATCGCCCAGCGTGGTCATGGCGATGGTGCGCGGAATCGGGGTGGCCGTCATGACCAGCAGGTGCGGGCTGGCGGCGTCCTTGGCCTTGGCGCGCAGGGCATCCCGCTGCTCCACGCCGAAACGATGCTGCTCGTCGACCACCACCATGCCCAGATCGAAGAACTCCACATTGTCCTGGATCAGGGCGTGCGTGCCGATCACCAGGCCCGCCTCGCCGGTGACCGCGTCCAGCAGCGCCGCCTTCTTCTGGCCCGCCGACATGGAGCCGGTCACCAGCACCACCTTGGTGGCCTGGTCGGCCGCGCCCAGCTCCCCCGCGTTGCCGAGATCGCCGAGCATCTTCGTCAAGGACCGATAGTGCTGCGCCGCAAGAACTTCCGTCGGCGCGAGCAGCGCGCACTGCTGGCCGTTGTCCACCACCTGCAGCATGGCGTGCAGGGCCACGATGGTCTTGCCCGAACCCACCTCACCCTGGAGCAGCCGGTGCATGGGATGGCTGCGCGACAGGTCGGCGGAGATCTCGTCGATGACCGCGCGCTGCCCCTCGGTCAGCTCGAACGGCAGCCGCTTGTCGAAGGCGGCCGCGATGCCGTCGGTGCGCGGCGGGCACGACTTGGCCGCCCGGCCCTCCACCTGATGGCGGCGCTCGGCCAGCACCAGCTGCAGGGCCATGGCCTCGTCGAAACGCAAACGGCCGCGGGCGGCTTCGATATCGGCCTTGTGCTCGGGTAGGTGGATCAGGCGCAGCGCGTCGGAGACCGGCAACAGCGCGTGCTCGGTCCGCAGCGCTTCCGGCAGTGGATCGTCGATGGGGTCGAGCTGGTCGAGCACCTGGCGGATGCAGCGCAGCAGATCCCAGCTCTGCACCTTGGCGGTCGACGGGTACACCGGGATGAATTCGCGCTCGAAGAACGAGATATCCACTCCCCCCGCGCCTTTCGCGCTCTGTGCCAGGCCGCGCAACGCACCGCCACCGTGCACGGTGGTGAGGCTCTCGATCGATCCGTCACCCTTTTCCGGCAGGATCAGATAGTCCGGGTGCGAGAGGTTCCAGCGGTCGGGCCGCCACCAGTGCACGGTGCCCGACATCATGGCCCGCACACCCTCTTTCACCAGATAGCGCACCTTGTCGCCATTGAAGAAGGTGATCTCCACCGGGCGCGCGCCGCCGGTGTCCAGGTTCACCTTGAGCAGGCTGCCGCGCCGGTTCTTCATGGGACGCAGCTCGGTCTTGGTGACCCGGCCCATCACCGTGATGTGCTGGCCCTCCTCGGGCGCCTCCTCGGTGAGCGGCTGCCCCTGGGTGGCGTAGCGCAGCGGATAGTGCCGCAGCAGGTCCTCCACCGTCTGCATGTCGAAGTGCTCCTGCAGCCCCTCGGCCGCCTTCACCCCGAGCACGTGGTCGAGCCGATCCGCCAGTGTCGCCATCTATTCCACCCCGATCTGCACCAGGTCACCGGCCTGCCCGCCCGGATACACCACTACTTCCACACCCGGGAAACCCGCGGCCACATGCCCGGCCAGATCAGCGGAAAGCCATTCCGGCGCATCGCATCCGATGAGCATGGTCACCAATTCCCCGCCCAGCCCGAGCATCCGGTCCAGCAGCGTGCGTCCCGCCGCCCGCACATCCGGATCGATCACCACCACATCGTGGCCCACCAGGCCGAGCCCGTCCCCCGCCTCGCACATCCCCACCATGGTCAGCGCCCGCTCCGGTGCCATTCGCAAAGCCCCCCACCGTGTCCCGGCCGCCGCCTCCGACATGGCGAAGGCGTCGTCCGCCGCGGCCCGCCCCGTATCGTGCATGGCCAGCGCCGCCAGCCCCTGCACCATCGACCCGCACGGCAGCATCAGCACCTCCCGCTGCCCGTCCCGCGCCGCCACACTGACCGCCACCAGCTCGTGCGCGGGCAGCGCTCCGTTCGGCAGCACCAGTACCTCCCGCTGCCGGACCGCGCGAATCGCTTCGAGGAGCACGTCCGCCGTCACCTCGCCCTCCAGCACCACGGCGCCCGCGTCCTCGAACAGCCGCACCGCGCCCGCCCCGGCCGCCACCGCCAGAATCGCCCGATCCGTCCCGCCGGAGGCATGGGTGGACACGGTCAGCGTCTCGATGCGAATCCCGCTCAGCGCCCCCGTCTCGAGCCCGGCCTCGACCGCCGCCCCCGCATCGGCGCAGTGCACGTGCGCCGACCAGGTCTGCGACCCGTCACCCACGACGACCACCGAATCACCCAGCGCGCCGAGCCGATCCCGCAGGGCGGCGATCCGCTCCTCGTCGGTCCCGCGCACCAGGAACATGACCTCGTAGTGCGGCGCGGCCACCGCCGCCCGGCCGAACGAGCCGCTCACAGCCGAATTCGCCACCGCGACAACCAGATTCGACGCCGCTCCGGCAGCTGTTCCCGGCCGCGCGCTCGGAGGCTCCGCGTCGAGCTCGCCCGTGGCGCTCACCCTGTGCTGCTCCGGTGCGCCACGCCGGTAAGCCGGTCGCGCCGGCGCGCGCCCACCGGCCGCCGCCACCAATTCGTCCAGCAGTACCAGCAATCCGCGCGCCCCGGCGTCCACCACCCCGGCCTCGCGCAGCACCCCCAGTTGGGTGGGCGTCTCCCCCAACGCCTTGGCCGCTCCATCGGCCGCCGCCAGCGCCACCGCGACCAGATCCCGCTCCGAACAGTCGGCCGCCCGCTCGGCAGCCCGCTCCAGCACCGTGAGCATGGTCCCCTCGACCGGCGAACTCAGCGCCTCCCGCACCAGCCGCGCGGCCTCCCGCAACGCCACCCGCAGCGCCTGTTCCGTCAGCGGCCCCGCGGCCACCGCGTCCGCTATCCCGCGTAGCACCTGGGACAGGATGATCCCCGAGTTGCCCCGCGCTCCGATGGTCGCCGCTCTGGCCATGGCCGTGGCAACCGCCCGAGCGGACAGCTCCGGCTCGTTCGTGCGCACTTTCGGCTCGTTCGTGCGCACCGACTCGGCACCGCTGACGGCTGCCCGCATGGTGCTGAGCAGATTGGTGCCGGTGTCGGAGTCGGCGACGGGGAAGACATTGAGGGCGTTGATCTCGTCCCGGTGGCGTTCCAGGGCGGTCAGGACGAGCCGGCCCCACCTCAGCAGGGCAGTTCCATCCAGGCCCTCGTGACCGTCGAACGCGTCCGCTACCCCGGGCACCGTCACCGTCCTCTCGCGTCGTGGAATCCCGGCCGCCAGCCTAGTCGGGGCAACCGACACCACGCCGCCACCTGGCATTCGTACGCCGCATACGGAACCGTGCCCGGGGGGCTGATTGGACACGCCCGGGCGGGGTTGGCTACTCTTGTGCGGTTGCCTCACGCAGGCACGGTCCTGCCCTCTCAGGTATCGGTCCGCGTTCACCAGCGATTAGCTGGTAGGTACGTCCAAGACATTAGGCTTTCGGACACGCTGTACACCGTGCAGCGCGTCCCACTATGACATGAAGGAGCTCGCGACTATGGCTGCCGTCTGTGACGTCTGCGCCAAGGGCCCCGGCTTCGGTAAGTCGGTTTCGCACTCGCACCGGCGCACCAACCGTCGCTGGAACCCGAACATCCAGACCGTGCGCGCCCAGGTTGCCCCCGGCAACACCCGCCGCATGAACGTCTGCACCTCCTGCCTGAAGGCGGGCAAGGTCGTTCGCGGCTGAATCAGCTTTTCCACAGAAGCCCCGGCACCCAGAATTGGGTGATCCGGGGCTTTTGTCTGCAGTGGGAGGACGCATGAGCGAATGGCGGGTGGTCCCGCTCGGGGCCGAGCACGCCCCCGGTCTCGGCGCCTGCCATGTCGCCTGCTGGCGTGAGGCGTATCAGGGCCTGATCCCCCAGCACGTGCTGGACGCCTTCGATGTGGATCAGCGCGCCGCGGCCTGGGACCGGGTCCGGGTGAAGTATCCGGGGCACGTGTGGGTCGCCGTCGTCGACGACACCGTCGTCGGATTCGCGGCGGCCGGCCCCGCGGCCGAGGAGAACTCGCCCACGCCACGGGAACTCAATGCCATGTACGTGCGTGCCGCCTACTACGGCACCGGCCTCGCCGACGAGCTGATGCGCACGGTGCTGCCGGACGACGCCGACACCTCACTCTGGGTGTTCGAGGAGAACCCCCGCGCGCAGGCCTTCTACAAGAAGTACGGCTTCGAACTCGACGGGGAACGCCGAGTCGAAGCCTTCAGTCCCGCAATGCAGGTGCGGATGGTGCGCCGGGCGCCGCGCGACGAGGACCGGCGCCCGACGCCCCGGATCACGACGCGCCGTTGATGCAGTCCACCTGCTGGCTGATCGACTGCACCACGCACGCCAGGCGCGAGGTCACGTTCGACGACAGGCCACTCACGCTGTTGGTGTCGAGCAGGCTGCCGACCGGGGTGACCGTGGTGGTCGTCGCATCGGGGACGTACGGGTCCAGCGTCAACGGCTCGGCGTTCGCGGCGGCCGGGGCCGCGGCCAGCGCCGCACCCGCGGCCAGCGCGACGAAAACACCACGGGCAGTCTTCTTCTGCATACACATGCTCCTGAATCAGGTAACGGATCAGCGCTACGGCAGACGCCAGTCCACCGGCGCGGCCCCTAGGGTACCCAGCAATTCGTTGGTTCGGGAGAAAGGCCGAGAACCGAAGAATCCTCGCGAAGCCGACAGCGGTGAGGGATGGGCGGATTCGATGTACGGAGTGCTGCCCAGCATGGGCTTCAATGTCGAGGCGTCGCGGCCCCACAGAATCGCCACCAGCGGCTGGTCCCGGGCCACGAGCGCGCGAATTGCCTGCTCGGTCACCGCTTCCCAGCCCTTGCCGCGATGCGAGGCCGGCTGGCCCGGCTGCACGGTCAGCACTCGGTTCAGCATCAGCACCCCCTGATCGCACCACGGCGACAGATCACCGTTGGCCGGTGTCGGGAAGCCGAGATCCTTGGAGTACTCCGAGTAGATGTTCGACAGGCTGCGTGGAATGGGCGAAACATCCGGGGCCACCGAGAAACTCAGCCCCACCGGATGGCCCGGTGTCGGATACGGATCCTGGCCGACGATGAGGACTCGCACCTTGTCGAACGGCCGCTGGAAGGCCCGCAGCACGTTCTCCCCCTTCGGGAGATAGCCACGCCCCTCGGCGTTTTCGGTTCGCAGGAATTCACCCATCGCTGCAATGCGGTCGGTCACCGGCTCGAGGGCCTCGGCCCAGCCCGTATCGATGACTTCCGACAGTGGTTTCGCACCCATGTCGGGAAAACTTATCGTGTCGAGTTTCATCGCGGTACCGGACCCGGCTATGCGAAGGATTCCCAACCGGCCGGTCCGGACCGGAGGGTGCCGTCGACGGTGACGCCCGCGCCGGCGCGGACCTGTCCGATGCGCACCCAGCCCTCCGGCACATCGCCCGAATCGGCGAAAGTCGCTGCGAATGCGTGGTCTTCGCCGCCCGTCAGAATCCAGTCGAGGGGGTTGACTCCCAGCGCCTTCCCCACCGCCGCCAGTTCGGGATCGGCCAGCGTCGCCGCCGCCAGATCGATGGCCACACCGGAGGATTCGGCGATATGCCCGAGATCGGCGAGCAGCCCGTCCGACACATCGGTCAGCGCGGTGATCTCCGCGGTGTCCGGCAGCTCCAGCACCGCGTCGTACGGCGGCCGCGGAACCCGGTGCGCGGCAACCACGTCCGCGAACTCGGCGGAGTCGGCCCCGGCCGTCAGCACCGCCAGCCCCGCGGCCGACCAGCCCAGCCGCCCGGCCACCGCCACCACGTCGCCCGGCCGCGCCCCCGACAGCTTGATGGGCGCGCGGCGTGGATCGCCGAACGCCGTCACCGAAATGATCAGCAGCGGGCTGCGGACCATATCGCCGCCCGCGATGGAGGCCCCGGCCCGCCCGGCCTCGGCCCACAGGCCATCCGCCAGCGCGCGCACGAATTCGACCGGGGTGTCCGACGGGCAGCCCAGGCCCACCACGAAGGCGCTGGGCACCGCGCCCATGGCGACCACGTCCGCGGCGTTCTGGGCAATGGCCTTGCGGCCGATATCGTGCGCGCTCGACCAGTCGGTGCGGAAGTGCCGGTCCTGCACCAGCATGTCGGTGGTCACCACGAACCGCCCCTCGGGCGCGGCGATCACCGCCGCGTCGTCGCCCGGACCGAGCAGCACCCCCGGCGTCTGCGTCCGCCCCTGGTTCACCAGCGCGATGAGCCCGAATTCCCCGAGCTCGCCCACGGTGCGGGCGGCCGGAACGGACTGCGGCCTGCTGCTGGCGGTGATGGCGGTCTCCTTCGGGACGAGTGTGATGCGGACGCCTGACCGCTCGACGGTACCCTCGAACCCGCAATCGACGACCAGCAGCCGGGACGCGTGCCCGGCACGCCACGATCGGGGACCGACGACCGGATGAGCAACGACACCCGCGGCACCGAACCGGACACCACGCCGGAGCGCACCGACGCGACCGAAGCCGACGCGGCGAAGGCCGCAGACGCCACGGCGGCGGCCACGGACGCCACGGCGGCGGAGACCGCAGACGCCGCGAAGTCGAAGGACTCGGAGGCGGCGAAGTCGAAGGACTCGGAGGCCGCGGAGTCGAAGGATTCCGACGCCGTTGAAGAGGCTGCCGCGAGCCAGGACTCGGACGAGGACTATGAGGTCCGCCGCTCACCGGCTCTCATCGCCACCGCCGTCGCCCTCCCGGTCGCGCTGGTCGTCGGACTGCTCGTCATGGGTGTGCTGGCCAATCGTCATCACAGCCGAGACCCGCTGGTCCTGGGCGCCGTGCCCGCGCCCACCGCGTCTGGCCCGGAGTGCACCGCCCTGATGCCCGCGCTGCCCGACAAGATCGGCGACTACACCACCTCCGAGCTGGTGCAGCCCGCGCCGCCCGCCACGCACGCCTGGCAGCTGCCGGACGGCGGCGACCCCATCGTGGTGCGCTGCGGCCTGGATCGGCCGCTGGAATTCGTCAAGTCCTCGAGCATGAACCAGATCCAGACCAGCAAAGCGGTCAATGGGGACTCGGGCGTCAACTGGTTCGAGGTGCGTGACCAGACCAGCGGTGTCACCTCCGGCACCTACTGGGCGGTGGACCGTGGCATCTATATCGCGCTGACCATGCCCGACAATGCCGGACCCGCTCCGCTGCAGGACATTTCGGCGGCCATCCAGCAGACGATCCCGCAGAAGCCGATCGACCCGAACCCGATCCCGAACTGACGGCGGCCGGTCCGGCAGATATCTGCCGGTGCCCGCTCTAACCGTCAGAGCTTGCGGAGCGTGGCCTTCCCGGCCGTGAGGTCGATCTCCACACCCTCGTCCCCGTCGCCCGGGTTCTCCCGGTGCATCAGCACCGATTGCCGCTGCTCCATCTCGTGCCGCTTGGCCGAGTTGAATGCCGCGTCGAACTGCTCCAGGCCGATGGCCGCCGCGCTGCGGTCGCCATCCTCGGCTCGCATCCACGGCAGCGCGGTGCGCCCGGTCACCCTGCGGTAGGCCACATCGGCGAAGGCCACCGCGATGATCAGCAGGGCCAGGCCGGGAATCGTCAGAGCCACGATCACCTGATCAAGGCTACGCCCGGCCCCAGGCGGCCGCCGTCGTCCGCAGGTCGCATGCGAACGGCCCGGTCCCTCATCCGAATTGATGAACCGGGCCGACGGAGACGGCGGTCAGCGGAGGCCGGTGCCGCGCGCGCGAGCCGTCTCGATCAGGGTGCTCACCAGCGTCCGGTTGTCGATGCCGGTGGCCTCCCACATGCGCGGGTACATGGAGATGGCGGTGAACCCGGGCATGGTGTTGATCTCGTTGATGACCGGACCGTCGGCGGTCACGAAGAAGTCGACGCGGGCCAGGCCCTGGCAGTCCAGCGCCCGGAAGGCCTGCACCGCCAGCTCCCGGATCTGCTGGGACACATCGTCATCCAGCTTGGCGGGGACGTCGAACTCGCAGACGTCGTCGAGGTACTTGGTGTCGAAATCGTAGAAGGCGGGCGCCTCGGCGTCGTCCTCGGGCATCCGGATCTCGGCCACCACACTGGCTTCCACCCGGCCGTCCGGGAATTCCAGTACGCCGCACTCGACTTCGCGGCCGACGATGCCGGCCTCCACGATCACCTTCGGGTCGTGGCGGCGCGCGGTCTCGATGGCGGCGTCGAGCTCGTCCCAGCTGTCCACCTTGGTGATGCCGATGGACGACCCGCCGCGGGCGGGCTTCACGAAGACCGGCAGCGCCAGGCGGGCCCGGTCGGCGTCGGCGACCGTCGCCATGCCGGGCCGCAGCACCACCTGCACACCGATCGGAAGACCTTCGGCCGCAAGGAGTTTCTTGGTGAACTCCTTGTCCATCCCGGCCGCGCTGGCCAGCACGCCCGGACCCACGTAGGGCAGCTCGGCCAGCTCCAGCAGACCCTGCAGGGTGCCGTCCTCACCGAAGGCGCCGTGCAGCACCGGGAACACCACGTCCACCGCGCCCAGCACGGTGTCGGCGCCGTCCAGCGGCACCAGTGCGCCGCCGCGCGAGGGATCGGCGGTCAGCACCAGCGCGGTGCCCCGTTCGTCGACCGCGGGTAGCGCCCGATCCTGCGCGGACAGCGCCCGCGGATCCGCGTCGCCGAGCACCCAGGTGCCGTCGCGCGTGATGCCGATCGGAACCGCCTCGTACCGTTCCGGATCGAGGCTCGCCAGCACGGTGCGTGCCGAGACACACGACACCCCGTGCTCGTTGCTGCGGCCGCCGAACACCACCGCCACCCTGGTCCTGTTGGTCATGCCCCGAACCGTACCCGGTCGAATATGGCGGCAGTGTTACACGGTCGTCCCGGCCAGGGACACGTTATTCCGATTTCAGGCGGCGACCCTGCAACTGCCCGACCGCCTCGGCCGCCGACAGCCCCTCGTGGCACACCTGGTGCACGGCATTGGTGAGCGGCATTTCCACCCCGTGCGCCGCGGCCAGCGCCCGCACCGATGTGCAGGACTTCACACCCTCCACGACCTGGCCATGAGTGGCGTCCAGTGCGGTCTCCATGGTGCCGCCCGCACCCAGCGCGTGCCCGAAGGAGCGATTGCGCGACAGCGGCGAGGTGCAGGTGGCCACCAGATCGCCGACACCCGCCAGCCCCGCGAAGGTGACCGGCTCCGCGCCCACGGCCACTCCGAGCCGGATGATCTCGGCCAGCCCGCGGGTGATGAGGGTGGCGATCGAGTTGTCACCCAACCCCATCCCCGAAGCGATGCCGCAGGCCAGCGCGATCACGTTCTTACAGGCGCCGCCGATCTCGCAGCCGATCACATCGGAATTGGTGTACGGCCGGAAATAACCGGTGGCGCAGGCGTGCTGGACCGCCTCGGCCCGCGCCACGTCCGGGCAGGCCACCACGGTCGCGGCGGGCTGGCCGGCCGCGATCTCGTGCGACAGGTTCGGGCCCGACAGCACCGCGATCCGGCTCGGATCCGCGCCGCTGACCTCCGCGACGACCTGGCTCATGCGCAGCAGGGTGCCGGTCTCGATGCCCTTGGCCAGGCTCAGCAGCGTGGCGTCGGCCGGAATGAGGTCCTTCCAGGCCGCGAGATTGGTGCGCAGCGACTGCGAGGGCACCGCCAGCACCACGATGTCGGCACCGTCCAGCGCGACCGCGGGATCATCGGTCGCGGCCAGGGGCGGCAACGCCACATCGGGCAGATACCAGGGATTGCGATGCTCGGTGGCAAGCACTTTGGCCACCTCCGGCCGTCGAGCCCACACGATGGTCTCGGTTCCCGCCTCCGCCAACACCTTCGCGAACGCGGTCCCCCACGACCCCGCGCCCAACACCGCTGCCCTTGCCATCTGCTCAATATATGCGTGTGTGATCGGAGCCATGCCGTTGTGGCATCTCCTGGAATTCGACGCCGCTCACACGGCCGTCATCTTGGAGTGGGAGGATTCGGGCATGCGCGCGGCCGGAGCGGAGCGGAGGGCACAGTGAACACAGCCGTGCACGCGGTGATCGCGGTCAAGAGTCTCGGACTGGCCAAGAGCCGGTTGTCCGATGGGCTGCCCGCGCATCAGCGGCCGCGCCTGGTGCTGGCCATGCTGTCGGACACGGTGACCGCCGCGGCCGGCGCCCGCGGGGTGGCCTCGGTGACGGTGGTGACCCCGGATCCGGCGGTCGCCGATCTGGTACGCGATCTGGGCGCGACGGTCCATCCCGAACCCGCCGCGATCCCGCCGCACACCAGCGGACTGAACGCCGCCCTGGCCGCGGGCGCGGCCGCGGTGCGCAAGGCCCACGGCCCGGTCGATCTGCTTGCCCTGCAAGCGGATCTGCCCGCGCTGCGCCCGGCCGAACTCTGCGACATGCTGGCGAGCACCGGGCATCAGCGCGCGGTGGTCGCCGATCACGAGGGCAGCGGCACCGTCGCCCTGCTGGTGCGCGGCGGATCCGCCGCGCTGAACCCGCTTTTCGGTCCGGACTCCGCCCGCCGTCACATCGCCGGCGGCGCGGTGGAGTTGCTGGGCAACTGGCCCGGGCTGCGGCAGGACGTCGACACCGCCGCGGATCTCGAGCGCGCCGCCGCGCTCGGGGTCGGCACGGCCACCGGCGCGCTGCTGCGTGAAATCGGCGTGTCGCAGGCGTGTCGAGGAATCGAAGATATGCACCGAGCCGGGTCCTCACTGTGCTGACGCGGCGTGATCTGCGCTGCAATGGCCGGTGTCAGTTCGGCACCCCGCCCGCGACATAAGGAATGATCGTGAGAGTGAGCGATACGGATACCGTCAAGCAATCGCCGCTACTACCGGCGGCACCGCCCGCGGCAACCCCACCGCCCACCGCCATAGCGCCGCTCCCGGCGGACCGCTACGTCAATCGGGAACTCAGCTGGCTCGATTTCAATGCCCGCGTCCTCGCCCTCGCCGAGGACCATTCCCAGCCGCTGCTCGAGCGCGCCAAATTCCTCGCCATTTTCGCCTCGAATCTGGACGAGTTCTACATGGTCCGGGTGGCCGGTCTGAAGCGCCGCGCGGAAACCGGACTGTCGGTGCGGTCCGCCGACGGCCTGTCCCCCACCGAGCAGCTCGAGCTGATCGCCGTCCGCACCCAGGAGATCGGCGAGCGCCACGCCCGCGTCTTCCTGGACCAGGTGCTGCCCGCGCTGACCGCCGAGGGCATCGCCATCATCCGCTGGGCCGATCTGGAGGACACCGAGCGGCAACGCCTGTCCGGATATTTCCAGGATCAGGTGTTCCCGGTGCTGACCCCGCTGGCGGTCGACCCGGCCCACCCGTTCCCCTACATCAGTGGCCTGAGCCTGAATCTTGCCGTGACGGTGAAGGATTCGATCACCGGCGGTGAGCACTTCGCCCGGGTCAAGGTGCCCGACAATGTGGATCGCTTCGTGCGGGTCCGCCGGGTCGCTGCCGGCAATACGGCCCTGGGCCGTGATTCCGCTGCGGCACAAGGCTCGTCCCTGGCCGCCTTCCTCCCGATGGAGGAGCTGATCGCCGCGCATCTGGATCAGCTGTTCCCGGGAATGGAAGTGGTGGAACAGCATTCGTTCCGGATCACCCGCAATGCCGACCTGGAGGTCGAGGAGGACCGCGACGAGGATCTGCTGCAGGCCCTGGAGCGCGAACTCGCCCGCCGCCGCTTCGGATCCCCGGTGCGGCTGGAAGTCTCCGACGACATGACCGAGCACATGCTCGATCTGCTGCTGCGCGAACTCGACGTGGACCCGGCCGACGTCATCCAGGTGCCCGGCCTGCTGGACCTGTCGTGCCTGTGGCAGGTCTACGGCGTGGACCGCCCCAACCTCAAGGACGCCCCGTACGTCCCGGCTACCCCGCCGGCGTTCGGCGAACGCGAAACGCCCCGAAACGTTTTCGCCGCCCTGCGGGAGAGCGACGTGCTGGTGCACCACCCCTACGACTCCTTCTCCACCAGCGTCCAGCGCTTCATCGAGCAGGCCGCCGCCGACCCGCAGGTGCTGGCCATCAAGCAGACCCTGTACCGCACCTCGGGTGACTCCCCCATCGTGAACGCGCTCATCGACGCTGCCGAGGCGGGCAAGCAGGTGGTCGCGCTGGTCGAGATCAAGGCCCGCTTCGACGAGCAGGCCAACATCAAATGGGCGCGGGCGCTGGAGCAGGCCGGCGTGCACGTGGTCTACGGCCTGGTCGGGCTCAAGACCCACTGCAAGACCTGCCTGGTGGTGCGGCGCGAGGGTGCCACCATCCGTCGCTACTGCCACATCGGCACCGGTAATTACAATCCCAAGACCGCACGCCTGTACGAGGACGTCGGATTGCTCACGGCCGCACCGGAGATCGGCGCGGACCTCACCGACCTGTTCAACTCGCTGACCGGGTACTCGCGAAAGGCCAACTACCGCAACCTGCTGGTCGCCCCGACCGGCGTGCGCGCGGGCATCATCGAACGCATCGAGCGTGAGGTCGAGCTGGCCTCGCAGGGCGAACCGGCGCGAATCCGGCTGAAGGCCAACGCGATCGTCGACGAGCAGATCATCGACGCCCTCTACCGCGCCTCCCAGGCCGGGGTGCCGGTGGACATCGTGGTGCGCGGCATCTGCGGGCTGCGGCCCGGGGTGGCGGGTATGAGCGAGAACATCCGGGTGCGCTCGATTCTCGGCCGCTTCCTGGAACATTCGCGTGTTCTGCACTTCGAGGCGCAGAACGAGTACTGGATCGGCAGCGCCGACATGATGCACCGCAACCTGGACCGGCGCGTGGAAGTGCTGGCGCAGGTGAAGGATCCGAAGCTGACCGAGCAGCTGGGCCAGGTGTTCGACTCCGCACTGCACCCGGCCACCCGCTGCTGGGTGCTGCAGGCCGACGGCAGCTGGGCCGCCCAGCCCGGACCCGACGTCCCCGGCGATCAGATCCGCGATCACCAGGAGCACCTGATGCGGCTGCGACGTCCGGTGCACCAGTGAGCCCGGCCCACTTCGATCCTGCCGCCGATTTCGCCGACCCCCGCGTCGCCGCCAATATTCTGGCGGCGGGCGCGGTGCTGTGGCGTCCGGCGGCGGATGGCACGCTCGAGATCGCCCTGGTACACCGGCCCAAATACGACGACTGGTCGCTGCCCAAGGGGAAATTGGATCCCGGCGAGACGCCGGTCGTCACGGCCGTGCGCGAGGTGGCCGAGGAAACGGGCCTGAATTCGCGCCTGGGCCGCTATCTGGGCCACGTGACGTATCCGGTGACCGGGCATCGCAAGCTCAAGCGAGTGGACTACTGGGCCGCCCGGGTCCTGGACGGGGCGTTCGAATCCAATCCGGAGGTCGACGCCCTGGACTGGCGCCGTCTCGACACCGTGATGGACGCCCTGTCCTATCCCATGGACCGCAGCATCGTCCGGAACTTCCTCCGCCAGCCCGCCGAAACCGCCACCCTGCTGCTGGTGCGGCACGCCAAGGCCGGTCGCAGCGACCGTTTCGCCGGTGACGACGATCTGCGCCCGCTCGAAAAGGCCGGTCGCGCACAGGCTCGCGCCCTGGTGCCGAACCTGCTCGCCTTCGGCGCGGCCGAAATCCTCTCCGCCCCACCGGACCGCTGTGTCCAAACTGTGACCCCGCTGGCGGAAAAGCTGGGCGTGGACGTAGAACTCGAACCGCTGTTCTCCGAATCCGGTTATGCGGCAGCACCCGATGCCGCCCGCAAACGCGCCCGCGACCTGGTCTCCGCCGACACCGTGCGGGTGATCTCCAGTCAGGGCAAGGTGATTCCGGATCTGCTGGAGTGGTGGGCCGCCGACGACGGCGTCAGCCTGCCACCGGCCCGCAACCGCAAGGGCAGCGTCTGGGTGCTGTCCTTCCACGACGGCCGTCTGATCGCGGCCGACCATCTCGACCGCGCTCTCACCCCGGCCGATCTCCCCCGGGCCTGACGGCTTTCCGGCCCGTCGGCGGGCGTTTTCCCCCGCCGGCCGACGGCCCGGCCCCGGCGAGAACCCTTGGAACGCCGCCGTACCGGCCCCTGTCCGGCCGAATCCATCCGGCGCACTGCCGATTTCCGCCGGGCGTACCGCCGATTCCATCCCCATCGAACCCCCGATCCACCCCCTCACACACATGCGAGACGGCCCGGCGATGCCGGGCCGTCTCACGTGTTGTCCTGCTCGAAAACCCCCGTCAGCGACGGGTTGTGGCCTCGCTACCGGCGAGCGGTGCGCTTGGCCGCGGTCTTCTTGGCGGGAGCCTTCTTGGCCGTCTTCTTGGCGGTGGCCTTCGCAGCGGTGGCCTTGACGGCCTTCTTGGCGGCCGCGGTCTTCTTGGCAACGGTGGCCTTGACCGCAGTCTTCTTCGCGACCGTCTTCTTCGCCACCGTCTTCTTGGCCGTGGCCTTCTTGGCGGGCGCCTTCGAGGCGGCCTTCTTGGCCGTGGTCTTGGCCGGCGCCTTGGTGGCGGCCTTCTTGGCCGCCTTCTTGGCGGTGGTCTTCTTGGCGGCGGCCTTACCCGAAACCGGGGCGGCCACACCGCGCTTCACGGCCGGGCCGCTCGAAGCGATCTTCTGCTTGCCGGCAATGATCGCCTTGAACTGAGCGCCGGGACGGAACGCCGGCACCGAAGTCGGCTTCACCTTGACGGTTTCGCCGGTGCGCGGGTTACGAGCGACCCTGGCGGCCCGCTTACGCTGTTCGAAGACACCGAATCCGGTGATGGTGACGCTCTGACCTTTGTTCACAGCACGCACGATCGTGTCGACCATCTGCTCAACTGCAGCAGTAGCGGTGCGCCTGTCAGTACCCAACTTCTCGGTCAGAACATCGATCAGTTCCGCCTTGTTCATTGAATCCTCCGCAGACTAATGGCCCGTCGTCGGACCGACTAGGTACCACGGTAAACCCTTTCCGGGCAAGAGTCTATGTGCCACGCGGAAATACATGACGCATGGCACACGCTCAGCTACCTGGTTTGAGGGGGTTCAGCTAACGCCCATCAATGATTACGTCTGCGAAATACGGGCCGGAATGGTGGCGGGTTTCCAAGTCGGCCTTGCGTTTTCGAACCGGTCGATCTCATCACTGTGCCGCAGAGTGAGCCCGATGTCGTCCAGCCCTTCCAGCAGGCGCCACCGGGTGTAGTCGTCAATATCGAACGGCAACACGACCGTTCCGGCCGACACCGTTCGCGCCTCGAGGTCCACCGCCAATTCCAAACCCGGCTGTTCCTCGAGCAACTTCCAGAGCAATTCCACATCGCTCTGCGCCATCCGGGCCGTCAGAAGCCCGTCCTTGCCCGCGTTCCCGCGGAAGATGTCGGCGAAGCGAGACGAGATCACCACCCGGAACCCGTAGTCCTTCAAGGCCCAAACGGCGTGCTCACGTGAGGATCCGGTACCAAAATCCGGACCAGCGACCAGCACACTACCCCGGTTGAAGGGCTCGGTGTTCAGAATGAAGTTCGGATCCGTCCGCCACGCCGCGAACAGGCCGTCCTCGAAACCCGTTCGGGTAACGCGCTTCAGATACACCGCCGGGATGATCTGGTCGGTATCGACATTGGATCGGCGCAACGGAACGCCGATCCCCTTGTGGACCTTGAAGGCTTCCATCGGTGATTCTCCTGAGTCTGTGGGGGCAGCGGCATCTGGGCCGCTACCGGAATGTGATCAGTTCAGATCCGCAGGTGAGGACAGGGTTCCGCGCACCGCGGTGGCCGCGGCGACCAGCGGCGAGACCAGGTGTGTGCGACCGCCCTTGCCCTGTCGCCCTTCGAAGTTCCGGTTCGAGGTGGCGGCGCAGCGCTGACCGGGGGAAAGCTGATCCGGGTTCATACCCAGGCACATCGAGCATCCGGGCTGGCGCCATTCCGCGCCCGCGGCGGTGAAAATCTCGCCCAGACCCTCTTTTTCCGCCTGCAGCCGCACCCGCATCGAGCCCGGCACGATCAGCATGCGTACACCGTCCGCGACCTTTCGGCCCGTCAGAATGTCTGCGACCGCACGCAAATCCTCGATCCGGCCATTGGTGCACGAACCCACGAAAACCGTGTCCACGGTGACGTCCCGCAGCGGAGTGCCCGGCCGCAGGTCCATGTACTGCAGCGCTTTCTCGGCGGCCGCGCGCTCGTTCTCGTCGACGATCTGCTCCGGATCCGGCACCGAGTCGCCCAGCGGCGCACCCTGTCCCGGATTGGTGCCCCAGGTGACGAAGGGGGTCAGCGCGGAGGCGTCGATATGGACCTCCGCGTCGAAAACCGCGCCCTCATCGGTCTTCAGAGCGTCCCAGGCGGCCACGGCGGCCTCCCAGTCCGCGCCCTCGGGCGCGTGCGGGCGGCCCTTCAGGAACTCGTAGGTGACCTCGTCGGGCGCGACCATGCCCGCGCGGGCGCCGGCCTCGATCGACATGTTGCACATGGTCATCCGGGCCTCCATGGACATGCCGCGCACCGCCTCGCCGCGGTACTCCAGCACGTAGCCCTGGCCGCCGCCGGTGCCGATCTGCGCGATGACCGCCAGGATCACGTCCTTGGAGGTGACGCCCGCGGGCAGCTGCCCGTCGACATTGATGGCCATGGTCTTGAACGGGCGCAGCGACAAAGTCTGCGTCGCCAGCACGTGTTCCACTTCCGAGGTGCCGATGCCCATGGCCAGCGCACCGAACGCACCGTGGGTGGAGGTGTGCGAATCACCGCACACCACCGTGGTTCCCGGCTGGGTCAGGCCCAGCTGCGGGCCCACCACGTGGACGATGCCCTGATCGATATCGCCCATCGGGTGCAGGCGCACACCGAATTCCTCGCAGTTCTTGCGCAGGGTCTCGACCTGCAGGCGCGACACCGGATCCGCGATCGGCTTGTCGATGTCGATGGTCGGGACGTTGTGGTCCTCGGTGGCGATGGTGAGATCCGGGCGGCGCACCGGGCGACCCGCGGCGCGCAGTCCGTCGAACGCCTGCGGGCTGGTGACCTCGTGCACCAGGTGCAGGTCGATGTAGATGAGGTCGGGTTCGCGATTCGCGCCCTCGCCCGCGCCGCGGACGACGACGTGCTGGTCCCAGACCTTCTCCGCCAGAGTGCGTGGCCGGTCGGCCATAACTGCTCACCTCTCGATTGACATATCCACGCCCGGTGGTGTGCGCGGTGACTGGCGTCCGAGCTGGGAGCGGCTGGTTTGCATTTCCCAACATGCGAGACGCTAATATCGTTCTATGAGACAGCATAGCGGTATCGGGGTTCTGGACAAAGCGATGGCCGTCCTGCACGCCGTAGCCGAGCAACCCTGCGGCCTCAATGAGCTCTGCGCACGCACCGGACTGCCCCGCGCCACCGCACACCGCCTGGCCGTGGGCCTGGAAACCCACCGCATGCTGGCCCGTGACAGCCAGGGTCTGTGGCGGCCCGGCCCGGCCCTGTCGGAGCTGGCGACAACCGCCAGCGACCCGCTCCTCGACGCCGCCGCCACCATCCTGCCGCGCCTGCGCGAGATCACCGGCGAGAGCGTGCAGCTCTACCGGCGCGACGGCAATGCCCGCGTCTGCGTGGCCGCCATGGAGCCCGCCGCGGGCCTGCGCGACACCGTGCCGATCGGGGCGCGCCTGCCGCTCACCGCGGGCTCGGCCGCCAAAGTGCTGCTGGCCTGGGCCGATCCCGAGATGCAGCGCACGGTCCTGCCCGAGGCCGTCTTCGGCGAGCGGGCCCTGGCCGAGGTGCGCCGCCGCGGCTGGGCGCAGAGCGCGGCCGAGCGCGCGGCCGGCGTGGCCAGCGTGTCCGCGCCCGTGCGCGACGCCGCGGGCGGCGTGGTCGCGGCCGTCTCGGTATCCGGACCCATCGACCGCATGGGCCGCCGGCCGGGCGCCCGCTGGGCCGCCGATCTGGTGGCCGCCGCCGACGCCCTCCACAAGCGCCTCTGACGGACTTTGCGGGTCCGGGGCAACCCTGGGGGTGGCCACTGCCGTCACGACAGCCCCACGGGTCGCTCAGCCACCCGCCCGCAGTTGCTCGACTTCCCGACCGCAGCCCTCGCCGGATTCCGGCGGGGGCTGCGCTGGTTCCCGGGGCCCGGAGGTGCCGTTTCCAGGGCCGGATCGGCCGCTCCGGCTGTGAGCCAGGTGGCAGGAAATGGCCACTGTGACTGCGCTCATACGCCGTAAATTACAGTCGGCCCATGGGAGTTAATCAACGCGCGCAGATCGTGATGTCCGACCAGGAGATCACCGAATTCATCGAGCGCAGCCGCATCGCCACCATGGCCACGCTGGGCGCCACGGGCGCACCGCATCTGGTCGCCATGTGGTACGCGGTGATCGACGGCGAGATCTGGTTCGAGACCAAGGCCAAGGCCCAGAAGACGGTGAATCTGCGCCGCGATCCGCGCATCACCGTGATGATCGAGGCTGGCGACACCTACGACCAGCTGCGCGGCATTTCCATCGAGGGCCGCGCGGAGGTCGTCGACGACCCCGAGGCGCTGTTCAAGGTGGGAATCAGCGTCTGGGAGCGCTACACCGGGCCGTACAGCGACGAGGCCAAGCCGTTCGTGGAGGCCATGCTGAACAAGCGGGTGGCCGTGCGCGTGGTGCCCGAGCGCACCCGCAGCTGGGATCACCGCAAACTCGGCCTGCCCGCCATGCCGCTGGGCGGCAGCACCGCTGGTCAGCAACCGTAGGCACGGCCGGCCGGCAACCATGGAGGCCGTTGCCCGGCAACCGTGGTCATACAGAAAAGCGAAGGCCCCCAGCCGTTCGGCTGGGGGCCTTCGCTTTGTAGTCCCGACGGGATTTGAACCCGCGCTACCGCCTTGAGAGGGCGGCGTCCTAGGCCGCTAGACGACGGGACCAGGATGAGATTTCGGCAGACTTTGCGGTCCGCCGAAGCTTCTCGAATTCGAGAGCCGAAGCTCTCGCAGCTGGGGTACCAGGACTCGAACCTAGAATGGCTGAACCAGAATCAGCTGTGTTGCCAATTACACCATACCCCATTGACCTGGGCTTTCGGGTTCCTCCCGGGGGAAGCTCCCGACCGCTTTCCGGCCGAGAAGAAGATTAGCAGCATCCCCCGGAAGATACACAAACCGGCTGGTCAGAGGCCGGTTTGTGCATCATTTCGGACTACCCGCGGGCCTTCGCGCAATCGATCTCAGGCGATCCCGGCGAGCTCAGGCGATGCCGGCGAGCGCGGACCGCATGCGGTCCATGGTGAGCTCGCGGCCCAGCAGTTCCAGCGACTCGAACAGCGGCGGGCTGATGTGGGATCCGGTCACGGCCACGCGCACGGGCGCGAAGGCCTTGTTCGGCTTGAGGCCCAGTTCGTCGATGAGCGCGGCTTTGAGCGCCTCCTCCAGGGGCGTGACGGTCCATTCCGAAACGCCTTCAAGGGCTTTCACCGCCGCCTGCAGCACCGGAGCGGCATCGGGGCCCAGATTCTTTTTCTCCGCGGCGGGGTCGATGGCGAACTCTTCGGGCTTGATGAAGAGGAACTTCAGCAGATCCCAGGCTTCGCCGAGCACCTTGATCCGGGTCTGCACCAGATCTGCCGCGGTTTCGAACAGCTTCTCGTCGATCTCGGCGCCGATATGGCCGTGTCCGGTAAGGAACTCGCGCAGCCGGTGAGCAAAATCACCGGGCGTCAGCCTCCGAATATGTTCGGCGTTCAGCGCATCGGCCTTCTTCTGGTCGAATCGAGCCGGATTCGAATTCACCTTCGAGATATCGAAGGCTGCCACCATCTCGGTCATCGAGAACAGGTCATGATCATCGGCGATGCTCCAGCCGAGCAGTGCCAGATAATTCAGCAAACCCTCGGGAATGAACCCGCGGTCGCGGTGATGGAAAAGATTCGACTCCGGATCACGCTTGGACAACTTCTTGTTGCCCTGGCCCATCACGAAGGGCAGGTGACCGAACTCCGGGGTGAACTCCGCGACGCCGATTCGTTTCAGCGACTCGTAGAGCGCGAGCTGCCGGGGAGTGGAGGACAGCAGATCCTCGCCGCGCAGAACGTGGGTGATCTTCATCATGGCGTCGTCGACCGGGTTGACCAGCGTATAGAGCGGATCGCCATTACCCCGGGTGAGCGCGAAATCGGGGACCACGCCCGCGCGGAAGGTGGTCTCGCCGCGCACCAGGTCGTTCCAGGTGAGGTCCCGGTCGGGCATGCGCAGCCGGACCACCGCCGGGCGGCCCTCGGCCTTGTAGGCGGCGATCTGCTCGGCGGTCAGGTCGCGGTCGAAGTTGTCGTAGCCGAGCTTGGGATCGCGGCCGGCGGCCTTGTGCCGGGCCTCGACTTCGTCAGGGGCGGAGAAGGATTCGTAGGCCTCCCCCGCCGCCAGCAGTCGCTGCACCACATCGAGATGAATGTCACGCCGCTGCGACTGCCGGTACGGGCCGTAGGGGCCGCCGACCTCGGGGCCCTCGTCCCAGGTGAGGCCGAGCCAGCGCAGGGCGTCGAGGATGGCGTTGTAGGACTCCTCGGAATCGCGTGCGGCGTCGGTGTCTTCGATGCGGAAGACGAAGGTGCCGCCGTGGTGGCGCGCGTAGGCCCAGTTGAACAGGGCGGTGCGGACCAGACCCACATGCGGTGTGCCGGTGGGTGACGGGCAGAAACGAACCCGGACGTCAGTCATGGCTCTCTTTCGTTCAGCGTTTGGCGGCAACGGGATTGGACAGGGTGCCGATGCCGGAGACGGTCACCGACACGGTCTGGCCGGCCTGCAGCGGGCCGACGCCCTCCGGGGTGCCGGTGAGGATGACATCGCCCGGGAGCAAGGTCATTACGGCGGTGACCCACTCGATCAGCTTCGGGATATCGTGCAGCAGAAGTGAAGTGCGGCTGCGCTGCTTGACCTGGCCGTCGACCTCGGTGACGATCTCCAGATCCGAAGGGTCCAGCGCGGTCTCGATCCAGGGGCCGAGCGGGCAGAAGGTGTCGTAGCCCTTGGCCCGGGTCCACTGGCCGTCGTGGCGCTGCTGGTCACGGGCGGTGACGTCATTGGCGACGGTGTAGCCCAGGATCACCTCGTTGGCGCGGGCGGCGGGCACGTCCTTGCAGGGGCGGCCGATGACGATCGCCAGTTCGCCCTCGTAGTCGACCTGAGAAGAGCTGGGCGGCAGGATGATCGGAGCGTTGGGGCTCTGGATCGAGGTGCTCGGCTTCATGAAGATGACCGGGTCGGCCGGGGCCGGGCCGCCCATCTCCTCGGCGTGCGCGGCGTAGTTCTTGCCGATGCAGATCACCTTGCTGGCGAGGATCGGGGCCAGCAGGCGTACGTCGGCCAGCGGCCAGCTGCGACCGGTGAAGGTCGGGGTACCGAACGGGTGTTCGGCGATCTCCCGGACGACGGCGTCGGAACCGTCCCCTTCGATGCTGACGAAAGCGACTCCATCTGGGCTGGCAACTCGACCTAGGCGCATGGTTGGCATCCTATCGACCGGCCTCGACCTGCCCGAACGCGCCCAACCGCGGGGCGGGACCGGAGCCGTGGGCGAGGGCGGTCCGGGCGGGGGCGGTTCCCGCCGGGCGGAGTGGCATCCCGGCCCGCATCGCCCCGATCCGAATGTGGAAAGCCCTTATACGCAAGCGAACTCGGGTCCCGCGGGTGGACTCACAGATTCAGTGGGCGAGTGTGAGCAAACTGACAGCTCGTCCCAGAAATCGTCTTGCGCATCACGTGTACGGTGAGATTCGATGTTCACAGAGTAGGAAATATATTCCATATATTGAGACAGAGGTGAGGGCGATGGCCACCGTGACACAGATCGGGACAACACGACGGTGGACCATGCTGGCGCTCGGCGTCTTCGCCCAGAGCTCCAGCGCCGCGCTGGTGCACGGCACCGCCTTCCTGCTGCCCGCACTGACCCAGCGTGGAATGCCGCTGGCCACCGCCGGTCTGCTGGTCGCCATGCCCACCGTCGGCCTGGTCTGCACGCTGATCGCGTGGGGCTGGATCGTCGATCATGTGGGCGAGCACAAGGCCCTGGTGGCCGGTCCCGCGCTGATGTTCGCGGCGGGTGCGGCGGCGGCGACGGTCTCGAACTATGTTGCGCTGGGCGCATTGCTGTTCCTGGCCGGGGCCGGAGCCGGCAGCACCAATGCCGCCAGCGGGCGGGTCATCGTGGGCTGGTTCCCGCCGGATCAGCGCGGGATGGCCATGGGCATCCGGCAGGCCGCCCAGCCGCTGGGCGTGGCCGTCGGCGCCATGACCATCCCGGCCGTCGCTGCGGCACACGGGTTCTCGATGGCCGTCCTGGTCCCCGCGGCCATGGCGGGGGCGGCCGCGGTCGGCTGCCTGTTCGGGATCGTGGATCCGCCGCGGCCCGAATCCGCCGGGGGCGCAGGGCGTCCCGCCAACCCGTACCGCGGCGACTCCACGCTGTGGCGCATTCACGGGGTGTCGATTCTGCTGGTGATCCCGCAGGCCACCATTTGGACCTTCGGCCTGCTGTGGCTGCACCGGGATGTCGGCATGTCGCTGCCGGCGGCGGGCGCGCTGGTCACCGCCACCCAAATCCTGGGCGCGGGAGGGCGAATCGGCGCGGGGATCTGGTCGGATCGGGTGGGCAGCCGGTTGCGGCCGCTGCGCACGGTGGCGATCGCGGCCGTAATCTCCATGTCCGCCTTGGCCGTAGCGGCCTGGACATACCAGTGGTGGGCGGCCGTCCCGATTCTGGTCGCGGCCTCGGTCATCACGGTGGCCGACAACGGCCTGGCCTTCACGGCGGTGGCGGAGATCGCGGGTCCCTATTGGTCGGGTCGCGGGCTGGGTATCCAGAACACGGGCCAGAACCTGGCGGCGGCCGTGATCGCCCCGGCCTTCGGCGCATTGATCACCGCGGCCGGTTTTCCGATCACCTACCTGCTGGCGGCGGTGGTGGCGCTGGCGGCAGTCCCGTTGGTGCCCAGGGGTTCCCGGTGACCGGCGCATCGCCCGCAAATCCGGAAGAGCTGTGCCCGTTAAGTTTTCGCATCCGAATAAAAATCTGCGATATGCCTCACTGGCCCAGGAGGTTTCAATGAAACCCCTCCCAGGATTGCATTTCGGCGACGAGGAGGGAACGGACGAAGCGTGTGAAGTAGTCCGGTTTCGACGATTCGCCGGGTGGTACGGACCGGCGAATCACCTTGTCGGGCTCGATATCCGGGCTGTGAACAAGGAAAGCCCCCGTTCCCGCGGTCGCGGGAACGGGGGCTTGACCGTGGAAGGCTAGAGCGAGGCGGCGATCCGGTCGCCGACCTCGACGGTCGAGGCGGCGCCCGAGCGCGACGCCAGATCCTTGGCGACGGCGGCCTCGATGCGGGCGGCCTCCTCAGGCTTGCCGAGGTGGTTCAGCAGCAGGGACACCGAGAGGATCGCGGCAGTCGGGTCGGCCTTGGACTGGCCCGCGATGTCCGGGGCCGAACCGTGCACCGGCTCGAACATGGACGGGTTGGTGCCCGAGGCGTCGATATTGCCGGAGGCGGCCAGGCCGATGCCACCGGAGACGGCGGCGGCCAGGTCGGTGATGATGTCGCCGAAGAGGTTGTCGGTGACGATCACGTCGAAGCGGCCCGGGTCGGTGACCATGTGGATGGTGGCGGCATCGATGTGCTGGTAAGCGGTTTCGATGTCCGGGTACTCCGCGCCGACCTCGGCGACCGTGCGCGACCACAGCGAACCGGCGAAGGCCAGCACATTGTTCTTGTGCACCAGGGTCAGGTGCTTGCGGCGCTTGCGGGCGGTCTCGAAGGCGTAGCGGACCACGCGCTCGACACCGAAGCGGGTATTGGTGGAGACCTCGGTGGCCACCTCGTGCGGGGTGTTGACGCGGATCGCGCCGCCGGTGCCGGTGTAGGGGCCCTCGGTGCCCTCGCGCACGACCACGAAGTCGATGTCCGGGTTGGCCGCGAGCGGGCTGGTGACGCCCGGGTACAGCTTGGACGGGCGCAGGTTCACGTGGTGGTCCAGCTCGAAGCGGGTGCGCAGCAGCAGGCCGCGCTCGAGCACGCCGCTCTGCACCGACGGGTCGCCGATGGCGCCCAGCAGGATGGCGTCGTGCTGCTTGAGCTCCGGGATGACATTGTCCGGGAGGATCTCGCCGGTGGCATGGAACCGCTTGGCTCCCAGGTCGTATTCGGTCTTCTCGACACCGGGCACCACCACGTCGAGCACCTTGAGGGCCTCGGCGATGACCTCGGGACCGATACCGTCGCCCGGAATGACAGCCAGTTTCATGAAATCCATGCTCCGTTCGATAACACGCGCGGGTGATCCTCTCCGCGCTGGCAGGAGAGTCACCGGCCACCATAGCGGGTACGACCGCAACCCCTTTCACCAGGGCGAATCGCTCCCAACCAGTGGGATCACCGGCCGCTCGCACCGGGTTGCGCCGGCGGGCTACGGCGGCACGCGTGGGCTAGGGCCGGATTCCCGCGCGGCGGCACTCCTGTTGCACGCGCAGGGCGAGAGCGTCCTGCTGCCCCGCCACCGTCCGGCACCAGTCCTGCGCCTGCGTGCCACACGCCCGCTGCTGCTGACCACCCATCGTCCCGGCGGAAAGCACCGCGACACAACCATTCTCGGAGCGCGAGTAATCCGGCCGATGATCGAGCACCGCCCACGCCACCACCCCCGCCACGATCAGCGTGACGACGACAGCGCTCCCGATCAGCAGATTGCGCCGCTCCCGTGCGGACAGCGGCTCGGTCGGCGGCGTCTTTCCTCGCATTCATCAATCATGGCGGCGTCGATAGTGTTCGGTGGATGTTCGACAATCTCCGACTCGAGCGCAAACTTCATCGCCTGGAACGCAAGATCGATCTCATCATCGAGCATCTGGGTATCGCCGATCCGGGCGGCGCCATCGACTACCTCGCGATCGACGATCTCCTGCAGCGCGGCAAGAAGATCCAGGCCATCAAGCTGTACCGGGACCAGGACCCGACGGCCGGTCTGGCCGAGGCGCGCGACGCGATCGAAGCCCGGGATCGCCGGCCGGGTCGCTGATACCTCCCCCTCGAACCCATCGGGCCCCTTCCACTGTCCGTGGAAGGGGCCCTCATCGCGTTGCGCGAGGTCTATCTCAGTCCAGGTTGACCAGGGCGACCTTGGCCGCGCCGACGGCCTCGCCGATGGAGTTCTGGACCTCGGCCGGGACCTCCTTGTTGACGCGGAGGATGACGGTGGCGCCTTCGTCGTTCAGGTCCTGGGTGAGCTGGGCGGCGAGGATGTCGATGCCCGCGTCGCCGAGCTTGGTGGCCAGGCGGCCGAGCTGACCGGGCTTGTCCTCGTAGGCGAGCACGGCCAGGTTCAGGCCCTCGGCGCGCATGTCGTAGTTGCGGCCGTTGATGTTGACGATCTTCTCGACCTGGGCAGGCTCGGTCAGGGTGCCGGCCACGTTCAGGGTGCGGCCGTCGCCGAACACGGCGCGCAGGTCGACCAGGCTGCGGTGGGTCGGGCTCTCGCTGTGGGTGGTGACGGAGGCCTCGAGGCCGCGCTCCTTGGCGAGCGACGGGGCGTTGACGAAGGTCACCGGGTCCTCGATGAGGGCCGAGAACACGCCGCGCAGCGCCGAGAGCTCGAACACCGCAACATCTTCCGAGGACAGCTCGCCGCGCACCTGGACCTCGATGGAGACCGGCAGCTCGTCGGCGAGGGCGCCCAGCAGCGCACCCTGCTTGCGGACGATGTCCAGCCACGGGGCGACGATCTCGTTGACCGCGCCACCGGTCACATTCACCGCGCCGGGCACGAACTCGCCGGCGAGGGCGAGCTGCACGGACTTGGCGACATCGGTGCCGGCGCGGTCCTGGGCCTCGGCGGTGGAGGCGCCCAGGTGCGGGGTCACCACGACCTGCGGCAGGTTGAACAGCGGGCTGTCGGTGGACGGCTCGGTCTCGAAGACGTCGATACCGGCAGCGCGCACGTGGCCGGAGGTGATGGCATCGGCCAGGGCCTGCTCGTCGATCAGACCGCCGCGGGCGGCGTTGACGATGATGACGCCCTTCTTGGTCTTCGCGAGCGTCTCCTTGTTCAGCATGCCCTTGGTCTCAGGAGTCTTGGGCAGGTGAATGGAGATGAAGTCGGCGCGCTCGAGCACCTCGTCCAGGGTCAGCAGCTCGATGCCCAGCTGAGCGGCGCGGGCCGGGGAGGTGTAGGGGTCGTACGCGACGACCTTGGTCTCGAAGGCGGCGAGACGCTGCGCGAACAGCTGGCCGATGCGGCCCAGGCCGATGACGCCGACGGTCTTGCCGAAGATCTCGACACCGTTGAACTTGCTGCGCTGCCAGGTGTGCTCACGCAGGGTGGCGTCGGCGGCCGGGATCTGGCGGGCGGCAGCGAGCAGCAGGGTGACGGCGTGCTCGGCGGCGGTGTGGATGTTGGAGGTCGGCGCGTTGACGACCATGACGCCGCGCTCGGTGGCCGCGGGCACGTCGACATTGTCGAGGCCGACGCCGGCCCGGGCGACGATCTTGAGGTTCTTGCCGGCCTCGAGCACCTCGGCATCGACGGTGGTGGCCGAACGGACCAGCAGCGCATCGGCTTCCGGCACGGCCGCGAGCAGCTCGGGGCGGTTGGGGCCATCGACCCAGCGCACCTCGACACCGTCGCCGAGCGCGTCGACGGTCGACTGGGCGAGCTTGTCGGCGATCAGAACAACAGGACGGCCTGCTTGGCTCACGGTGGGGTACTCCTGAGGAAGGGTTCCGGGATTTACGGGCGATAGCTTAGTGCGCTGGGATCCGGGGTGTTTTACCGCCTGGTAGGCAACTGCCATCAAACCTGTGAACTGCGGGTTTACCCGTAGCGTGTGTCGGAGATCCCGGAAGCGACTCCGGGAGGACGGCTCGGGCGGTAACTTCGGCCGTCAGCATCGGATCTGCCACTACGCCGTCGGTCCAGATCAGCGCCAGTGACTGCAGCGCTTCGATATTCACAGTGACAGCCCCGATCCCGTTTCTCGCGTGGATCTTTCGGTGCGTCGGTTCTCACCTGCGGGTTCCACGCCGGCGGCTGGCAGGTCGGCGTACCAGCAGGCTGGGGTGTCGGCGGCCTGGTCCGCGGTGGCGATCATGATGTCGGCCAGGGCGTAGCCGAGAATAGGGCATTGCCGAGAAGGTGTCTCAGCGAAAATGCAACCTCGACCTTCGGCTGACTTCGGCGGACTTGCGCGCTCGGGAGGCGCAATTCAGGGCGTTGAGACACCCTTCACGGATAGCCGAAAGCCCGGCCTCGGAGCTACGGATTCCGAGACCGGGCTTTCCAAAGTCGAGTAATCGACGTCAGCAGTTCCTAGCGGCCGAAGGAGCCGGTCCACAGGGTGGACAGGATGCCGTGCAGCGCGGCCGAACCGGTGTCGAGCAGGCCGTTGAGGGCAGCGGAACCGGTGTCGATGATAACGGGGATCATGAAAATACCTCTTCTGAATTCCGTACGAACTTTCTGACGTGAAGCCTATCGAGCCGGTTTCACTGCCTGTTACGGCGGAATTACGTTATGTGACCGGCGTCACACCCTTGCGATTCTGTGGTCCCATTCATATGAATGTCGAATTCCCACCATATAACGCAGCTATCACGCCCCTATTTCTGGGGGCCTCGGCGCGCGGAAAAACGCATGGACCAGCGGGATCCCGGGGCGCTAACGTCGACCGTCATGACCCTGCGCTCGATCCCCGCTTCCATGGACCCGGCGGTGGTCGCCACGATCGACGGCGAACTGGACCGGATCGTGCGCGAACATCGCGTCGGCGTGCTGCTCGCCATCGAGAGCGGCAGCCGCGCCTGGGGCTTCCCCTCCCCCGACTCGGACTACGACTGCCGCTTCGTCTATCTCCGGCCGCCGGACGGCTACCTCACCCCCTGGCCCGGTCGCGATGTCATCGAGACGCCTTTGGTGGGCTTACTCGATGTCAATGGCTGGGACCTCGTGAAGGCGCTGCGACTGCTGGTGAACGGGAACGCGGTCCTCATCGAATGGCTCATGTCGCCGATCGTCTACCGTGGCGACGCGCAATTCCGGGACGAATTGCGCGCACTGGCCGACGAAGTCGCCGACCGCAACCGGGTGGCCCGGCACTACCTGCATCTGGGCCGCCGGCAGTGGCGCCTCTTCGACACCAATCGTTCGCTGAAAAAGGTGTTCTATTCGTTGCGGCCGGCCATGGCATTGCGCTGGCTACACGAATACCCGGATAAAGCAGTGGCGCCGATGCATTTGCCGACCCTGCTCGACGAATGCGACCTTCCCGACGATTTCACTACCGCAGTGAAAGAACTGACGGAGTTGAAATCCCGCACGCGGGAAATGGGCGCCGGCAGCGTGCCCGAACCGATCGCGACGTTCATCTCCACCGAATTCGAGCGAGCCGCCGCGGAATTCGTCGGGGACAATGCGGCCCATCGGCAACATGCACAGGCTCTATGCACGGAATTCTTCCGAAGGCGGCTGCACGGCTGACAGAATCCTCCCCAGCATCACACAGCGGCGGCCGCCCCGGTCATCTCGGGCGGCCGCCGCGCTGCGTGTTCGGCCGGATGCCGCGTCTCAGTAGTCGGCTCCCGCGATAACCCGCACGATCAGCGCCTCGGGCCCCGGCTTGGTGCGCCGCACCTCGAACTCGACCCGCTGCCCCTCCACGAGCGACCGGAAGCCCTCGCCCTCCACCGCGGTGTACTCCACGAACACGTCCGGTCCGCCACTGTCCGGGCTCAGGAACCCGAACCCCTTTTCGCTGTCGAACCACTTCACCGTGCCGTGCACCATTACCAAACCTTCTCGATCCGACCGGACTCCCACGCCCCCGCGCGTGCCGCGGTCCATGGTGTCACGCCCCCGGCCCACACGGTCGGCCGCCACGCCCGCCCCCGGCCACCGGCGTGGCCACGACGAGCCCGCGGCCCTACCTCCCAATCGAATTCCGCTGCCCCCGCGTATCACTCACCCGTCGCGCAGCAGGTGCCCGGACCGGCCCTTCTTCGGCCCGGGCACCGCGCCCCGCGTCGTGCCCTGCCGCGTCACGCGGGCCGTGCCCCTTCGGCCCGGCGCTGACAGTGCGTCGCGGGTGATCCCGACGGTCGTCCTCAGCCGGCGCGCATGTTTCGGGGCGGGGTGTTTTCGTCGGCTTCGGGATCCCGCATGGCGTAGACGCGTTCGAGGAAGTCGCGGTGGGCTCGGAGGGTGGCGTCGAGGAGTTCGCGCCAGGTGCGGCGGTCCACTCGCTGGTCGCTGACCAGGGAGGAGAGGGACGCGGGGCCGAGCTTGTCGATGTGGTCGACGATGAAAGTGAGGCGGCGGCGCGGGAATTGGGCGCCGATGCGGGGATTCTCGTCGAGGAAGTGATCGAGTTCGTAGAGATAGTTGACGGCGCGGTTGTACTCCTCGTCGGTGAGGTGGTAGTCCATGCGCTTGATCTCGACGATCCACAGTTCGCCGGAGTCGTGCAGCAGGACGAAGTCGGGTTCGCGCTTCTCGCTGCCGATGGACGTGGTCACCAGCGGCGTGCCGAATTTCTGTGCGTACCAGCGTTCGAAGCTGGCGCGCACGCGTTTGAGGGATTCGTTCATGCCCAGCGGGGTCCACTCGGGGGCGAGCAGCCAGGGGGCGGATTCGATGAGTTCCTGGAAGGGTCGTTCCAGGGAGCGGCGGTCGTCGATGAGCGAGCGCAGCCGGTTCACCACGGCGACACGCTCACTGGCGATCTGGCCCAGCGAGTAGATCTCGGCCACCCGGGCCCGCTCGAACAGCGCGACCACGACGTCCAGTGCGGGGTCGGCGTCCTCGGCGATCTCCTTGAGCGTGTCGAGCAGGCTGCGCTGCGGGCCCAGCGACAGCGCCAGCCGCAGCATGTTCTCGATGTGCGCGGGATCGTCCATCGAGGCACGATCCTTGTGCGCCACCAGGATTCGCGCCGCGTCCAGGACAGAGTCGCGGAACACGCGGTCGCCGGGCGCGATGGCGTCGAGGGTCTCGTGAATGCGGGAGCGCTCGACGAACTCCTCCCAGACCCGGCGGCGGATGGATTTCTCGCCGAGCCTGCCGATCTCCTTGATCAGCGCCCGGCCCCACTGCGCGAGCGCCTCACCGCGCGGGGAGCTCCACATGATGTCCTGGCGGTCGGAGCGGACGAGATCGTCGTCATCGTCGAGCCAGTCGACGTGGATGGCGCCGACCAGATAGGAGCGCAGTTTGAATTCGCCGGTGAATCCGGCGGAGATGCCGAAATCCCTTGTCTGCGCGACGATCTTGCCGCGCGCGTAAATGCGGACCCCGGCCATCGCCTCGTCCCGGTAGGGCTGCTTCGAATAGGCGATCCAGCCCGTCACCGGCAGGAATTGCCGCCCGAATCGCACCGGCACCCGGCCGGCGTCGATCCGGGTCTCCTCCATGACGTCGATCGGCAGCTGGCTGAGAATGAAGCTCTCCGGGCCGATGGCATTGCGCACCTCCACCCGCCAGTCCGCACGCTCGATGCCGAAACGGGCGGCCAGCTGCCGGTTCAGTTCGGTGCCCGTATTCACTCGCTTGCGAAAGAAGTTCCGCAGGATGACGGTGGTGCCCCGTTGGGAGGTGAAGGTGCCGTCCAGACGGCCCGGGCGGGGGAAGTAATCGCTTTCGGTGTCGGAGAGCATGTCGTCGAGGTCCATCACAATGTGGGAGACGATCCACCCCAAGGGTGTTCGGTCCTCGTCCCGGCTGCCGGCCGTGATCACCTCGATGGTGCGGCAGATGCCGAAGGCGGCCAGCTTGCCGATTCCCTTGCGCCCCATAACCGGCCGCCGCCGTTCCCGGGACAGATCGGACCCGGTGCGCACCCGCCGGTCGGACCCGACCATCAGGTAGTGCTCGTTTATCTCCTCGGCGGTCATCCCGTGCCCGTTGTCGGAGACGACGATCTCGTACACCGGTTCGTCTGCGGCCCTGACGGTTCCGGCCAGCATCGCGCCCCACGGCAGCACGACCTCCACCTCGGTGGCGTCGGCATCGTAGGAATTGGCGATGAGTTCGGCCAGGACCGCCGAGACCCTGTCGTAGAGCCGAATGCCGAGTTTGTCGATCGCCAGCCGGCTGATGCGCATCGTGTACTTGTGGTCGTCGCGATCATGCGCGCCCACACGCACTTCCGGATACATGTCAGGCCCCCATTGCCCTACCGGCAGCCTTCGTTCAGCTACCTCTGAATTCGATGCAACGCCGATTGATTAACAGCAGGCTGAACATTTACCGACCGCTTAGTCACGGTGTGATTCCAGGATTCACCAACCGATAGCCCACGGCAACGGCAAGGTCTCGGTTACCTACGCGAGTGTGCGAGCGCCCCTTGATAACCCGCTCCCTGGCGTTCACCCCACACGCCCGCCGCCCCGTTCCCACTGGCGTGGGACCAATCGGCGAGGCCGATGTCCGCCCCGAGATCCGGATGTCGGCCATCGAGCAGATGAGAATCCCCACCATTCCAGAACCCGGGCGACGACAACCAATTGGCTTCGGCCTCGGCCAATTCGGCCGATCGAAGGTCGGATGAGCGGCGTCCGCACCCCCGGCGGCGACTCCTCGCCCCGCAGCGCATCCGTCGTTCCAGGCATATCTGCCGCGGTCGGCACGAGGGCGACCGAACGACGATTGGCGACCACAGCACCCGCTCGGTCGTGCCGTACGACATCGTGCCGCACGACATATCGGAGAGGCTCGAGCAATACACGTCTCGAACAATTGCGTGGTCGCCGTGCGGTCCGCGGCATCACTGTCGGTAATAGTGCGACCGTGCTCGCGCCACCGAGCCAAGAGACGCCGCGAGCTGCGAGGTGAGGCCACGCTTCAGAACATATCCGCCGGGTGTTGCGCTCTGGGCCTCGGTGATACTGCTGCCTCGCTCACGCCTCCGAGCCGAGCGATGTGTCCGGCGACGGTGCGGCGTCGGGCAGGGCGGATACGCCGAGGGTTGTGCGGGGACCGGTGGTGAGGGCAGTCGGATGACAGGTCAGGCGGATGCGGGGCAGAATGCGGGGCGGCGGCGGGCGGCGTCCGCTGTGACGCGAGACAAAGGGGTACCGGGTGGCCAGTAGTCAGACCATTGCCGCACGTCAGCGCTTCTTCGGGGAGGCGGCGGTGGACCCGGTGAGCGGGGCGGTACGGGAGGATCAGGTGCTGGTTTCCTGGTTCGGGTGTGCCAGTTTCGCGGTGGCCATGGGTGGCGTGGTGTTTCTGCTGGACGCGTGGGTGCCGCGCGGGGCGACGTCCGGGTATGTGCCGACCGGACCGGAGGAGGTCGCGGCGCTGGATCCGGCGGCGATCTTCATCGGGCACGGGCATTTCGATCATGCGGCCGATACGGGGGCGATCGCGCGGGCGAGCGGGGCGGTGGTGCACGGGACAGCCGAGCACTGCGCGACGGCTCGCAAACAGGTCGACGGGGCCGAATTGGCTTGTCAGGAACTGGGTTCCGGCAAGTCCGCGCCGGGTGACCGCTACGACTTCGAGCTCGCGCCGGGGCTTTCGGTGACCGCGGTGCGCCATCTGCACTCGGCGCGGACACCGCGGCACGAGGGCGCGGATGCCTCCGCACCCGTGCGACCCAAGCCCTGCCTGTGCGATATCCGCGCCTATCCCCCGGGGCTGGCCGACGCCGGACACCTGGCGCGCAATCTGCTCGCGCCGGAGGGCGGAGTTCTGCTGTACCAGTTCCGGCTCGGCGATTTCGTGCTGACCTGGCACGATTCCTCCGGCCCGCTGCTGGACAAGGCGCCGCACGTTCTGGATGTGCTGCGCGCGCTGCCCGCCTCGGACGTGCACATCGGCGCGGTGCAGGGGTACAACCAGTTCACGAATGGGCTGCGGGACCCGCGCAGCTATATCGAGGCGCTGCGGCCGAAAGTGTTCGTACCCAACCATCACGACAACTGGCTGCCGCTGATCACCGCCCGGGGTGAGGCGTTCCGGACGCCGCTGCACGAGGAGGTGGCGCGGATACCGGAGGGTGAGCGGCCGGAGATCCGGATGCTGCTGGACCGCGACGACTATCTTGCGCCAGGGCGGCTGGCATTCGACCTCGCACCGCAGGACTGATCGGCTGGAGTCCAGGGCTGGTCGGCCGACAGGCGTACGGCGAATGGTCTACATCAACGGGCTGCGCTGCAGCCCGGTCAGAGTGGCGTTGTGTCGATCAGCCAGGGCCCGTCGATCAGCGGAGGCGGAGAAGCATTGTGATGCTGGTGGTTCCGGCCGGATTGATCTGCTCTGATCCCGGGACGTCGACGAAGGCGAAACGTTCGTAGAGTCGCCGGGCCGGATTCTCCAGGCGGACACTCAGACTCACGGCGTCGTACTGCTCGCGGGCGGCGTCGAGGAGTGAGGTCATCAGCTTCGTCCCGAGTCCTGTGCCACGGCCCTCGGGTGCGACACCGATTGCCAACTCTGGAGTGTCGTCATCGACGTAGCCGAAGGCGGCGTTCTCGGCGGTGAACCTGCGCAGCCAGGCGGCGCCCAGCAGCACCCCGTCGGTCCCTCCAACTACACCGAGATCGCCTGCCGCGCCCCAGTCTTGGACGTAACGCGCCACATTCGGCTGATCCATCAGTTGTTCGGGCGAGGTCAGGCCGCGGTCATGGGCGTGCGAAGCCTCGAACAGCATGGCCCACAGAAACTTCTCGTCGGCCACTTCGGCCGGCCGGGCAAATACCATGCCTCAGCCGACCACGAATTCCGCTGATGTTCCAGTGAATTCGTTGATCGTTCCGGCGCCGTCACGACTGTCGCCGATGTACCGAATGCGATAGCGGCCCGAAGGGGCAGTGTCGGGCACCGTCCACTGAATGGCGATGGTGGAGGCCGCGGGCTGGCCGTCCGGTCGGGACCAGTGCAGTTCGGTGCACCAGTCGTTATCGTCGTAGACGCGCCGCCAGTCGTCGCCGGAGCCCTGCTGGACCTCGAAGTAGGTGCCGTCCAGGTGGAAGTTGTTATTGGGGTGAGCGCCGACGAACTCCACCGAAACCGTCTGTCCTGCCGCGTAGTTCGCGTCCGGCTGGGTGAGGACATCACCGTAGGCGCGTCCGGCGTGCGGCAGGTCTGCCGGGACCGGCGGCAGCAGGTTCGGCTGCAATCCGAAGGCCCAGTCGAGCGGGGCCGGGCCGCGGCCGAGGTCGATGCGCGCCGCCAAAGCCTTTGCCAGCCGGTCGAATTCCTGCATGTGAGCGGAGAGTGTCCAACGCCCGTACAGGGTTTCGCCGCCCTCGTACTGCTGGGAGGCGTATTCCTCAGGGGTGGTGACGTATCCGCAGTAGCCATTGGCGTAGCCCTGCAGCAGCACGTTCTCCAGCGGCACGTTCAATGCCCGCGCCACCAGTCGCCGGATTCGCAGCCCCGACACGACCGTGTACTCCGACGGCCCCGAGGCCAGCACGAGATCGCCGATGCGCATCAGCTGCAGCGGCACGATCTGCGGCACCCACGGCCGCGGCGGCAGCACCCCCAGCGGGGCGAGAATCATCTTGGGCGCCTGTACATCTCGCATCCAGTCCTCGATCGGCGAGTTGAGTCCGCCGAGCGCGGCCACCATCGGATTGGCGTCGCCCTCCTGCAGGAACGACAGCTGCGAGTTCCAGTTGTCCTCGGTGCTGGTCGCCATGGCCGCCGCGCCCATCATGGCGGGCGAAGTACGGGCCGGCTTGCCATCCGGGGTGTAGTCGCCGTCGATGGCGGTGTCCGCGAGGTTCACGTAGTGCAGCACCGAATCCACGCCGGCACTGCCCATCGGCGTCGCGGCGTCGAAAGCCTTTCGGCCCGCCTGATATTGGCGCTCACCGATAATGGCGCAGTTGGTGCGATTGTCCTCGGTCGGTCCCGACGGATGCATGGGCCGAATCCACAGATTGGGCGTCATATCGCCGGCGTTGGTCTGCGGGAAGGCGGCCACGAACGACGGCGCGCCGTCCAGGTGCCGAACACCCATCTCGTCGTGCTCCCAGCGATAGCTGGCGTATCCCTTGTTGTCCGCCGAGATGAGGGTGTTGCGATCGGTCAGCGAGGTGCCGTGCGTCGCGAACCAGGTGATCGCCCCGACATCCTTACCGCCCTGCCGGAATCGCAGCACGGTGACCTGTGGATCGATGGCATCCGGAAACGCCGCCTTGTCCTCACCCGGATTGGCCTCGAACGCCACCCGCGACCGGTTCACGCTGGCATCGTGCAACTCTCCCCGCCCGAGCATGATCGACCCCGGCCCGAGATTCTCGTGCGCCGCAACGATCGCCTTCACGATCCCGTTCACCTCGGCATCATGCGAGTTCTGCTGAAACCCCATGGCCGCAAGGGAATACGCATACTCCCGCGCGGTACCACCACACGAGTTGTGGTTGTGCGTCGCATTGAGATTGACGTTCCGCTCGGTGTACAGATCCCCGAACCGCCGCTGAAGTTGCTGCATCACCACCAGATGCACCGACTGGAACAAGCAGGCATTGTCGGTATTCACGAACGCAACCCGATCCCCCGTAGCCTGATCCACCACGACGTAGGCCCGCGCATAACACCGCGTCAACAGCCCAGTAGTGACCTGATCGGCCTCGGAGTACCCCATCATCCCCTGCCCCGCAGGGGCCCCGGTGATATCCGCGATCCCCACCCCGACAAGGTAATCCTGCCCCGCAGCCCGATGCCTGATAGGTTGCGCCCCAACCATATTGGCACCGAACGCCGCCGCACCGGCCCCCACGCCGCCCACCGCAGCCCCCACCAGCACAGCCCGCCGGGACAGAGTCATCGCATCCTCACTTCCACACCCGCGACAATGCGAACCAGCCCGCACCCGCCAAAGAGTGAACCTGTTTCATTTCAGGTTTCCCGCAGACTAGTCGGTCACTTGACCAATTTCTAGCCATAGGAGCCGAACCGCGCCCGCCACCCTATCGCCAGCCGCCGCCTCACACCGCCGCACACGCCGGTTCCGCCAGGTCAACCCATGTTTCCTCGACTCCAGCAACCAACAGCACCTACTCCCATCCCCGAAAGAGTTTGAGCAGACGAAACCTCACCGGCACCGCGCCGGCCCGCCTCGTCGACGATTCCCGAGCAACCGCCGGCCGGTTCATCCGCAAGTGAAATGTCGGCACACTCGAACCAACTGATTTCCACAGCCGCACCACCATCCACAGACCCGACATAATCGCAGCTCGCCGTCACGGTTCTGCCCGGGCACAGTGACACGCTTGCCCGATGATTCGTACACGCAGCGAACTCCTCGCGGAGGGCATCCCGGTCGGCACGATCAACGACCGCTGTCGCCGCGGCGTCTACAGACGACTGCTCCCTCGTACGTATTGTCTCGGCGCGCCAACCACTCTCGATAGATGCCATGCGGTCATCGCCTGGCAGCCGCGCGCGATCCTCAGCCATCGCACCGCCGCCTGGTTGCACGGACTCCTTCCTGATGAGCCGGCCCGCGTGGAGGCGACCATCCCCAAGGATTCCGACCGCAGCACCCCGGACTGGCTGCGGCTCTACCGCCGCCGCCTCAGCGCCGAATGGATCGATGAGCGCTACGACCTGCCGCTCACGACAGCGACCTTGACCGTGTTCGACTGCGCCTCGGTCCTTCCTGAGCGTGAGGCCGATGCGCTGATCGATCTGCACGTGGGCCGGCACGTGTCCGGGCCGGCCTTGCTCGAATTGTGCGAATCCCACCTGCATGGGTCTTCCACTGTCCGTAGACAACTCCGCGAGGCCGCAATCCACGCGGCGTCGGAGCCGGAAGGCCTGTTCGCGCGAGCCCTGAACCGCCGGGGCATGCGCCTGCTCTGCAATCACCCGATCGGCCCGTACCGCTGCGACTTCGTCGACGAACGATCGCGCACCGTCATAGAGATCGACGGCCGCGAATTCCACAGCGAGTCGAGGGCCTTCCGTCACGACAGGCGTCGACAGAACGAACTCATGCTCGATGGGTGGCTCGTGCTGAGGTACGCCGCAGCCGATGTGTATCAATCGGTCGACAGATGCGTCGACGAAGCCACGGCAGCCATCAGACGCCGCAGACGGTAACCCAGTCAGACCCCGCACTTTCCCCGTCACCCACCACCATTTCGACCGGAAATCACCCACTAGTGCGAGCCTGCACCGGCCACATCACGCGGTCTCAGCAGCCAACTCGATCAGCCGCGCCCGCACCAGCTTCGGCCGCTCATCGACGATGAAATGCCCACACCCCTCCACCATTTCGAGCGTGTAGTCATCCGCCCGCGCCGTCTCCGCCGCAGCCATCGAGTAATGAATGGCCACATCCTCAACCCCGAAGACCGCCCGAATCGGCACCGTGGCCCGCCGCATCTCCGGCCTTCTCACCGCCGCCGGCATTTCCTTCAACAGAAATGTCCGATACGTGTCGGTCGCAGTCCGAGCCACCACCGGATCCCGGAACCGCTCGGAGAACACCCGAATCGTCTCCCGATCCATTCCGCTGTAAGCCCCGAACAGCCACTCCAAATACCGAGTTTGACGCAGCAGTGGCACACCGACGCTCGCCATCAACGGCTGATAGGTCAACAACCGCCAAGCATGCCGCGCCACCACTCCCTTCGGCGCCCATGGATGAACCATGTTGAACACGAGATACCCCCTGAACCGCCGAGGCTCCCGCAAGATCATCCGATACCCGATCCATCCTCCCCAGTCGTGCCCCACCAACAGCACGTCGTCAGCCAGCCCCATCACGTCCATCAAGGCCAGCAGATCCGATACGACATCTTCCTTGGCCCACCGATGCGGCGCAGCCCCCGACCACCCATACCCCGGCAGATCCGGCGCGATGATCCGCAAACCCTCAGGCGGATCCGCCAACAAGCCCCGATAGACATAGTGGTGCTGCGGCCACCCATGCAGAGCGAGCACCGGCCGCCCCTCCCCCGCCTCGGTCACATGAAACCGAACCCCACGCGCATCGATGTAGCTACGTCGCACATTCGGGATAGCCGGAACTTCCTGATCAGCACCCATAGCCCACGTTAACCCGCGATCCGATCCCAAAGAAGTACCTCGGCGGACTACAACCCTTCTTCGATCGAGCCGGCAGGACGGACGTGCATACCGCTTGCAACCCCGCGTATGAATGCGTCCCACGCATGGGGACCGAAAACCAAGACCGGCCCAGCAGCATTCTTCGAATCACGAACTCCAACAGAGTCGTCCGAGAGGAAGGCAACCTCGACACAGTCCGCCTTGTCAGCACTACGACTGCTCTTGAACCAATTGGCTCTGGATAGATCGGCAGTCACGCTGAGAACTCCTTCGCCACCTGCCGCAGCAGGGTCCTGCTTGCCGTCTCGTCCAGCGACGCCCGCTGGAGGCTCCCCAACACCCGATAGTACCGACGCACGTCGTCGTCCTTCTCCAAGTACATGCATCCGATAAACGACTCCAGATACACCACCGGCGGCCACACCGGCTCACCCTTAGCGTCAGTGTCGAACTCTAGAATCGCGAACTGGCCCACCGGATCTCCCAGCGGAGCTCCCGCCTCGAAAGGAAGGACTCGCACCCCGACGTTGGCCAACTTCCCAATCTCAGCGAGATGCCGCAGTTGCCCTGCCATGATCCCGGGTCCACCAACGCGGCTCCGCAGCACCGATTCATGCAGTACGACATCGAGGGCAGTCGCCTGATACTTCCTTGTCACAATGGCCTGGCGTCGACGGCGCAGCTCAACCCGACGATCATGCTCCACCGGACCCTCTTCCGGCTTCCCCTGACGAATTAGCGCCCGCGCGTAGTCTGCCGTCTGGAGCAGCCCGGGAACCAAGGCGGGTTGATATGTGCCAATCCGGCGAGCCGCGGTCTCCAGCCCGACGTAGACATCGAAGTTGGCCGGTATCACGCTGCCGTACTCGTGCCACCAACTCGTCTCGGCAGCCTGCCGAAGCAGCCCAACCATCGCCTCAGCGGCGTCCCCGGCCAGCTCAAGAACGTCGCAAATCGCCTGCAGATCCCGAACTTTCAGCCGCGTAGGTATGCCGCTCTCCAACCGCTGTAGCACCGACGTACTGACATCCGCAGCCTTCGCCACCCGATCCTGTGACATCCCGAGCGCGCTCCGCGCCTCCCGCAAATACCGCCCAAGCTGCCGCCTCGGCAAGGTCGAGCCGGTCTCCGACATGACGCGCTTCCTCATCAACATGCACCCGTACTGGGTGACGCGGACGCCCAAACTGCCAGCGGTCCAGGGCTTTCGACGAGAAGCCACTGGTTTACCCAGTTCAGGGTAACCACCCACCCACTCGAGTGATGCACTTTCTACATAACCCATCCCAACACCGAGGAGCCCACCATGTTCGACCAACTCACCATCGGAGCCTGGGTAATCACCACAGCCGACTGCCCAGTCCGATTCGTCCCCAACCCCCAGGAACACCGCGTCACCCTCGTCCTCGGCGACACCCACCGCGAGTTCGAGATCTGCCTGGACGCAACCACTCTCGCCGCGATCCTCCACCAGGGTCCGAAGGCCCTGGCCAGCATCTCAGCAAGCTCAGCAGACACAGCGCACTGAAACGTATCCATTGAAGATCAACTTTTCGGCCGCGGTCCATGCCAGACTTCCTCCATGAACAGGGATGCCGAGGCCATTCTCCGCGAGGAGATCTTCCGACACCTGGAGGAATTGGTCGGAGACACCGGAGTCGTTACCCGCGAACAACTGTGGGACTTCACCCTGAACGGCGCGACTCACCGCCTCATCGACCGCAACCGCGGCATTCGCAACCCAAAGGACATGCTGGCCACCCTGTCGATCCTGTCCGATCCCAAGGGCAAGTATGCCGATGAAGAACTACAGGACTCCCTCTTCGCCTACGCGTACCGCGAAGGCAGCGTGAACGGCGACAACAAGAAGCTCCGGGCTGCTCTGGACCTCGACCTACCGCTCCTACTACTCCGGAAGATCGCCGACGGCGTCTTCGTTCCGGTGCCGCGGGTCTACGTCGTCGCCGACGACCAAGAGAACCGGCAGTTTCTGATCGCGCTAGATAACAGCCTCCGCCTGGTCGACAACCCGCTCGAACTCCAGCCCCTGGAACGCGAATACGTCGAACGAGTGACCAAACAGCGACTGCACCAACCCGAGTTCCGAGGCCGAGTCCTCCGCGCCTACGAATGCCGCTGCGCCGTCTGCCATCTCAAGCACGCAAAGCTCCTCGATGCCGCCCACATCATCGCCGACGGGAAACCCAACGGCACCCCAACCGTCGATAACGGGCTGAGCCTCTGCAAAATCCACCACGCAGCGTACGACGAGAACTTCCTCGGAATAACCCCCGACGGTGAGATCCGAATCAATCGTGCGCTGTTGGAAGAGGTCGACGGACCGATGCTTCGCCATGGCCTTCAAGAGATGCACGGCCGATCGCTCCTCATCCCGGCAAAACGCCAAGAACGCCCGTCTGCGGATCGCTTGGCCATCCGTTTTGAAGAGTTTCAGCGCGCTAGTTAGCTCAAGATCCAGATCATGCTAATCGGCGGTGCACGACCGCTCACCTCGAACAACCTTCGATCCACGCTATCCGGGCGCAGCCTCGATTCAGGGTCTAATGTCTTCCTAGCCAGCAAGATTGGCCCATTCGGCTGTGGCCGGTTCCGCGGTCAAGGACGATGAGCGGTGATCAATGCATGCAGCTCATCCGGGCGGATCCAACGCGGTGGCTGATGGATCATCCGGTGGCAATTCGCGCATACCAATATCAGATCGACAGTCCGGGTGTTGGTCTCACCCGACACATGGAGGGGTACCACATGGTGACATTCGATATACCCTTTGCCGCGCACACCGTAGACCGCTTCGAAGTCGAACTTGCAAACCTCACAAAACACACGGTTGTGATGACGTAGGAACTCGTCGATCTTCTTTCGACGTAGTTTCGGATCTCGCTCGCGACGGGTGCGAAGTGCCGTGATGAGCCTGCCTTCTCGACCCGAATCCTCGTCGTCGAGCGCATTAGCTTCCGCGGCCACAGCTTCATCGAATCTGCCCGCGACAGCTGCTTCCCAAATCGCTCGAGCTACGGAGTCCATCTCGGTCGGCGAATCGATGAAGTCTTGCAAGACGACCTTGTCGAGCTTGCCGCCTCGAGTCGGTTTGCCGGCGTGGCCCGGGCGGCTGGTGGCGATGTCGGTTGTCTTGCGAGACACGCTGTTGACATTGCGGAAGCTGTCCGGCCGGATGCTCGTCGGGTGAATCGGCAGGGAGCGCAGGAGGTTTGACAATTCAGCTACTCGCCGATCGTCCTGACGCAACTCGCGCCAGCCATTCTGCACAACCAAATCGCAGGCCAGGATCAACTCGTCCCGGGTCCATGCCGGACTGCGAACCATGTGACCCAACGTAGCTTCACAAAACGCAGCTGGCAAACAGTCCAGTCTGATTTGAGGATGTTAGAGATCAGGCGTACTCGGCAATGTGTAGTTGCCGCATGCACCGAACGACCAGGTCCGCCGGCGAGCCCTGGCCTTCCGCCGGGCCGTTCTCGACGGCCCAAAGCTCAAGGGCCACACGGATTGCGCCGGCGGCGGCCGCAGCGGTGAGACGGAGTCGGAATGGATCCGACTGTGGGCCAGCCAGTTTCAGGAGGACGGCGTTGAGGTCTCGTTCGCTCTCCAGGTTGATGCGGTGCCAGATGGCGCGGAGGGCCGGGTCGGTTTCCATAGCTTGGAGGAGGCCTCGGGTGATCTCCAGATCCTCCGGGCTATCGCCGAGGGTGAGGGAGCGGACGGCGGCGGCTTCGAATTCTTCAGGGGTGGGGAGACGGTGGGGGCCTGCGGCTATGTCGGCGAGCCAGCGTTGGGCTCCCGCGGCGAGCATGGGCTCGACTGCCTCTTCCTTCGTGCGTGAGTACCGGTAGAAGGTGCGGAGGGCTACGCCGGATTCGGCGGCTATTTGGTCTGCCGTGACCTCGGAGGTGCCGTGTTCCGCGAACAACCGGGCTGCGGTTCGGGCTATGTCCATGCGGGTTTCTTGTTTGCGGCGTTCGGCGAGGGTGGGGCGGGGCGGGGCGGGTTGGGCGGACATTTTTCACCTCCTTTGGGCGGGCTCGTTGGGACAATCCTAGTTGACGGGATGACACGATGGCATGACGTGCCATGTAGGCGTAACGTGACAGGAGAGGCTGAGAACCTACGTAAGGAGAACCGCAATGGAGCGTTTTGACGGCCGTCGAGTAGTGATCACCGGGGCGGGGTCGGGGATTGGGCGGGCTACCGTGCATCGGATCCTGGCCGAGGGTGGGCAGGTTGTCGGGGCGGACGTGAATGAGGCCGGGCTGGCGGAGACTGCCAAGCAGGCTGCGGAGAACGGGAATGGGGATCGGCTCACCACGCTGGTGGTGGATATCGCTGATGAGGAGTCGGTGAAGGCCGGTGTTGCTGCTGCGGTCGAGGCGATCGGTGGGATCGATGCGCTGATCAATGCGGCCGGCATTCTGCGGTCGGCGCATACGCATGAGATGCCGCTGGCTGATTTCAACAAGATCATTGCCATCAACCTGACCGGTACGTTCCTGATGATTCGGGAGGCGCTGCCGAAGCTGCTCGCCTCGGACAAGGGCGTGATCGTCAACTTCACATCGACGTCCGCGTTCTTCGCGCACCCGTATATGTCCGCGTATGCCGCGTCCAAGGGCGGCATCATGTCCATGACGCACGCGCTCGCTGCGGAGTACTCCAAGCAGGGCCTGCGCGTGGTTGCTGTTGCGCCCGGTTCGATTTCGAGTGACATGACCTCCGGCCGTGGCCCGGGGCTGCCGGCGGATGCCGATCTGAGCCTGTTCATGAAGCTTGCGCCGGGAATCGGGCAGGGTTTCGCGTCACCGGATACCGTGGCGGGCGTGGTCGCGATGCTGGCGTCGGATGACGGTGCGTTCATCACCGGCACCGAGATTCGGATCGACGGCGGCACGCACTACTGAGTCATCTCGGCTCCTGAGTCACCTCATACCAACGAGTCGCCTCAACTACCGAGTCTCCATCACCGAATCGGCGCCACTACCGAAATATGCCGAACTCGGTCGCATTTGGAACGGCCCGGCGGGAGAATTCCTGCGGGGCCGTTGCTGCGCAATGGGTTTCAGGGGCCGCTCAGGGTCCACGTCATACATGAGGACCATTCGGCCCTGAATTCACAGGGAATCCGTATCGCAAACCAGTACCGGTCGGGCACAGTTGCTGACCATGAAGTCGACATCTCTACGCCGGATCACAGCCCGTGTGGCTGTCGCCGGTGCGATCGCCCTGGTTCCCCTTGCGGCAGTGACCATTCCGGCCTCCGCGGACGTTCCGCTGGACAACGCGCCCAGCGATGTGGCGTGGCCGCACCACCAGGACGGCTGGTGGGATCGCGACGATTGGCGCCACCGCCACGACCGTGACGACTGGAACCGCGACCGCGACGACTGCAACCCGGGCTGGTGGCCCAACCGCGGCAACGGCTGGTGGCGCAACGCGCTGCCGGATAGCTTCGGCAGCTGGTAAACCCGAGACACGACCACACCTCGCGCGATCCCCCTCACGCGTGAACAGCGAAGGCCTGCCAGGAGAAAGCCTGGCGGGCCTTCGCGGCTGAAATCCCGGAACCCTCAGGCCGTCACGGCGCTTGCAGGCTCTCGAACGTGACCGCAAGTGTGACCGGGGAATCGAGAACCAAGCCGGTTCGGTGGACGTGATGCGGTTCGTACCTCAGACCCGACCAGTCCAGACGGTATTCCTCGATGCGGTCGATGATCTCCCAGCTCTTGTCGAAATGCACGATGAGATAGACGGGAATTCTCGCGCGTGCGTAGAGGACCCGTTTGATACCGATATCCGTATCGACGGTTTCCTTCGAGGCCACCTCGATCACGAGCTGAATGTGGTCTCGCACGGTGTTGACGTCGTATGGCTCGCAGTCACGAACCATGATGTCGGGGTATCGGACATTCAGCCGACGGTCGGCACGCTGATCTTCGGAGTCCGGAAGTCGAACCGCGACATCGGAATCCACCACGAGGCACGGTCCTGTCGGGTGGCGCGCGGCTTCGATCAAAGATGCCAGTCGACGCACCACTCGGCTGTGTGCGCCGCTCTGGGACATCAGTCTGACCAGTCGACCGTCCACGATCTCGATATCACCGGCGGTTTCGCCGAACGCATCCGGTTCGGCGGCGAGAAACTCCTCGGCCGTCAGATAGCGGCTCTCATCTGCGGGCGATACGGTCACCGGCACCTCTCAGATCAAGCCAATGAATATCGAGGACATCGATATCGTAGTCCGCAGTATGCCAACGACCTGGTGACATGAAACGACCCGCCGGGCACTGGGTCCGGCGGGTCGCAGTCGCGAAACCCTTAGGCGGTTTCGGTGATCGGGCGATCGACCCAGCTCATCAGGCCGCGGAGCTTGGCGCCGGTGACCTCGATGGGGTGCTCGGCGTTGGCCTTGCGCAGGGCCTCGAGCTCCTTGTTGCCGCCCTCGACGTTGGCGACCAGGCGCTTGACGAAGGTGCCGTCCTGGATGTCGGCCAGGATCGCCTTCATGCGCTCCTTGGTGCCGGCGTCGATGACACGCGGGCCCGACAGGTAGCCACCGAACTCGGCGGTGTCGGAGACCGAGTAGTTCATGCGGGCGATGCCGCCCTCGTACATCAGGTCGACGATCAGCTTGAGCTCGTGCAGGACCTCGAAGTAGGCCATCTCCGGCGCGTAGCCGGCCTCGACCATGACCTCGAAACCGGTCTTGACCAGTTCCTCGGTGCCACCGCAGAGCACGGCCTGCTCACCGAAGAGGTCGGTCTCGGTCTCTTCCTTGAAGGTGGTCTTGATGACGCCGGCGCGGGTGCCGCCGATGCCCTTGGCGTAGGACAGCGCCAGCGCCTGGCCGGTGCCGGTCGGGTCCTGGTCGATGGCGATCAGGGCCGGAACGCCCTTGCCGTCGACGAACTGACGACGCACCAGGTGGCCCGGGCCCTTCGGGGCGACCATGCCGACGGTGACGTTGGCCGGAGCCTTGATCAGACCGAAGTGGATGTTGAGGCCGTGGCCGAAGAACAGCGCGTCGCCGTCCTTCAGGTGCGGCTCGATGTCGTTGGTGAAGATCGAGGCCTGCGCGGTGTCGGGCGCGAGGACCATGATCACGTCGGCCCACTCGGCGACCTCGGCCGGGGTGCCGACGGTCAGGCCGGCCTCTTCGGCCTTGGCACGGGACTTCGAGCCCTCCTTGAGGCCGATGCGCACGTCGACGCCGGAGTCGCGCAGGCTCAGCGAGTGGGCGTGGCCCTGGCTGCCGTAGCCGATGACCGCGACCTTCTTGCCCTGGATGATCGACAGATCGGCATCGTCGTCGTAGAACATCTCGACTGCCACTTTGGGTGCTCCTTCTTGGATTCTGTGATTAAGCGTGGTGGATCCCGGCCGAAAGCATGCCGGGATGGCGGGCGGATGGCCGCCGCGGCGGCCGGTTACTAGCGAGTCGCGGTGATGGACTTGGGTCCACGACCCACCGCGACGACTCCGGACTGCACGATCTCACGGATCCCGTAGGGCTCCATCATGCGCAGCAGCGCGTCGAGCTTGGAGCGGGTGCCGGTGGCCTCGATGGTCAGCGCGTCGGGCGACACGTCGATCACCTTCGCGCGGAACAGGTTCACGGCCTCGATCACCTGGGTGCGCACGCTGGCGTCGGCGCGCACCTTGACCAGGATCAGTTCGCGGGCCACGGAGCTGTCCGTGTCCTGCTCGACGATCTTGATGACGTTGACCAGCTTGTTCAGCTGCTTGGTGACCTGTTCCAGCGGCAGATCCTCGACCGTGACGACGATGGTCATGCGCGAGATCTCCGGGATCTCGGTGCCGCCCACCGCGAGCGACTGGATATTGAAGCCACGCCGGGAGAACAGGCTGGCCACGCGGGCCAGCACGCCCGGCTTGTCCTCCACCAGCACGGACAGGGTGTGGGTGGTCGTCATTCCTCGGTCCCCTTCTGGGAGGCACGCTCGTGGGCGGCCAGCGAAGCCTTCTCGTGTGACATCGCCTCGTGGATCACGGCGGGCTCGGCCGCCGACTCGTCGTCGTCGAACAGCGGGCGGATGCCACGCGCGGCCATGATCTCGTCGTTGGAGGTGCCGGCGGCGACCATCGGCCACACCTGCGCGTCCTTGCCGACGATGAAGTCGATCACCACGGGCCGGTCGTTGATCGACTGCGCCTCGCGGATCGCGGCCTCCACGTCCTCTTCCTTCTCCACGCGAATGCCGTGGCAGCCCAGCGCCTCCGCCAGCTTCACGAAGTCGGGGATGCGCAGGGTGTGGGTGCCCAGGTCGGTGTTGGAGTAGCGCTGCTCGTAGAACAGGGTCTGCCACTGCCGGACCATGCCCAGGTTGCCGTTGTTGATCAGCGCGACCTTGATCGGCACGCCCTCGACGGCACAGGTGGCCAGCTCCTGGTTGGTCATCTGGAAGCAGCCGTCACCGTCGATGGCCCAGACCTCGCGGTCCGGCATGCCCATCTTGGCGCCCATGGCGGCCGGCACGGCGTAGCCCATGGTGCCCAGACCACCGGAGTTCAGCCAGGTGCGCGGCTTCTCGTACTTGATGAACTGCGCGGCCCACATCTGGTGCTGGCCGACGCCGGCACAGTAGATGGCGTCGGGACCGGCCATCTGGCCCAGCTTCTCGATGACGAATTCCGGCGACAGCGAACCGTCGGACGGGGTCTTCCAGCCGAGCGGGTAGCTCTCGCGGACACCGCTCAGGTAGTGCCACCACTCGGTCAGATCCAGCAGCGGAGTCTTGCCCGCGGCGGCCGGATCGGCCTTGAGGGTCTCGATCAGCTCGGCGATGACCTCGCGGCAGTCGCCCACGATCGGCACGTCCGCGTGGCGGTTCTTGCCGATCTCGGCCGGGTCGATGTCGGCGTGGATCACCTTGGCGTTCGGCGCGAACGAGTCCAGCTGGCCGGTGACGCGGTCGTCGAAACGCGCGCCCAGGGTGATCAGCAGGTCCGAACGCTGCAGTGCCGCAACGGCTCCCACGGTGCCGTGCATACCCGGCATGCCCATGTTCAGGGTGTGGGTGTCGGGGAACGCGCCGCGCGCCATCAGGGTGGTGACCACCGGAATGCCGGTCAGCTCGGCCAGTTCCAGCAGTTCCTCGTTGGCGTCGGCCTTGATGACACCGCCGCCCACGTACAGCACCGGAGCCTTGGCATCCATGATCATCCGGGCGGCCTCGCGCACCTGCTTGCCGTGCGGCTTGGTGACCGGACGGTAGCCGGGCAGCTTCATCTCCGGCGGCCAGGAGAAGGTGGTCTGCGCCTGCAGCACATCCTTCGGGATGTCGACCAGCACGGCGCCCGGGCGGCCGGTGGAGGCCAGGTGGAACGCCTCGGCGATCATCCGCGGGATGTCGATCGGGTCGGTGACCAGGAAGTTGTGCTTGGTGCACGCCATGGTGATGCCGGAGATGTCGGCTTCCTGGAAGGCGTCGGTGCCGATCAGCGAGCGGCCGACCTGACCGGTGATGGCCACCAGTGGCACCGAGTCCATCTGCGCGTCCGCGATCGGGGTGACCAGGTTGGTCGCGCCCGGACCGGACGTGGCCATGCACACACCCACCTTGCCGGTCGCCTGCGCGTAGCCGGTCGCGGCGTGACCCGCGCCCTGCTCGTGGCGGACCAGCACGTGGCGGACCTTGGTGGAATCGAACAGCGGGTCGTAGACGGGAAGAATCGCACCGCCCGGAATGCCGAATACCGTGTCGACGCCGAGCTCCTCGAGGGAACGGACGACCGACTGCGCGCCGGTGACCCGCTCGGGCGGGACCTGGCGGCGGTTCGGAGTTGCGGCCGGAGCCGCGGTCGGCTGAGTGGCCGAAGGCGCGGGCCTGCGGGCCGAGGGCCCGGGCCGGGCGGTAGGTGCGCTCACCGTCTTGGTTCCTTACTGCTTGTCGTTCCAGTTCATGGACTTGCCTGAACACAAAAAAGCCCCCGACAGCCAGTGGCTGTTCGAGGGTGGCGCGTCGCAGCTGCGAGCTGACGTAAATGACCTACAGTCGTCGGCTCAGCGCTGGACGCGCCGGCCGATTACGAGCAACTCGGTTCGATTCACGCGCTCGACGGTATGCGCGCGTGAGTCGTCCAGTCAAACAGCTGACCTATTGGGTCTCATTATGTGAGACAGTGCGGTTGATCGGGTCCGTTCACCGTGATGCAAGGATGGGGGTGTGTCCTCACAGCATCAGTCCGTGCCACCTGCTCGATCGTCCCACACGCCCGAGTCCGAATCCGACGCGGGTCGCGTGATCCGTGTCCCCCGGCTCGCTCACCTCGGGGTGTTCATCCTGCTGTTCTGCGTGGCGTTCGCGTTCTTCGGGTGGCCGCAGGTGCTGTGGATCCTGTTCGCCATCCCGGCCGCCGTGGTGGTGTGGATCGAGCGGACCCGGACGACCGTCTCGGACAATGGCGTCGACACGCGCACCATGTTCAGCGGGCGGCACATCGACTGGGCCGATGTGCGCGGGCTGCGCATCCCCAAGCGGGGGTACCTGCAACTGCATCTGGCCGACGACTCCGATGTGACACTGCCCGCGGTCGGATACAACCGGCTCGCGGATCTCGTCGCGGCCTCGGGCGGGCGCATCCCGGATCCGTTCTTGGAGCCCGAAGAGGATGAGGGCGAAGACGGCGACACCGCGGCCGAATCCACCGAGGCTGTGTCCGAATCCGCCGACGCTGTGTCGGAAACCACGGAGCGCGAGGCCGAAACCACCGAGCCGACGGCCGAATCCACCGAGCACGAGGCCGATTCCGGCAAGTCGTAAGCGTTTCGGGAGTGCAGAGTTCTTACCGGCGGTGATCGAGGTCATGGCGCGGGAGTAACGTTGAGGCCCGCCGGAGAACGCCGCGAGACGTATTTCTGGACAGTCGCTCAACAGCCCACTGCGACACGACCCGAGGACCTGACCAATGCCACCGCTTCGCTCACGCACCACCACCGCCGGCCGTAATGCCGCGGGCGCACGCGCTCTCTGGCGCGCGACCGGTCTCACCGACTCCGACTTCGGGAAGCCGATCGTCGCCATCGCGAACTCCTACACCCAGTTCGTCCCCGGCCACGTGCACCTGAAGGACGTCGGCGAGATCGTGGCCGAGGCGGTCCGGGCGGCCGGCGGCGTGCCGCGCGAGTTCCACACCATTGCCGTGGACGACGGCATCGCCATGGGCCACGGCGGCATGCTGTACTCGCTGCCCTCGCGCGAGATCATCGCGGACTCCGTGGAATACATGGCCAACGCGCACACCGCGGACGCGCTCGTATGTATCTCCAACTGCGACAAGATCACTCCCGGCATGCTGAACGCCGCCATGCGGCTCAACATCCCGGCCGTGTTCGTCTCCGGCGGTCCGATGGAGGCCGGTAAGGCCGTGGTCGTCGGCGGCGTGGCCCAGGCCCCGACCGACCTGATCACCGCCATCTCCGCCAGCGCCTCGCCGAACGTCACCGAGGACGGGCTGACCGAGGTGGAGCGCTCCGCCTGCCCGACCTGCGGCTCCTGCTCGGGCATGTTCACCGCCAACTCCATGAACTGCCTCACCGAGGCGCTGGGCCTGGCGCTGCCGGGCAACGGCTCCACGCTGGCCACCCACGCCGCGCGCCGGGCGCTGTTCGAGAAGGCCGGCCGCGTCATCGTCGATATCGCCACCCGCTGGTACCGCGATGACGACGCCTCGGTGCTGCCGCGAAACGTGGCCAATGCCAAGGCCTTCCGCAACGCGATGGCGCTGGATGTGGCCATGGGCGGTTCCACCAACACCGTGCTGCACACCCTCGCCGCCGCGCAGGAGGGTGAGATCGAGTTCGATCTGCAGACCATCGACGAGATCTCGCGTTGCGTGCCCTGCCTGTCCAAGGTGTCGCCGAACTCCGACTACCACATGGAGGACGTGCACCGCGCCGGCGGCATCCCGGCCATCCTGGGCGAGCTGCGCCGCGCCGGCCTGCTCGAGACCGATGTGACCACGGTGCACACCGCGTCCTTCGACGAGTGGCTCGACACCTGGGACATCCGCTCCGGCAAGGCTTCCGACGAAGCCGTCGAACTGTTCCACGCCGCGCCCGGCGGGGTGCGCACCACCGTGCCATTCTCCACCGAGAACCGCTGGTCCTCGCTCGACACCGACGCCGAGGGCGGCTGCATCCGCGACAAGGAGCACGCCTACACCGTCGAGGGCGGGCTGTGCGTGCTGCGCGGCAATATCGCCCCGGACGGCGCGATCCTCAAGACCGCCGGTATCGACGAGGACCTGTTCACCTTCGAGGGCCCGGCCGTGGTGGTCGAATCCCAGGAGGAGGCGGTCTCGAAGATCCTGGGCAAGGAGATCAAGCCCGGCGACGTGGTCGTGGTCCGCTACGAGGGTCCCTCCGGTGGCCCGGGCATGCAGGAGATGCTGCACCCCACCTCGTTCCTGAAGGGCGTCGGCCTGGGCAAGGTCTGCGCGCTCATCACCGACGGCCGCTTCTCCGGCGGCACCTCGGGCCTGTCCATCGGCCACATCTCCCCGGAGGCGGCCAGCGGCGGGTCCATCGGCCTCATCGAGAACGGTGACCGCATCCGCATCGACGTGCACACCCGCGCGCTCGAATTGCTGGTCCCCGAAGACGTTCTCGCGGAGCGCCGCGTGAAAATGGAAGCGTCCGAACGGCCTTGGCAGCCCGTGAACCGCGAGCGCCCGGTGACGACCGCGCTGCGTGCCTACGCCGCGCTCGCCACCTCCGCCGACAAGGGTGCCGTCCGGCGCGTGCCGTAATCAAGAAAGCAAGGGAATGACAATCGAATACATCGGCAAGGCCGACTCCATGCTTGCCGACTACACGGCCATGCTCCAGCGGTCGGACGCCCGCAATGCCGAAGCGAAGGCGCTGCTCGCCGAGGCCGAGGAGCTGGCCGCCGAGGTGCGGGAACTCGACCACGCCGAGTTCATGGCCACGCCGGATGAGCAGGTACGGATCAACCAGCACCGGGCGATGCTGCACCAGGAGATCGACAGCAAGTCCGGCCGGGTCCTCCAACTCCATCAAGAGACCTTCCAGGAATGGGAATCCTGGACCACGCGTCAGTGGTGAAAGGTGGATGGGGGCAAGCCCCCACCACCTTTCGAGGAGAGGATTGCGGGGCAAGCCTGCAGCCTCGAAGGGGCTCGCGGGATCTTCCAGATCACACCTGAACGTCCCGCGGAGCCTCCCGCGCAACCGGAGGATGCAGGGTCTCGCCCACGCTGCTGAAGCGCGCGGGATTTACCACGGCCCATGCTGTACAGGCCGAGTTCCGGCGCGGGCACACCGTTCGAGGGTTTTCGCGCGGACCATACGACCAAGCGGCCGTATCGATCTTTCGGGATCGGTACGGCCGCTTGGTGGTTCGGGGGTCTCGGGGGTTAGTTGAAGGTGATGCCGGATAGGGGGTTGCCGCCGTGGAGGTAGGTGTAGGCGAGGATGGCGGCGGCTAGGGCGGCGGCGATGGCGGCGAGGGAGCCCCACAGGGGTCTGGTGGCCCAGCCTCGGTTGCGGTCGAGGGAGAGGCGGCCGGGGCCGGTGAGGATGAGGACGGTGGCGAGCGCAGCGAGGACGGATTCGAGTTCTACCGAGTTGCCCTTGGCGGAGTATTGGAAGCCGGGGACCATGGACTGCTTCCACATCCAGGCGTCGAGGATGATGGCGAGCAGGGCGCCGGCCGCCAGGGGGGTCGCCACGCCGAGGGCGACCATGATGCCGCCGCCGAGTTCGCCGGCGATGAGGAGGGGGGCGGCGAGGTCCACATGCTTCCAGCCGCCGTTCTCCATGGCGGTTCTGATGCCGTCGTAGCCGGGGCCGTGGAACCAGCCCGCGGCCTTCTGCAGGCCGTGGTAGACGAAGGTGCCGCCGATGACCAAGCGCAGCAACAGCAGTCCGAGGTCCAGCGTGCCGCGGCGGTCGTCGCGGCGGCGGACCCGGCCGTTGCTGTCGGCGGGGCTGGGCGGTGCCGGCGGGATGCTGGCGAAGGAGTAGGTCGGGGACGGCTCGGTGGTGGTGCCGTCGGCCGCACCGGGAATGGCGTTCTTGACCTGGTTGTAGAGCGGGACCTCGGGGTCGAGGCCCAGTTCCTCGTCGGTGCGGGGCAGCTTCTCGGTGGTTTGGACGCCGGACGGGGTGGCGAACTGTTCGGTCGGCGAATCGAAGGGGCTCCGGACCGGTTCACCGGCCGGTCGCGGAGCAGCGGGCGGCAGATCGCCCGCCACGGCGGACGGCTCGTTCGGCTTGTCTGTCACGCGGGCCAGACTATTAGCCAGAACCGCTCGGCACACAGCAGAACACGGGCGTGTCCACCGTCCGATTCACGCCACGGCGAAGGAAGGGACACCCCGTCCGAGCGTGGACGGCAGGTTTTCCGTAACGTCTCAACCATGAGTTTGGTTGCCGCAGGCCGTGCCGGGGTGGGTGCGCGGAGAGTTGTGCTGGGCGTGACGCTCGGCGCCGTGCTGCTGTCCGGCTGCGCCCGCTTCGATGATCGTGCCTCGAGCCCGTTCACCACGGAGCCGACCTGGCAGGACGCCGAGCCCAGCACCACGACGCCGAAGGTGCCGCCGACCAATGCCAAGCGCCCCGATCTGCCGTGCGTGGATCCCGATCTTGCGGTGGTGGTCTCGTGCCTGGACACCACCGCCGGCCTGGTCGCGCTGCCCGACGGCGGGAGCGCGCTGGTGGCCGAACGCACCACGGGGCGCATCCTGAAGGTGGTCGCCACCGACGAGGGTGAACCGCCCGCGCCCATCGAGATCGCCCGGCTGGATGTGGATCCGGCCGGCGACGGCGGTCTCACCGGCCTGGCGCTGTCGCCCACCTTCACCGAGGACGGGCTGATCTACGCGTACGTGACCACCGGGGGCGACAACCGGGTGGTGCGCATCTCCACCGACGGTGGCGCGCCCAAGCCGATCTTGACCGGAATTCCGAAGGGGGTCAACGGCAATCGCGGGTCCATCGATTTCGCCCCGCAGAACCGCATGCTGGTGCTCACCGGTGATGCCGGTAACCCGTCGCTGGCCGCCGACACCAACTCGATGGCCGGCAAGCTGCTCAGCGTCAGCTCCCCCGCGCCCGGCTCCTCCGCCGATGTGGTGGTGACCGGTATCGGCGTGGCGGGCGGGGTGTGCTCGGACGGCAAGGATTCCATCTGGATCACCGACCGCACCGCCACCGAGGACCGGTTACAGCGGGTCGGCCCCGACGGTGTCGCGGTGAAGGCCTGGACCTGGCCCGACCACCCGGGCGTGGCGGGCTGCGCCGCCGCCTCGGACGGTGTCGCGATCTCGCTGACCAACCAGCGGGCCCTGGCTCTCGCCACGGCCGACAAGAACACCCACGCCGTCACCGCGGCGCCTTCGCTGCTGGCCCAGGACAAGTACGGCCGCCTCGACGGCGCGACACTGGGCGGCGACGGCAATATCTGGGTCGGCACCGTGAACAAGCCCGACGGCAATCCCAACCAGTACGACGATCGCGTGGTGCGGATCCCGCCGCCGTCCGCGGGCCAGGGCAACGGACCGGACTAGCCACCGGCTTCCCCTGCGGCGCACAGCAACAGCTGTGCGCCGCAGCGTTTTTCGGGGAGTGCGAGTTCCGCCGGGTGCCGCCATCACTGCCACTACCGGCCAGTGCCAGCCATTTTCGAGTGCCGATACTGGCCCGTGCCCCCACGGATCCGGGGCCGGTTGCGATCTTCACGCCCGGGTCGAACGCCCCATACCGTGGATTGGGCAAATGGCCAGCAACACTGGAGGGACGTGATAGGGAATATCGACGGTGGCGGCAGCGTCGATCTGGGTTCTGCGGCTTTGAATTTCGCCGACGTGGTGACCTCGATCATGTCGAACATCACCTACCTGCTGCAGTCCTGGGGCAGCGTGTAGTCGAGAGGACACCGGATGCCGGTCGGGCCCGAGCCGTTCACACGGCAGGGGCGACCGGCATTTGCAGTTCCACGACCCACCCGTCCGAGGTCGGGTCCTCCGGCGCGTTGAGGTAGACCTCGCGGATGGGAGCATTGGGGGCGTAACGGTTCTCGTCGGCCCAGCGCCCCATGGCCTCGAAGGACACGCACAGTTCGGCCAGCTTCCCGCGATGCACCAGGGTCGCGGCCTGCGGAATCTCCGGCAGCAGGTGCAGGTCGAAGCTGCTGCCCGGCGCGGCGGTCCCCGCGACCTGGTGCGCGACGTGCACGCGCAAACCTTCTTCGAGCTCTTCGTAATACACGACGGGCGCGCCGGTGATGGTGAGCCCGGCCTCCGGGATCAGTTTCCCGAGCCGGGCGTAGATCCGCTCGATGATGGGCCCGACCGCAGCCTCCCCGGATTCGGCCGCGACCTCGCTCATTTCGGCGACGAGCGTGGCGGACAGCGGTTTCACGATGATTTCCTGCTCGGGCATGACGCCCTCCTTCTGGATGCGCAGGAGCCTCGCCTCGACGCTCGCGAGCCGTGCGGTGTCCGCGGCCACCTGATTGGCCAGCTGCGCGCGACGCAGTTGCAGCATGCCGTGCAACCGCTCCGCGGACAGCTGCCCATCGAGGAGCTCGGCCACCTGGTTCAGGGTGAAGCCGAGTTCCTTCAACGCGACGATCCGGTTGAGCCGTGCGAGCTGTTCGGCCGAATAGAACCGATAGCCGCTGCACGGATCCACCTCGGACGGCGGCAGCAGTCCGATCTCGTCGTAGTGGCGCAGCATTCGCACCGACACCGATCCGAACCTGGCGAAGTCTCCGATACTGAACATGACCCCTCCAGGTTTAGGACCTCACACGGTGTGAGGGTCAAGCCCATGATCACTCGAGAGCTCGGGGCGCGCGGCTGATGCCGCGCGCCCCGATTCCGAGAGTGGGTGGAGTCAGGACTGTGGCGCACCGCATCGATCGTGCGCCACAGGCTGTTTCGGAGGTGTCAGCCCTCGACTCCGCAGGCCGCGAGGACCAGTTCGCGGACGCGGGCGGCGTCGGCCTGGCCGCGGGTGGCCTTCATGACGTCACCGACGACCTTGCCGGCCGCCTGCACCTTGCCGGAGCGGATCTTCTCGGCGATGTCCGGGCTGGCGGCGAGGGCCTTCTCGACCTCGGCCTGCAGCGCGGAGTCGTCGGAGACCATGCCCAGGCCCTTGGCCTCGACGATCTGGGCCGGCTCGCCCTCACCCGCGAGGACGAAGTCGACGACCTGCTTGGCGACCTTGTTGTTGATTGTCTTGGCCTCGACCAGCCCGGCCACCTCGGCGACCTGCTTCGGAGTGATGGGCAGGTCCTCGAGCGCGACCTCGCGCTCCTTGGCCTTCTCGGTCAGGTAGGCGACCCACCAGGAACGGGCGGCGTCCACGGAAGCGCCCGCGTCGACGGTCGCGATGATCAGGTCCAGCGCACCGGCATTGACCAGGTCGCGGAACACCTCGGCGGACAGACCCCAGTCGGACTGGATGCGGGCGCGGCGCAGCCACGGGTACTCCGGGATGGTGCCGCGCAGTTCCTCGACCCAGGCGGCGTCGGGCGCGATGGGCTCGAGGTCCGGCTCCGGGAAGTAGCGGTAGTCCTCGGCGGTCTCCTTGATGCGACCGGGCGAGGTGGTGCCGTCGGTCTCGTGGAAGTGGCGGGTCTCCATCAGCACCGAGCCGCCGGCGGCCAGCACCGCACCCTGGCGGCGCATCTCGAAGCGCACCGCGACCTCGACGCTCTTGAGCGAGTTCACGTTCTTGGTCTCGGTGCGGGTGCCGAATTCCTTGGCGCCCTTGGGCATCAGGGAGACGTTGGCGTCGCAGCGCAGCGAGCCCTGCTCCATCTTCACGTCGGAGACGGCCAGGGACTTGAGCACCTCGCGCAGCGCGGTCACGTACGCGCGGGCCACCTCGGGGGCGCGTTCGCCCGCCCCCTCGATGGGCTTGGTGACGATCTCGATGAGCGGCACGCCGGCGCGGTTGTAGTCCAGCAGCGAGTGCGAGGCGCCGTGGATGCGGCCGGTCGCGCCACCGACGTGCAGCGACTTGCCGGTGTCCTCCTCCATGTGGGCCCGCTCGATCTCGACCCGGAAGGTCGAGCCGTCATCGAGCACCACATCCAGGTGCCCGTTGGTGGCGATCGGCTCGTCGTACTGGCTGATCTGATAGTTCTTGGGCTGGTCCGGGTAGAAGTAGTTCTTCCGCGCGAACCGGCCCCACGGGGTGATGGAGCAGTTCAGCGCCAGCCCGATGCGGATCGCGGACTCGACGGCCTTCTCGTTCACCACCGGCAGCGAGCCCGGCAGGCCCAGGCACACGGGGCACACCTGGGTGTTGGGCTCGGCGCCGAATACGGTCGGGCAGCCGCAGAACATCTTGGTCGCGGTGCCCAGCTCGACGTGTACCTCCATGCCGAGCACCGGTTCGTACCGGTCGATGACATCGGAGTAGTCCATCAAGTCCACGGTCGCTGCGCTCATGCGCTCCATCCTATTTACTCGCCGATCAGTCCACGGCGATGGCCTCCACGATGGGCAGCCGCGCCGCGCGCAGGGCGGGCGGGATGGCCCCGAGCAGGGACAGTCCGAGCGCGATGACGGCGTAGGCCACCAGCAGTGGGCTGGGCTGATAGCGAATGTACATGGCGATGGCGTGCCCGAGCGCGATGGTCGCCAGGTAGTGCACGGCCGAGCCGATCGCCAATCCGAGTGCCGCGCCGGTCACCCCGATACCGGCGGCCTCGGTGAGCACGGTGCGCAGCAGGAAGCGGCGGCTGGTGCCCATGGCCCGCAGCACCCCGAGTTCACGGCGACGGTCCAGCACCGACAGCATCAGCGTATTGAGCAGCGCGACCGCCGAGACCACGACCACGATCCAGAGGATGGCCGCGCTGATCGAGGTGCCCTGCCGGACACTGGACGAAATCGCGGTCACCGCATCGCGTCCGGTGCTGACGTGGATATCGGCGGGGACCGCGGCGCGCACGGCCGCCATCACCGCGGCATGGTCCGCGCCGGGCGCGAAGTCGATGCCGATGATGGTCTCGCCCGGCCGCTGGTACCACTCGCGCATGATGTTCAGGTCCAGCGCCACCACGCCCGCGATGGCGGAGAAGTAGGGCACCACCTTCAGCACCTGCACCCGGTGCTCACCGGTCGGGGTGGGCAGGGTCAGGTCGGACCCCTCGTGCACGCCGAGCGAGCGGGCCACATCCCGGGAGATGACGACGCCCGCACCGGCGGCCATGCGCGCCTGGTCGGCCTGGCTCACGCTGTCCAGCACCGAGGTCCGGGCCACGCCGCCCTCGAAGGCCTGCAGCATGACGCGGCCGCGGCCCAGGGTCGCGAAAGCCATTTGGGCCGAACCGACTCCGCCGACGCCGGGGATGGCGCTCAGTTTCTGCTTCAGGTCCGGCGGCAGCAGCGGGCCGGTGGGGAACTGCTCCATGGCGGTCGGGCTGACGAAGACGTCGGTGCGGGCCAGGCCCTCGAAACTGTCGGTCGCGGCGCCGACCATATTGCGGCTGGCATTGCCGATGGCGACGATGGCGGTGACGCCGATCGTGACGGTCATGACGGTGGCCCAGACCCGGCGCGGCGCCCGTTCGATGGTGGTCGCGCCCAGGGCGCCGGGCGCGCCGAAAAGCCGGGCCACCGCGGCGACCACGCGCACGATGGGCTCGGTGGCGGCGAAGCACAGCACGACCGCGCCGGCGATGGACAGCGAGATCGCCCCGATCGAGAGCCGGCCCAGATCCGCCTCGGCCACGACCACCGCACCCGACACCATGATCAGACCGAGAATCGCGGCGACCCAGCGGATCACCGGCTTCACGCTGTCGGCCGCGCCGACGCCGACGGGGGCCAGCGCCTCGATCGGCGCGACCTTGTACACCTGCCGCGCGGCGATCGCCGCCGCGGCGACGCTGGCCAGCACGCAGGCCAGAATCGCCACCGGCACCGCGTAACCGGGCACCTCGTACTCGGTGCGCGACTCGACGGAGTTCACGATGGCGGCGGGCAGCTGCCGGATCGCGGTGCGGCCCATGAAGATTCCGATGATGGATCCGCTGATCGCGCCGAACAGGCCGAGGATCGCGGCCTCGGCGAGCAGATCGCGCACCACGGGACCGCGCTTGCCGCCCATGGCCCGCAGCAGCGACAGCGTCGGGCGGCGTTGCGCCACGGCCATGCTCATGGCGTTGTAGATGAGGAACGAGGACACGATGAGCGCCGAGGCCGAGGAGGCCAGCGTCGAGTAGCGCACCAGCATCACCGCGCCGCCGGCCTGCGCGGTCCGCAGATCCGGATCGGCGACCACTGCCCGGCCGGCGATCGCTTTGGTGAGGCCGGAACGCAGTTGGCCCACATCGGTATTCGGTGCGGCGATGATCTGCACCGAGTCCAGCCGACCCTCCCGGCCGGTGATCTTCTGCGCCACCGGCAGCAGCGCGATCGCGATGTGGCCGCCGTTGATCTTGGCGGCGGTCGAGTCGTCGATGACGCCCGCGACGGTGGCCGTCACGGTGCCGAGCTGGAACTTGTCACCCTCCTGATAGCCCATGGCGGAGCCGACCAGGACACCGTTGGCGACCGTGAGCAGTTTGCTCGCCTGATCGGTGACCGTCCCGCCGAGGTCACTGCCCAGCTGGGCGGCGGAGGGGTCCGCACCGACCAGCAGGGCCCGTTTGTCGTCGGCCCCGATGGACTGCCGCACCATCGGCACCGCCGTGCCGACCCCGGGCACGGACCGGATCTGTTGCAGCAGCTGCTGATCGAAGCCGGCATCGGTGATGCCGCTGATCTCCAGCACCGCCCTGCCGCCCAGGCTGTGGGTGAGCTTGTCGACCGAGCCGGTGATGGAGCCGGAGATGCTGAACACCGAAACCAGCAGTCCCGCGGACACTCCCATCACCACCATGGCCATGGCGGTGCGGCCGCGGTGGGCGAAGAGCTCACCGATATTGAACAGGCGAAGCCGATCCAGCGCGGCGCGGATCATGCGTGCACCGCCCCGGCGTCGGCGGCGGTGACATCGCCGCCGGCGGCGGGCGCCGAACCTTTGCGGCCCGGCTCGGGAACGGTCCGCACCTCACCGTCATCACCGCGCTCGACCCGGTCGATGGACCCGATCTGCCCGTCGCGCAGGTTGATCACCCGGTCGCAGTAGCGCACCGCACCCATGTCGTGGGTCACCATGACCACGGAGTTGCCCTCCTCGGTGATGTCGGCGAGCAGCTGCAGGATCGAGGCGCCGGTCTTGGAGTCCAGGTTGCCGGTCGGTTCGTCGGCCAGGATCAGCGGCGGATCCATGATGAGCGCCCGCGCCACCGCGACCCGCTGCATCTGACCGCCGGAGAGTTCGGCAGGCCGGTGCTCGGCGCGCTCGCTGAGCCCGACCAGGTCGAGCAATTCCAGCGCGCGCGGCTTTGCCTTGCGTAATCCGGTGCCGTCCAGCAGTTTCGGGATGGCGACGTTCTCCCAGGCGGTCAGCGTGGGCAGCAGATTGAAGAACTGGAAGACGAAACCGACGCGGTGCCTGCGGAATTCGGATTGCCGGTCGTCGTCCAGGTCGCCGATCTCCTTGTCCTGGAATCGAATCGACCCGCTGTCCGGGGAATCCAGCGCGCCGAGCAGGTGCAGCAGGGTGCTCTTGCCCGAGCCGGAAGGACCGACGATGGCGGTGAACTCCCCCGTATCGATCCGCAGGCTGATCCCGTCCAGAGCGCGCACGGTCTGCTCGCCCACCCGGTATTCCTTGGTGACGTCGGTCAATTCCAGCATTGGTCGTTCCCCTCTGCAGATCAATACCAGCCGGTGTCTATCAGCTGGCCAGCGCTCGCGCACGCGGACGGCCGAAATACAGCCGGTCGGTGTCGTAGGTGTCGAGGATCGCGCGCAGGGCCGGCTGTTCGGCGCACAGCTCCGCGTACACCTCGATCGCCAAAGCACCCTTCTCCATTGCGTTTTCCATCTTCACGGTCAAATGGTTCTCCCAGCGATTGCGCAGTGCGAGCAGTACCCCGTCAGGGTCGCCGAACAGGCGCTGCAGCTCCGGGAGATTGTCGAACAGCTTGGGATCAGCTGGATTTCGTGCTGCCCGATCGAGAACGATGTGCAGGATGTCGGTACGAGCGTGTAGGTCTGCCCAGGACATGGCGCCAACCTTCCATTGAATTGGGTCCCAGCGTTGTATGCACCCGGGCTTTGTGGGCGGGCGCGTGTGCCGTTGCCCCAAAACTACGATCGCTCCGATACCCCTGTCTTCGTGCCGCGGACGCGACTTGACCTCCTACTCCGGTAGGAGACGTGCCCCTGCCGCCGGACGATGTACGCGGTCTGCTTCGACGGATAGCCTTGCAGAATGAACGTGACCAGCGCCACCCCCGAGGCGGTCGGGCACGCGTTGCAGGAATTACGGGAGTGGCTGCACGAAGCCGGTGTCCGGTCCCGGCGGTTCGTGCGCAACCCGGTCCGCGAATACCGGCGCTGGGTGGAGGAGACCGGTTTCGACTACCCGGTCTCGATGGTCGTGCTGGTGGACGTGATGCTCTACACGTTCAGCACGATCGCCTTCGCCCAGCGGGTGGCCGCGGGCTATTTCCCCGGCTTCCTCGCCCTGGCCGCGCTGCTCATCATCTATCTGACCGGGCCGCCGTGCGTGGTGCTCAACCTCCCGCCGCGCCCGGTCCTGCTCGCCTCGCTGACCATGGCCGGGGTGGCCCTGTTCCTGATGCAGCCGGTGCCGCTGGATGTGGCACCACTCATCCTGATCGTCGTGACCGGCGAGGTCGCGGCCATCACCCGGACATCCGTGAGCACGGTCATCGGCCTGGGCATGATCGCGGAGATCATGTTCTTCGGATACGTCGGGCACATCGACGGACTGACCTGGTTCACGCTCGGCATCCTCTTCGGGTGGTTCACCGGGCAGCTGCTGAACTACCAGCGCCGCTACCTGTATCAGGAACGCGACTACCAGGAGGTCCGCGCCCTGCAGGCCGCCGGCGAGGAGCGCCGGCGCATCGCCCGTGAGGTGCACGATGTCATCGCGCACTCACTGAGCGTCACCCTGCTGCACGTGACCGCAGCCCGGCACGCGCTGCAGACCGACCGCGATGTGGACGAGGCGATCGACGCGCTCGCCGACGCCGAGCGGCTGGGCAGGCAGGCCATGGCCGACATCCGCCGGACGGTCGGGCTGTTGGACGGGCACCATGCGCCCCAGACGCCCGAACCCGGCCTCGATGACATCGAGGATCTGGTATCGGACTTCCTCCGCGCGGGCATGGCGATCGACTTCCGCTCGGAAGGCGATCGCGGGCAGGTCTCGGCCGCCCTGGGGCTGGCGCTGTACCGGATCTGCCAGGAATCCCTCGCCAATATCGCCAAGCACGCCCCCGGCGCACAGGCTCAGGTTCGAATGATGGTCTGCGCCAGACATATTGATGTCACCATCACGAATACCCTGCCCCCCGGGGCACTGCTGCGGCCCGGTCGCGGCATGGGCATCTCGGGCATGCGCCAGCGCCTGGCCGTCCTCGGCGGCACCCTGACCGCGGGACCCCACGACGACGGCTGGCGGGTGTCCGCCCGGATCCCGACGACCGGGCAGATGCCCTGTATCGCCGCCGCGGAACAGAATCTGCGCTCCGTACTGCTGTCCATGACCCAGAAGACCCCGCAGGAGGGTACGTGATCGACCGATCCGACGACGAGCCGATCGGCGTGCTCGTCGTCGACGATCAGGAGCTGGTGCGCGGCGGGCTGCGCCGAATCCTGCGCCGCCGCGACGGTTTCACGGTGAGCGAGTGCGCGGACGGGGACGAGGTGCCCGCGGCCGTCACCGCGCACCGCCCGGACGTGGTGCTGATGGATCTGCGGATGAGGCGGATCGGCGGCATCGAGGCCACCCGGACGCTGCGAACGGTCGTGGACGCGCCGCCGGTGCTGGTGCTCACCACCTTCGACGACGACCAGTTGCTGTCGGGCGCGCTGCGGGCGGGCGCGGCCGGTTTCATCCTCAAGGACTCCCCCGCCGAGGATCTGATCCGCGCGGTGCGGACCGTGGCCACCGGCGGCTCCTGGCTGGACCCGACGGTCACGCCGCGGGTGCTGACCACCTATCGCTCGGCCCGTCCCACGCCGGCACCCGGCGGCGATCGCCTGTCCGAGCTGACCGTTCGCGAGCTCGAGGTGCTCGAGCTCATCGGCCGCGGCCGCCTCAATGCTGAGATCGCGCGCACACTCGGTATCTCGGAGGTAACGGTGAAGAGCCACGTGGGACATATCTTCGGGAAGCTCGGGTTACGCGACCGGGCAGCGGCCATCGTCTTTGCGTTTGACCACGGCGTAGTGGCACCGGGAGAATCCACCTCCTAGAGGGGTGGGTCGCGGGTCCTCGTCTGCTTCCCTCCTGAGAGTTGGAGGTTGGACGGGGTGGATGCACCGCCATCGCGGGCCGGAAGCAGGTTCGGGCCGTACGAGTTGCGCTCGCTGCTGGGCAGGGGCGGTATGGGAGAGGTCTACGAGGCCTACGACACCTCCAAGGATCGGGTCGTCGCCCTCAAGCTGCTACCGGACGAACTTGCGAAAGATCCCTCCTACCAGGAACGTTTCCGCCGGGAGTCGCAGGCGGCGGCACGGCTGGCGGAGCCGCACATCATCCCCATCCATGACTGGGGCGAGATCGACGGTGTGCTCTACATCGATATGCGGCTGGTGCGCGGGCAGGATCTGCGCTCGCTGCTGAACCAGTACGGCGCGCTGCCGCCGCTTCGGGTCATCGGGATCATCGAGCAGATCGCCGCGGCGCTGGACGCCGCGCACTACTCGGGGCTGGTGCACCGGGACGTCAAACCCGCGAACATCCTTGTGACTGATGCAGATTTCGCATATCTCGCGGATTTCGGCATCGCGCGCACCGAGGGCGATTCCACCATCACCGTGACCGGCACGGCCGTAGGGTCCTACGCCTACATGGCCCCCGAGCGCTTCGACGCCGGGCCGGTCTCCGGGCGCGCCGACATCTACTCGCTGGGCTGTGTGTTGCACGAGTGCCTCACTGGCGCCAAACCCTTCCCGGCGCACAACATGAGCGTGCTGATCCGCGCGCATCTGTCGGAGCCGCCACCGCTGACGAGCATGCTGCGCGGCGGGATTCCGGCCGCGCTGGATGCCGTGGTGGCCAAGGCGCTGGCCAAGGATCCGAACGACCGGTTCTTCACCGCGGGCGAATTCGCCCGGGCCGCGCGGGCGGCGCTGGCCGGTGGTCAGCCGGTGCCCGCGCCCGCGGGGCAGCCCCGGCCGGGCCGGACCGTGCCGCCGGGTCCGCCGGTCGGACCGCCACCGACGACCGTGCTGCCGACCGGCGCGCCCGCCGGGCCGCCGACCACGGTCGTGCCGGGCGGGACGCCCGCCGCGGGCCGCAATGCCGATCCCACTGTGCGGCACTCCGATCCCGCTGTGCGGCAACCTGATCCCACTGTGCGGCAACCCGGTTCCGGGCTCGGCCTGAACACCGGGGCGATCCCGGCCTACATCACCGGATCCTTCCCGGCCGCCGAGGAACCTTCGCCCACAGGGGATCTGCCGGTCATCCTGCCGTCGGATCCGACCCGGGTGCGGGTCAGCGATTTTCACTACACGCCGCTGCCGGCCGACGCCCACCAGCAGGCGGTCTGGGGCCATGCCCAGGCGCGGCAGCGGGATTTCCCGTACGCGCCGGCGCCCGATCCTTCGCTGTACCCGACCGCGGATCACCCCATCGTCCAGCCGCCGCCCCGCAAGCCCGGAAAACGGAGCAAGGGCAAGTCGATCGCGGCGCCACTGGCGATCGGCGTGCTGGTGGTCGCGGTGGCCGCCGTTGCCGGTGCGGTGGGCTGGCAAGTCCTGGACCGCTCCGGCAACGAAGCACCCATAACGACGGCGGCACAGGGTGTTCCGGGCACTACCGCCCCGCGGTCGCAGCAGGCGGGCCCGGCGGCGACGACCCCGGCGCCCACCACAGTGCAACTGCCGGCGGGAGCGACGTCGTGTCCACCGGTGTATGCGGCGCTCGGCGGTTACGCCAGTTCCGCGATCGGAAACACGGTCACTACCTGCCCTTTCGCGGAAGAGGTGCGCCGAGCCTATGCCGACGCGGCTTCTGGTCGGCAGGCTTCGGCAGTTAGTGTGATGGCAGTGAGCCCGGTGACCGGCCGGTCTTACACGATGAACTGCACGGCCGCAGGCAAATTGGTGACCTGCGTCGGTGGCGAGAACGCGGTGGTGTATGTCTATTGATCCAATTCCAGCCTGTCGCAAGGGGTTTGTGCGCGGGCTGGCGCTGGCGGCTGTCCTGGCCGTTTCCGCTTGTAGCCCGAATCTCGGTGCTGTACAGCGTCATTCGGCGCAGTCCGATGAGATCAAGCCGGTCGGCGACAGTTCCGCGCTACCGGTCCCGAGCATGATCGGACCGGATTTGCCGGAGCTGTTCGGGCTGCCGAAATCGGTCGCGTTCGCAGCGGATTTCAACGATCTGCAGGCCACCCTGGACGGCCGGGTCGGCGTGGCGGTGATGCCCGTCGGCGGTGGCGACATGACCCAGCTGGGTGAGTGGACCACCGGCATCGCCTGGTCCACCATCAAGGTGCCGCTGGCGCTCGCCGCGCTGCGCCACGATCCGGTGGGCATGCGCTCCACCGCCGAGGCCGCCATCACCTTCTCCGACAACGATGCGGCACAGACGCTCTGGAACTCGCTGGGCACCGGCAGCGAGGCCGCCGACGCGGTCGAGGCGGTGCTGCGCGAGGCCGGCGACGCCACCACCGACGTCGCCGCGCGCCACACCAAGCTGGCCGCGCTGGAGTCCGACGATCTGCTCGCCTTCGGCGCCACCGACTGGTCGCTGGCCGATCAGGTCCACTTCGCCTCCCGGCTGCCCTGCCTGCCGCGCGCCAATTCTGTGGTCTCGCTCATGAGTGAGATCACCCCCAGCCAGAGCTGGGGTCTGGGCCGGCTCATCGGCGCGGAATTCAAGGGCGGCTGGGGTCCCGACGACGACACCGGCAAGTACACCGTCCGCCAGTTCGGGCTGGTCCCGACGCTGAACGGACCGGTGGCGGTGGCGCTGGCGGCCGAGCCCACCTCGGGCAGTTTCGACGACGCCACGGACATGATGGACAAGCTCGCGCTGCTGGTCGGCGACCATCTGCCCGACCTGCACGGCGGACTCTGCTCGCGCTAACACATTCGGCGCGTATTCGTTTCAAAACGCCCAGCGTGCACCCCCAATCGGGCATGAGCCGGTGAAAAACGTCCATACCCACCGGGTTTGACCACCAGTGTCCCGACCCACAACAATCCTTGCGATTGACGGGTCCAGGTGCGTCCGCTAGGAACAGGGAACGCACCGGACACCGGGGCAGATGGAGGTTACGGGGTGCACGCACCGTGTTCGCGGAACGCTGACCAGCGCGACGCACTGGACAGCACACGCGATGCGGGGTACAGATCCCGTTGGCGCGGACGGCGGCTCGCGCGGGGATGCGGAGCGCTGGCCGTGCTGGTCGGGGCGCTGACCGCGTGCAGCAGCAAGCCGGTGCTGGTCCCGGACAAGACCACCGTGGCCGCGGCCGCGCCCAGCGCCGCCAGCCCCACCACCGTCATGGCGCTGCCGGGCTCGCTGGCCTGGGACTTCACCAATGACCTGAAGCCGTCGCTGGCCGGCAAGGTCGGGCTGGCCGTGATGCCGGTGGGCACCGATCGGGTGCTGGCCCTGGGCGATTGGAGCTCCGGGCCCGGCTGGTCGACCATGAAGGTCCCGCTGACCCTGGCGGCGCTGCGCAAGAGTGCGGGCAACCAGGTGGCGGCGGTCAACGCCATCGAATACTCCGACAACTCCGCCGCCGACACCCTCTGGCAATCGCTGGGGACCCCCGAGGTCGCAGCCCAGACCGTCCAGGACGTGCTACGCGAGGGCGGCGACACCGAGACCACGGTGCCCGCCACCCGCGCCCGGGCCGACTACTCCGCGTTCGGCCAGGCCGAATGGTCGCTGGCGAATCAGTTGAAATTCGCCGCCAAACTCCCCTGCCTGGCGCAATCCGACGACGTCACCTCGCTGATGGGCAAGATCAGCTCCACTCAGCGCTGGGGGCTGGGCAATCTGGACGGCGCCATCTTCAAGGGTGGCTGGGGACCCGATCCCAGCGGCAACTACCTGGTCCGGCAATTCGGACTGATCCCCGTGGACGGCGGCCAGATCGCCATCGCGGTTGCCACCCAGCCCAATTCCGGCTCCTTCGACGAGGGCACCACGATCCTCACCAAGATCGCCACCCTGATCGGCAAGCACCTCGACGAACTCAAGGGCGGTACCTGCACCGCCGGCTAGCGGAAACCGTAACCCGCGGTTCACGGGGGCGGGGATCACAGGCCGCCGATCTAAGGGCAAGATGGGGATCATGCGCATCGGAGTCTTGACCGGAGGCGGAGACTGCCCAGGCCTGAATGCCGTGATCCGTGCTGTCGTTCGTACCGCGAACGGCCGCTGGGGGGATGCGATCGTCGGCTTCCAGGACGGCTGGCGTGGCCTACTCGAGGATCGCAAGATCCAGATCCTCAACAATGACCGCACCGATCGGCTGCTCACCAAGGGCGGCACCATTCTGGGCACCGCGCGCACCAATCCGGACGTGCTGCGCGCCGGACTCCCCCGCATCAAGCAGACCCTAGACGACAACGGGATCGACGCGCTCATCCCGATCGGCGGCGAGGGCACGCTGACCGCCGCCTCCTGGCTGGCCGACGAGGGCGTGCCGGTGGTGGGCGTCCCCAAGACCATCGACAACGACATCGACTGCACCGATACCACCTTCGGCCACGACACCGCCGTCTCCATCGCCACCGAGGCCATCGACCGGATCCACACCACCGCCGAATCCCACCAGCGCGTCATGCTGGTCGAGGTGATGGGGCGGCACGCGGGCTGGATCGCCATCAACTCCGGCATCGCCTCCGGCGCGCACCTGACGCTGGTGCCCGAGGTGCCGTTCGACGTGGACGAGGTCTGCGCCATGGTGAAACGCCGCTTCCAGCGCGGGGATTCGCACTTCATCTGCGTGGTGGCCGAGGGCGCGCACCCCGATCCCACGTCCATGAGCCTGCGCGACGGCGGCATCGACGAATTCGGGCATGTGCGGTTCACCGGCGTGGCCCAGCAGCTGGCGCCGGAGATCGAGCGGCGCATCGGCAAGGAGGTCCGGGTGACGGTGCTCGGGCATGTGCAACGCGGCGGCACCCCGACCGCCTACGACCGCGTGCTGGCAACGCGTTTCGGCGTGCACGCCGCGGAAGCCGTGCACGCCGGGCGATTCGGGCAGATGGTGGCGCTGCGCGGCACCGAGGTGGAACTGGTGCCGCTGTCGGAGGCCACCAAGCAGCTCAAGCTGGTGCCGCAGGATCGGTACCGCGAGGCGGCCGCCTTCTTCGGTTGAGCCGGCTCGCTCCGAGTCGAAACACACTGCGGCATACGGCCCTCGCGCCTGTCGGTGCGAGGGCCGTTTCGCGTTGCGGGAGCCGGATAGACCGCAGCCCCGGACTCAGTCGCGCAGGACTCGACCCAGTAGCGGCGCTGGGCTCGGTCGCGCCGCTGAACTCAGCTGAACTCAGTCGCGCCGCTGGGCTCAGTCGCGGTGCTGGGCGTAATGGCGGGCGGCGCGGGCGCGGTTGCCGCAGGCGACCGAGCACCACTCCTGGCGCGGATGCGATTTCAGGAAATAGCGCACGCAGCGCGGGGCCGGGCAGACGCGGATCTGGGCGGCCTGGGTGCCGGAGAAGAACTCGATGGTGGCGTCGGCCAGACCGGCCATGACGGTGGCCAGGTCGTCCGAGGTCAGCAGCCGGTGGTCGGTGTGCGGACCGGTGTCGTCCCACGCCAGCAGCCGTAGCGCGGGGGCCGCCGCGCGGTTGACGGCGGCCAGTGCGTCCGGGAAGGCCGGCAGCACGGCGGCGTCGGCGGAGCTGGGTGGTTGGGGCGCAACGTATTCCGCGAACAGCGCGCGCACGTTCTGCCGCAGGTCCACCAGGGCGGCGCGCTCGTCCTCGGTGGGCAGGTACGCCTCGAGGTCCAGGTACACACCGACATTCGCGGCATTGGCGACCAGCCACTCACGGGTGGATTCGGGGGTGCCGAAGGCGTCCGTGAGGCCACGGCTGGTGGCGCGGATGGTGTTCGCCAAACGGAGTGCCAAGGGATCGACCATGGTCACATTCTAACGGGTATTGCGTTTTCGTTCCATGATGTTCTAACGTGTGAAAGCACAATCTTCCGTTAGAAAAATGAGGACGCCATGATCACCCCGATCGACAACGCACCCCTGCTGGACGAGGTCAAGAAGCGGATGGGCCGGGTGCCGAACATGACCAAGGTGATGGCCAACGCGCCCGTGGTACTGGAGGGTTACCTCGGGCTGTCCGGCGCGCTGAAGAAGGGCACGCTGCCGGCCCCGACCTCCGAGCGCATCGCGCTCACCGTCGGCGCGGCCAATGACTGCGGCTACTGCGTCGCGGCGCACACCTTCACCGGCAAGCGTGTCGCCAAGCTGAGCGACGCCGAGGTGGAGGCGGCCAAGGGCGGCGCCTCCGCGGACCCGAAAGAGGCTGCGGCCGTTGCCTTCGCCCGCGAACTGACCGAGAGCCGGGGCAAGGCCGATCCGGCCGCCGCACTGGCCGCGGGGTGGACGCAAGAGCAGGTACTCGAAATCGTCGCCCTGGTCGCCCTGCAGACCCTGACCAACTACGTCAACAAGGTCGGCGAGACCGAAAACGACTGGCCCGCCGCCTGATCTGTCCTATTCCTGGCGCGATCGGACCCCTCGGGGACCCGGCGCGAATCCTTAAGGTCGGAAATCATGAACGCCGTCAAGAACACCAGCCTCGTCGACGCGCAGGTGCTGCGCAGCCTGCTCCGCAACGGCATCGTCATCCGCGCGGTGGCGCTGGCCGTCGCCACCATCGTGCTGCTCGCCATCCACCACCCGACCTGGGTGCCCTACTCGGTGAGCGCCTACGCCATCTGGAACGCGGCCGCGATCACCCTCAACTCCGCCCGTGCCGCCACCGCCCGCACGGCCTGATTCCCGTTGCCGCCACCGGATTCCGCCGGGCCGAGGTTCAGTCGTCGAACCGCCCGGCGGCCAGGGCGGCGGTGAACCGATCCCAGTCCGCCGGCGGGAAGATCAAGGCCGGACCGCTGGGGTTCTTACTGTCCCGGACTCCGACGCCACCGGAGAGGAAGGCGACTTCCACGCATTCCTTCGCACCGGTACTGCGGACGCTCTTGAACCACCGGACGCCGGGTTCGACGCTCACGTCGCATACTCCTTCGCTGCCCTCCGCAGGAGGTCTCTGCTGGTCGTCTCGTCCAGCGCGGCGCGCAGAATCGCTTGGTAGGCCTCGCGGTATCGGTCGACCGCGGCCTGCTTCTCCAGGTAGAGGTCGCCGAGGAAGTTCTCCAGATAGACGACCGTGGGTTCGACAGGCCGGTTGCCCGCGTCCCGGCCGAAATCCAGGATCACGAACGGGCCGACGGTGTGGCCGATCGGTACGCCCGCCGAGAAGGGTAGTACACGAACAGCGATCGTCGGCAGTGTCGACATGTCCGCGACGCGTCGCAGCTGCGCGGCCATTACGCGCGGGCCGCCGACAACGCGGCGTAATGCGGTTTCGTGCACCACGACCTCGAAGGAGGCCGGACTTCGCTTGCGCGTCAAGAGGCTTTGACGACGCGTCTTCAACTGCACGCGGCGGTCCAGTTCGTCATGCGCAGCATCCGGCCAGTAATCATTGATCAGAACCCGGGCGTACTCAGCGGTCTGGAACAGTCCCGGGATGATCTCCGGCTGATAGGAGATGAGGGCGCGGGCCGAAGCCTCCAGGCCCACATACATATTGAAACCCTCGGGAATCAGATCGCCGTATTCGTGCCACCAGGACTTGACGCCGGCCTGTTGCGCGAGGCCGGTGAGCGCCGAGCTGAACTCGTCGTCGAAGTCGTAGATTCGGCACAGTTCCCGGACATCGAGGATTCGGATCTTCTCGGCATTACCGGTTTCCAGCCGCTGCAGCTTCGATTCGCTCCACTCCATCAGCGCCGCCGCCTCAGCGATCGTCATATTGCACTGCATCCGGCCTTCCCGCAGGTATCGCCCCAGTTGACGACGCGGCAGAGTCGAACCATGCTCCGACATCGAATCCTCCCCCACGAAGGCGGTTTTCGGTCACTGCGAATGATGCTCCCACGCGATATGAATGCTGACCTGGCGCTTTCGGAAAGTTTCCCACCGCGCCGGGGCTGCGATTGTCGGTTCGCCGAAACGGTGCTGGACTGGAGTCGCGCCCGGTGAGAACCGGAGCCCTGATATCTCTGGGCCCACTCGTCCCCGAGCCGGGCGCACCCAATCCCTCCCCGACCGCTCCGCGGTCGCTCGGTATGACCAGGCGTGACAAGGGATCCGAATGCGGTGTGGCACCTCACGAATCTCGGTAGGCTTGACGAGGCCCGGCGCGGATGCGCCGCATGCCGAGCACCAGCGCCGGACCGCGAATTGTCCAGCCTCCTGCGCTGCCCCCGGTGGACACCATGATGTATCTGTTCGACTGCACGATGGACCCCGGCGACCTGGCCCTGCCCCAGGCCCATCAAGCCATGCAGATCCACAAGTTCTGCACCGTGGACAACTGCCTGGTCCGCCGCCGCGCCCGCCAAATCCTGGTCGACAAGGGCCAAATGGTCCTCGGCCCCCGAGCCGACCCGAGCCCCGCGACCGAAATTCGATGGGCCCCGTAGCCCGACCTACGCCCGCACCTACCCCGACACCACGACAACGGCGACGATCACCAGCAGCACCAGCGCCACCACCGCCAGCCCCAGCACCACCACCGCGGTGAGCTGCGACGCCTCCGCCCGCTGCGACGTCGGAATCAGCCCGGGTCGCACCTGATTCCCCGGATAGGGCGGCACACCGTACCCAGGCCCACCCTGCGCCATACCCCCATAACCGCCATACCCCGGCATCCCGGCACCTGGGCTTCCGGAACCGGGCATGTCGGCCACACCGCCCGAAACCTGCTCGTACGCAGCGAACTCAGACGACGCCGAGTCGAACGTCGGCCCGCCAACGCTCTCCGCCCCGCCGCTGCTCCGCGCTCCGCTGACACCATCCGTGCCACCGGAGATGCTGGTCTCACCGGGCACGAACGCCCCCGAATCCCGATGCCGCGACACTCCGCCCGATTCATCCTCAGCGCCACCAGAATCCGCCGCGCCTACCCCGGCAGCACCGGACTCCACTTCTCCGGCGGCAGTACCGGACTCCATCTCAGCAGCGGCACCTGACTGCGTCCCTCCTGCAGCACCGGAATCCGTCCTCGCCGACTCCGATGCCTCGTCACGGCGGATCGGTTCACCGACCCACATCTCACCCGCACCGTCCATCACACCCGGTGGCGCACCAGCCGACTCCCCCTCCCCCACAGCCGCTGTCGGCTCGGTCACCGACCCACCAGGTGTGGCCGGCGGCACTACCTCCGTCCCGACGGGCTGCGCAAGCTCTGTCACCGGCTCGACGAGGATCTCCTCGAAGCCAGCCGACCCGGCGACCCCTCCGAGACCCCGCTCCCCCGAATCCGATTCGCCCGTTCCACCGGCAACCGACGGCTCCGAACCGCCGCCTCCCGCCGAACCCGGCGAATCCTCATCCGCCGCTGCGGATCCCGCTCGCTCCGGCCGGTCGGTATCCGACACGGGCCCGGCCGCACCCCCGGTCGAGAACTCCTCGGGCTGCCCCGCCGAAACCACCGGCTGCGGCACGACATCCGTCGGCCGCTGCGACGCATTCTGCGCATCCACATCCGCCAACCGATTCGCCCACCCGGCATCCGTTGGCTCGACATCCGGTGCCGCCTGCGGCGCTCGCGGCTGCTGCGAAATCTCGGGCGCGGGGGGCTGCGGTGCCGGCGCGGGGTAGGAGGACTGGTATGGGGGCGGGGGGTAGGCCGGGGCGGCATAGCTCGGGGCGGCAGCGGGCGCGGGGGCTGGTGGCTGCGGACCCGCCGACTGTGCCGGAGGCGGGTAGCCGGGGGCGCTGACGGGCTGCTGGGAGGCGGGAGGCGCGGACTGTGGTTGCGGCGCTGGGTAATTGGGCGCGGGCGGTTGCTGCGGGGGTGAGGGATAGGCCGCGGGCTGGGGTGGCAGAGCCGTGGCGGGGTAGGGCTGGGGTGGGGCCGGGTAGGCCTGGCCGGGGTAGGGCTGGGGAGCGTAGTTCGGTTGGGGGGCGGGGAGATTGGGGTAGGCGGGGTGGAGGGGCTGCTGGTGGACTGGGTGCTGGGCCGGCGGCCCGGAGAGGGCGCGGCGGGCGGCCTTGGCGAAATCGGTGCAGGTGGGGAAGCGGTCGGCGGGGCGTTTGGCCATGGCCTTGGTCAGGACGGCGTCCATGGCGGGCGAGAGGCCGGGGCGGCGCAGGGAGACGGGAGGCGGGAGGAGCTGGAGGTGGCCGCGGATGAGTTCGGCGGGGTGGGGCGAGTCGTAGGGGCCTGCGCCGATCAGGAGCCAGTAGAGGGCGCAGGCCAGGGAGTACTGGTCGGTGGTGGGGTCCAGGTGGGCGCCGGTCATCTGCTCGGGCGAGGCGTAGGCGAGGGTGGCGGTGAACATGCCGGCCTGGGTGAGGTGGGTGGAGTCCTCGCGCAGGCGGGCGATGCCGAAGTCGGTGAGAAAGACGCGCTCGCCGTGGCCGGCGACGGCGCGGGCCAGAATGATGTTGGCGGGCTTCACATCCCGGTGCAGCACCCCCATGCCGTGCGCGTAGTCGAGGGCGCTGGCCACCCCTTCGATCACCTGTACGGCCCGCTCGGGCGGCAGCGTGGCGACATTGATGCCGGCGGCGTCCACCCCGTCCACGTACTGCATGGAGATCCACAGCATCTCGTCCTCGGTGCCGCGGTCGTACACCTCGACGATATTGGGGTGGTCCAGCCGCGCGACCAGATCCGCCTCGCGTTCGAACCGGGCGCGAATCTCCCTGTCCGCGTACAGTTCCCGGTTCAGCAGCTTCAGTGCCGTCAACTTGCCCAGGCGGGGATGCCGGGCGAGATAGACCGAGCCCATCCCACCCTGTCCGAGCAGTCGTTCGATGGTGAACCCGGCGAACACGTCACCGCTATTCAGCACTGGCTACGACCCCCTTCCGGTGACGTACAAGTCCGTGAGCCTACCCGTCGAAACCCTGTCCGGGCAGGTCAGCCCGGGGTCACCAGTCCGGATTCGTAGGCCAGCACCACCGCCTGCGCCCGATCGCGCAGGTTCAGTTTGGTGAAGACCTTCGACACGTGCGTTTTCACCGTTTGTTCTGCGACAAAAAGGCTTTCGGCGATCTCGGCATTGGACATGCCGCGCGCCACCAGCTCCAGCACCTCACGCTCGCGCGGGGTGAGCACCGACAGCTGCGGCGCGGGTGCGCGCCGGGCCCGGCGACGCGTGACATCGGCGATGAGCCGGCGCGTCACGGTCGGCGCGAGCAGCGCGTCACCGGCGGCCACCACCCGCACCGCGCGCACCAGTTCCTCGGCGGGGGCGTCCTTGAGCAGGAACCCGCTGGCACCGATGCCCAGGGCCTCGTACACGTAGTCGTCGATATCGAAGGTGGTGAGCATGAGCACCCGCACCGGCGGTTCGAACCCGGCGGAGAGAATGGAGCGGGCGGCGTCGAGCCCGTTCATCTCCGGCATGCGCACGTCCATCAGCACCACGTCGGGGCGCAGCCGTTTCGCCTCGGCCACAGCGATTTTCCCGTCCGGCGCGTCCCCGACCACGCTGATGTCGGGCTGCGCCGCGAGCAACGCCCCGAACCCCTGCCGCACCATCGCCTGATCGTCGGCGATCAACACCGTTATCGCCACAGTCCCACCTCACGCACGACACCGAGTTTGCCATGCCCCGACCGGAACGGCCCGCGCGACGACGACTTCGCACCCCCCATCGCGGGTGCCCGGCCGGACCCGGCCCGGTGACCCCAACCCCGGACTCAGTGGCCGGAGCCGAGCGTCTCCGCGCTGGCCGCGGCACTCAGCACGGGCGCCAGCGGCAGCCGGGCCTGCACCTCGAACCCGCCGTCCGGCCGGGGCCCGGCGGTGAGCACGCCGCCGACCGCTGCCGCACGGGTCTGCATACCGGCGATACCGCTGCCGGGCGTGCCCGAGTGATCACCCGGCCGCACCGCGATCGGCCGATCATTGGCGACGGTCAGGGTCAGCTCGCCCGCGCAGGCGAGGTCCACGCGCACCGCCGCCCCGGGCGCGTGCCGGGACGCATTGGCCAGTGACTCCTGCACGATCCGGTAGAGCGCCAGGCCCGTGGTCTCGGGCACGGTGTCGAGGCTACCGTCGACGGTCCAGGTGAGCGGCACTCCGGCGCGCTGCGCGCCCTCGAGCAGACCCGGGATGTCGGCGGCCGAGGGCTGCGGCGCGTGCTCGGGCAGCTGCCCGTCACTGCGCAGCACGCCCAGCATGCCGCGGATCTCGTTGAGCGCCGCCCGCGCGCCGACGCCGATGGACTCGAATTCGGCTCGGGCATCGGCCGACAGCCCGCTGATCCGATACGGCGCGGTCTGCGCCTGCACCACCACCATCGACATGTGGTGCGCCACCACATCGTGCAGGTCGCGGGCGATGCGCGCCTTCTCCTCCAGGATGGCGCGGCGGGCCCGCTCCAGCTCGGTCTCCTCCTCCGACTTGAGCAGCGCCTGCCGCGACAGCACCACCCACCGGATGAGCAGGCCGAACACCACCAGGCCGGTGATGGCCAGCGGCCAGCCGAACCCGGATTCGGCGAAGCTGTCCCCGGTCTGGGCCATGGCGGTGGCGAACAGCAGCGAGGTCGCCACCCACACCACGGCCACGATCCGGATGGGGGCGCGCACGGCCACCGCGAACACCAGGGCGAACAGCACCAGGATGTGCACCACCTGGAACGGGATCGAATTGCCCGGCTGATGCGGCACCGCGAGCGCGATCATCAGTGCCGAACCGGCCGAAACCGCCCATCCCAGTGGCGGATTCACCCGCAGCAGCAGAATCGGGAACGCGGCGAAGCCCGCGATGAACGGCGCGGCCGCCGCCGGAACCTTGTGCGTCAGATGCAGCGTCGGCCAGGCCACCGCGATGAAGACGATCGCGAGCAGGACCGTGAACCCGTCGAACACCTGCCGCGCCCGTGCGACACGGGCCTGCCCAGACATATTTCCGACCATGCCCTCGACGGTAGAGACTCCGCGCCGCCCCCACCTCATACCCCTGAGTGATCTCCCACCCCCTACCCCGGTACGAGACGTCGGCACGCCTCCCCCGCCTCGCCCACCGCGGAACCGCCCCGCAGGCTGAGGCCCCGGTCGGAGCCCGATTCCTAGCGTCGAGATCCATGAGAGCGTTCCCGACTTCCCGCCGGATCTCGACCCGTTCCACCGCACCCGTAGCGGCTGCCGGCCGCGCAGCGGACACCACGTGAGAGACCTCGCGCCCCGCGACCGCTGACCTACTGGCGGCCGATGACTCGACGAGTGCCATGTCCCCCGGCCCTGGCGTGTCAGGCCACGACCGCCGGGCCCGGCAGCGCCGATATGGTGCGCTCGCGGCGGCCGCGGCGGCGATGTGCTCGGCCGGTGTGGCTTTCGCCCCGGGCGCTGGGGCCGTGATCAGCGGGCCGGACACGCCCGAGAACGCCGCCGCCCGCAGCGGAATCCTGGAATCGGTTGCCGAGCAGCCGGATCCCGCGCTCATCCCCGAGGATTTCGTCACCACGGCCGGATACCGCCCGGTGGTCGAGGCGGGCATGCTCATCAACCCGAACGGTGACTGCTCCTCCCCTGTCCCGCTGCCCGCCGAATTCGATCCGGCCTGCAAATCCCACGATCTCGGCTACGACCTGCTGCGCTACGCGGCCGCGCACGGCCAGACGCTCGGCCCGTGGGCCCGGCAAACCGTGGACGCCGCCCTGGAACGACGCATGCACGCGGCCTGCGACGCCCGCGAGAACCCGGTCTCGCGCGCCCAATGTCAGGTCATGGCCAGCGTGGCCACCACCGCCGTGGACCTGAACTCCATCCGCCAGGACTACGGCAACCCCATCTACGAGCCCTTCTTCGAGCACTCCGGCTACGCCCCCTCCCCGGCCACCCTCACCCTCGCGGGCCTCGGACTCGCCGCTGGACTGGCCACGGCGACAACCATTCTCGTGCGCCGCACACGCGACCGCCGGACCACCCTCGCGCATTTGCGCGGTCCCGACGCACTCGATGGCATGGCGGTGGCACTGTGACCCGCCCACCCGAGACCACCGGCGCCCGCGAGGTCGAGCGCTCGCTCCCGTCGGGACACCGGGACGAACCACCCACTGCGGCAGATCAACTCGGATTCGTCCCGACTCATGCGGTGGATCAGGCAATTCCTGCTGCCAGCCTCCCACCCCACGGTCAGGAAGGCCCCGGCGGCGACGTGCGTGCGGAAGTGGTCCCCACGGCGAACGGAGAGCCGACCGGACCTCGGGCGGGAGGCCCCGCTGCCGTGTTCCGGGGTGCGCCTCGAATGTGGCTCGGGCGGGCGAAATTCCATGTCCCACGAGTGGGGACCAGTGCCGCGGTGGCGGGCGGAACCATGATCTCGCTGGCGCCGGGGCTGCTACCGCGGACACCGTCGGCGCAGGCGATCCTGACCGCACTCGTGGTGCTGATCGGATTGGGGCTGGCGGCGATCATCCGAACGGTACTGCGGTGGACGCGGTTCGGGATCGAGCATCTGACACGCGGCCGAGTTCCGGCGCTGATCGCGGGGATGGTGCTCGTCGGGGCCGCGATGGGCTACGCCGAACATTGGCAGAACACCTTGCGCGCCGCCATGGGAGTCGCGGGTATCGGACCCGGGTACTGGGTACGGTGGCTGACCTGGACCGTGCCGCTCGTCGTCGCCGTGGTCACCCTGGCGCGCGGAGTGGGCTGGGCGGTGCGGAGATTGGGGCGGGTGCGCAGTATCGCGGCGGGGGTGGCGCTGCTGGTGGCGGGGCAGCTGGTGGTCGTGCCGACCGTGGTGGAGTGGCGTCGGGCGGCCTATGCGGCGGCCAATTCGTATGTGGATCCGGATTTGGTGCAACCGGATTCGCCGACGCGGTCGGGTAGTCCGGTGTCGATGGCGAGCTGGCCGTCGCTGGGGGCGGAGGGCCGCCGGTTCGTGGCGGGGGCTCCGGCGCGGACCGTGCGGGTGTACGTCGGGTTGAACTCCGCGCCCGATCTGGATTCCCGGGTGGCGCTGGCGATCCGGGAGCTGGAGCGCACCGGCGGACTGCAGCGCCGCAATCTGGTGGTGACGGTGCCGACCGGTTCGGGCTGGATCGACAGCGATGCGTCCAAAGGTCTCGACGCCCGCTTCGGCGGCGATGTCGCCCTGGTCGGTCTGCAGTACTCCGATGCCCCGAGCTGGGTCACCTTCGTCTTCGGCCGCAGCGCCGCCGAGCAATCCGCCCGCGCCCTGTTCCGGGCCGTGGAGCAGCGGATCGCGGCGCTACCGGATCCGCCGAAGCTCTATATCTACGGTCAGAGCCTGGGCGCGCTGGGCGGCAGCGCCGTCTTCACCGATGCCGCCGACCAGGACCGCCGTGTCTGCGGCGCGCTCTGGGCGGGCCCGCCCGCCGGGCAGGTGCAGCACGGCCGCGCGGCGGTGCTGGCCAATGCCTCCGATCCGGTGGTGCATTGGTCGCCGGCGCTGCTGTGGCGCGCACCGGATCTCACCGGCACCCGCCCGGACGCGCCGGTACCGCACTGGCTTCCGGTGATCAGCTTCCTGCAGACCACCGCCGACCTGCTGGGCGCGCTCGACGCCCCGCCCGGTCACGGTCACCGCTACGGCGCCGACCAGGGCACGGTCATGCCGGACTGCTGAGCGGCGCCGCGGAATTCGCGGGTGAAGTCGGCGGCCAGCCGTTCGATGGCGGCTGCCGCGTCGAGGCCGGCGCGCCAGGGCGCGGGGATGGCGTGCACCCCGAGCCGGGCCCCGAGCAGCGCGCCGCAGACGGCCCCGGTGGAGTCGCTGTCCCCGGAATGATTCACCGACAGCAGCACGCCGTTGCGGAAGATCTGTTCCGGTGTGCCGCCCACGTTTTCGGCACATACCGCCGCGCACACCCCCAGCGCCAGCGCCTCGGACCCGATGACGCCGGTGCCCAGCGGTTCCAGTAGTCCGGGCGGCGGCATGGGCCGGCCCCGGAAGGCCACGGTGTCGGCCAGCCGCACGGCCGCGTCGAGTGCCTGGGTGGTTTCCTCGTGATCGCGGTTGCGAACCAGCTGCGTCCGAGCCTGTTCCACCGCCGCCCGCACGTCCAGTCCCCGGCAGAGCCCGTACACGATGGCCGCGAACGCGCCCGCCGGCAGCCAGCCGCTCGGATTGCCGTGGGTGAGTGCCGCCGCGTCACAGGCCAATTCGAAGGCGTACTCCAGCGAGGGCATGAACCCGCACGACGCGGATCGCACGGTGGCCGCACAGCCCTTGGAGTCGTTGATCGGATGATCGCGGGTGCCCAGCGGAATTCCGGGCTGCTGCCGCGCCGCCACCCGCAGCATGGCCGAGATGGTCGTCTGTGTCGGCCCCCGATAGGTCATCAGCTCCGGGTATCCGGTCAGCCCGCTCTGCAATGGCACCGGCTGTTCCGGCACCGCCGCCTGTCCCTGCCCGCGCAGCCACACCAGCAGGTTCTCCTGGATCATGCCCACCGCGGCGGCGGTGCCGCGCTCGCGTGCCCGCGCGCTGCGGATGAGCGCCTCCATGGTGAACAGCGCCAGCTGCGTCTCGTCGGAGATGCGGCCCCGATAGCCGCTGCCCGCCCCGGTGACGCCCTGGATCCCGTAGCGCTGCTGGATGTTCGGCAGCAGCATGGTCTCGATCGGCGCGCCCAGCGCGTCTCCGACGGCGCCGCCGAACAGGCAGCCGAGCACGGTGTCCGGACGCGGTAGCCGGTCCGCGACCGGCCCGCGCGGCCGCCGCACCAGCGACACCGGTTCGGCCACCGTCTCCCAGGCGGTCTGCGCGAATTCGAAACAGGTGTCGTAACGGTCGCGCGGATCCTTGGACAGTGCCTTCCGCAGCACCGCGTCCAGTTCCGCGGGCAGCTCCGGCCGCAGCAGGCTCACATCGGGCGGCGGGGATTGCAGATGCCCGAGCATGACGGTCGCGATATTCGGTGCGTCGAACGGCCCGCGCCCGGTGAGCAGCCGAAACAGCGTGCACGCCAGGGAATACTGGTCCGAGCGCGGCCCCATGGGCGCCGAGGTGAGCTGTTCCGGCGAGGCGTAGGCCAGGGTGGCATTGAGCATGCCGGTGCGGGTCAGGTGCGCGGTGTCGTCGAGCACCCGGGCGATGCCGAAGTCGCTGAGCAGCGCCCGCTCGGCGAATCCGGCGCCGATGCCGCCGGAGCGGGACAGCAGGATATTGGCGGGCTTCACATCCCGGTGCAGCACGCCGCGCCCGTGCGCGTAATCCAGTGCGGCCGCGGTCTGCACGACGATCTCGACCGCCCGGTCGGGGCTGAGGTCGTAGGGGTCGATGGAGGCGCAGTCGACTCCGTCCACGTACTGCATGGCGATCCACAGCTGCTCGTCGTCATCGCCGCGGTCGTAGACGGTGATGATGTTGGGATGGTCGAGCTGGGCGATGACGTCGGCCTCGCGTTCGAACCGGAGGCGAGTCTCGTTCTCGCCGAACATCTCCCGGTGCAGCAGTTTGAGCGCGATGAGCCGCGGGAGCCGAGGGTGGCGGGCAGCGTAGACCGAACCCATTCCGCCACGGCCCACTTCGCGCTCGATCACGTAGCCCGCGAAGACTTCGCCGCGTCGCAACATCCCCAAGAAAACCCTTCACACACGCCGAACCGCTGCCAGCCTACCGGTCTGGGCCGACAGGCCGCAGGCATTGCCCGATCGGCCGGACGCCGATCGAGCGGAACCCGACAAGTCCGGCAGTGAGAGTCGGGCAACCGGACGGACAGCGCAGGGTCCGGGCCGGTGGACAGGAACGGCCCCCGCCGGTGGATACCGGCGGGGGCCGAATTCGCTTGTGGGACCGCCTCGATCAGGCTGTCGCCATGGCCTGGATCAGGCTGCCTTTATGCCTTCGCGCTCAGGCGATGGGCCCGCGGGCCGCCTCGTAGGCCGCGCCGACCCGGTAGAGCCGGTCGTCGGCCAGCGCCGGAGCCATGATCTGCAGACCGACCGGCATGCCGTCGTCCGCGCTCAGCCCGGACGGCACCGACATGGCGCAGTGCCCGGCCAGGTTGGTGGGCAGCGTGCACAGATCCGAGAGGTACATGGCCAGCGGGTCGTTGACCTTCTCGCCCAGCTTCCACGGGGTGAAGGGGCTGGTCGGCGAGACCAGCACGTCGACGGTCCGGTAGGCCTTGTCGAAGTCCTGCGCGATCAGGTTGCGGACCTTGTTGGCCTGACCGTAATAGGCGTCGTAGTACCCGGCCGACAGCGCGTAGGTGCCGATCATGATGCGGCGCTTGACCTCCGGGCCCAGCCCGGCCTCACGGGTCATGGACATGACCTGCTCGGCCGAGTGCGAGCCGTCGTCGCCGACGCGCAGGCCGTACCGCATGGCGTCGAAGCGCGCCAGGTTCGACGACACCTCCGACGGCAGGATCAGGTAGTAGGCGGGCAGCGCGTATTCGAAGTGCGGGCACGACACCTCGATCACCTCGGCGCCCAGTTCCTTCAGCTGCGCGACCGCGGCGTCGAAGGAGGCGATGACGCCCGGCTGATAGCTGTCGGAGTGAAGTTCCTTCACCACACCGACTTTCAGGCCCGTCAGGTCACCCTTGGCGCCCGCGCGGGCGGCGGCGACCACCGGCGGCACCGGCACATTGCGGGAGGTGGAGTCCTTCGGGTCGTAGCCCGCGATCACCTCGTGCAGCAGCGCGGTGTCCAGCACGGTGCGGCCGCACGGGCCACCCTGGTCCAGCGAGGACGCGCAGGCGACCAGGCCGAAGCGGGACACGGTGCCGTAGGTCGGCTTGGTGCCGACGGTCGCGGTGACCGCGGCGGGCTGGCGGATGGAACCGCCGGTGTCGGTGCCGATGGCCAGCGGCGCCTGATACGAGGCGAGCGCCGCGGCGGAGCCACCACCCGAACCGCCCGGAATCCGGTCGGTGTCCCAGGGATTGCGGGTCGGGCCGTACGCCGAGTTCTCGGTGGACGAGCCCATGGCGAACTCGTCCATGTTCGTCTTGCCGAGGATCGGGATGCCCGCCTCGCGCAGCTTGGTGGTGAGCGTCGCGTCGTACGGCGACACCCAGCCCTCCAGGATCTTCGACCCGCAGGTGGTCGGCATGTCCGTGGTGGTGAAAACGTCCTTGAGCGCCAAGGGAACACCGGCCAGCGCCGAGACCACCTTGCCGCCGGCGACCTGACGGTCCACCTCGGCGGCGGTCAGCAGCGCCTGCTCGCCGGCCACGTGCAGGAAGGCGTTGATCTCCCCGTCGACCTCGGCGATGCGCTGGATGTGGGCCTCGGTGACCTCGACCGAGGAGACCTCGCGCGCGTGGATCTTGTCCGCGAGTTCGGCCGCGGACAGCTTGGTCAGGTCTGTCATTCGCCCTCTCCCAGAATCTGCGGAACCATGAACCGCTGCTCGTCGACGGCCGGCGCCATGGCGAGCGCCTGCTCCGGAGTCAGGCAGGGCTGCTCCGCGTCCGGGCGCGTCACATTGGTCTCCGGATTCGGGGATGCGGTGGCGGGCACGTCCGCGGCGGCGACCTGCGAGATCTGTGCGACGTGGGTCAGGATGGAATCCAGCTGACCGGCGTACAGATCGAGTTCGTCGTCCGTCAAAGCGAGCCGGGACAGCCGGGCGAGGTGAGCGACCTCGTCCCTGGAGATGGCGGGCACCGCGGGACCCCTTTCGGCATGGTTCGAGCTTGGTGATTGGCCATTCGACAGCCTAGTGGGTCGCCTCGAGCCAGCGGTCGCAGGTGTGCGCCAGAACTGGCACCATCAATGTGTAACCGATGGGTAAGTGGCCCGCGTCACACGGAATGGTTCGATTCGATAACGAGCTCTCGAGGGTGTAAGTATTGCGGGACTCGGGTACCCGTCCGAAAGTTTCGGTCGCACAGTAAAGAAAGGAAGGCACGTGTCTTATCTGCTTCGCGTGCAACTTCCGGATCGCCCAGGGAGTCTCGGATCGCTGGCATTGGCGCTGGGTTCCGTCGGCGCGGACATCCTCTCGCTGGATGTCGTCGAACGAGGCGACGGCTTCGCGATCGACGACATCGTGGTGGAGGTGCCCTCGGGCGCACTGCCCGACACCCTCATCACCGCGGCCGAATCCCTGCACGATGTGCAGGTCGATTCGCTGCGCCCGTACTCCGGGATGCTGGACACTCACCGCGAACTCGAGCTCATCGATCAGGTCGCCAATGCGCGTGACGATCGTTTGCAGGTGCTGGTCGACGGCGTGCCGCGGGTGCTGCGGGTGGGCTGGTCGATCGTGATCGACATGGGCCCGCAGGGCGCGTATCGCGTGGTCGGCTCGCAGAGCGCCCCGTCGACCCAGGCGGCGTCGGCGCCATGGATGCCGTTGGAGAAGCCCACGGTCCTCGACGGCGAGGCCGACTGGCTGCCGCAGCTATGGAAGGACATGGACACCAAGCTGGCCGCGGCGCCGCTCGGCAATACCGGCAAGGTGCTGCTACTGGGCCGTCCGGGTGGTCCGGATTTCCGGCCGTCGGAGGTCGCGCGGCTCGGCTACCTGGCCGGCATCGTCGCGACCGCGCTCGGCTGAGCCGCACCACCTTTCTCGCACCGCGTTTCACGCCCCGCCGGCGATCCGGTGGGGGCGTTCTCACCAGTACCCGTCGCCTCGGGCGTGTGGCCGCTGCGCCCCTCGCAGCCGCGGCGCCGGCGGTCGCCGGTCTTCCACTCACTGCGGCCGCCGAGGCCGAACCGAGCGAGCGCAAGTCGCGTGCCGGCGCCGGATGTCTCTGGGCGGGAACGACTCACCCACAGGGCAGCACCGTGGTCGCGGGCGGCGCCACCTTCCGCTGCGGAACCCGGTCGGGCGCGCCGTACTGGTTCGCCGGGGCCGCCACCGATCGGCCGAGCACCGTTCCTACCCCGGGCGCGACCGCCAGCCCGGTCGGCAATTCAGCGCCGGTGCAAGACAACCCGGCACCAGCTACACCGACTTCTGCGTCGGCAATCAGCTCATCCCCGGCACCGACGATGTGTACCAGGTGGTCCGGCTCCCCGGCGACGTCATGCTCTGGAAGGCCGCACACCCGATCTCGCAGTGGGACTTCGACACCGCCCGCCCCGCGCCGACCTGGCGCGCCGCGTCGCTCTGCATCGACGGCGTCCTGACCTGAGCGGGTACACCCGGCAATCCCGGCGCGTTCTCGGACGAAATCCACCGCCCGAGATCGCGGCCCGAACATGCCGGGATGGCAGACACTTCCGTCGCCGCTTCCCCGGGGCATCGCCCGCGAACCCGTCGCGGGCCCGCGAGGTTGGCCGGTTCGACCGCGTGACGGTCGAGCCGGTCCGCCGCGGCCGGTCGGTGAGGCCGCCGCCCTTTGCCCAATCGACGATGCCGGGCATCCGACCCGGCCAGGTCAGCGTGGCGCAGCGATCTCCAGGCGCATCACCGTGAGCTGCAAGCCCGAGTCGGTGCGCCAATCTCGTTCCGGGGCATGGGCGAAACCCAGCCGGTCGTACATGCGGCGGGCGTCCTGCATGGTCGGCATGGTGGTGAGCACCACCGCGTCGAAAACTTCGGCGCGGGCGGTATCGATCACCCGCTCCATCAGGGCGGTCCCGATTCCCAGCCCGCGGGCGCCCTTGGACACCGCGAGCATCCGGAACTCCAACTCCCCCGGCCGGGCGATATCCGCGAACGGCGTGCCGGGCCGGGCCATGGTCAGCGAGCCCAGGAGCTCGCCGTCGCGGACCGCCACCACAATCTCGGCCGCCGCCGCCCGGGTGGCCGTATCCGCGAGCTCCTCGACGTAGGGGCTGCGGGGATTCACGTGCCCCTCACCGACATACACCTCGACGGTCAGCTCACCGATGGCCGGGTAATCCCCAGGCTCGGCCACCCGAATCTCCACGCGGCCGTCCCGCGACCGCTCAGTGCGCACATTCATCACCACAACTCCATCTTCAATACCGCCCCGCTTTACGCGATTGCCTTTACCGATCACCCCGCCCGGATGGCGGTATCGGCGAGCTCCCCGGCACAGAGGCCCGGCATTCGCGCACACTCACCGGCATACACCTCAACGATCAAGTCGCTGATGGCCGGGTAATCCCCGGACTCGGCCGCCCGAATCTCCACGCTCCCCCGACCGCCTTACCGATCCGCACCTGGCACGTACGCGGTTGCCCGAGGCGCCGCGCCGGTGCGAATCGATCTCTAGGACACCGCCTCCGGGCTCACTCCGGTTTCGGGACTTCCGACACCGCCTCCGGGCCGCCCTCGAGTAGTTTCACGAAACCCGCCTCGTCGAGGATGGGGACACCCAGTTCCTCGGCCTTGGCGGCCTTCGAGCCGGGTGCGTCGCCGATCACCACGAAAGCGGTCTTCTTGGAGACGGATCCGGCCGCCTTGCCGCCGCGGACGAGGATGGCCTCCTTCGCGCCGTCACGGGTGAAGCCCTCCAGCGAGCCGGTCACCACGATGGACAGGCCCTCCAGGTTGCGCTCGATGGACTCGTCGCGCTCGTCCTCCATCCGGACGCCGGCGGCGGTCCACTTGTCGACGATCTCGAGATGCCAGGGCACGGTGAACCATTCGGTGACCGCGGCGGCAATGGTGGGGCCGACGCCGTCGGTGGCGGCCAGTTCCTCGGCCGAGGCCTCCCGGATGCGGTCCATGCTGCCGAACGCGGTGGCCAGGGCGCGGGCCGCGGTGGGGCCGGCATGGCGGATGGAGAGCGCGACCAGCACGCGCCACAGCGGACGGTCCTTGGCGGACTCCAGGTTCTCCAGCAGGCGTTTGCCATTGGCCGACAGGGTGCCGCTCTTGTTGGTGAACAGCGTGGTGGTGAGCAGCCTGTCCTCGTCGAGGGAGAACAGGTCGCCCTCGTCGGCGATGGCGCCCGACTTCAGCAGGTCGATGGCGGCCTCGTAGCCCAGCGCCTCGATATCGAACGCGCCGCGCCCGGCCACGTGGAATACCCGCTCCCGCAGCTGCGCCGGACAGTACTGCTGGTTGGGGCAGCGGATATCGGCGTCGCCCTCCTTGGCCGGGGCCAGCTCGGTGCCGCATTCGGGGCAGTGCGTGGGCATCACGAATTCCCGCTCGCTGCCGTCACGGGCGTCCACCACCGGGCCGAGCACCTCGGGAATCACGTCCCCGGCCTTGCGGATGGTGACGGTGTCACCGATGAGCACGCCCTTGCGCTGCACCTCGGAGGCATTGTGCAGGGTGGCCATGGCGACGGTGGAGCCCGCCACGGTGACCGGCTGCATGACCGCGAACGGCGTAACCCGGCCGGTGCGACCGACATTCACCTGAATGTCGAGCAGCTTGGTGGTGGCCTCCTCCGGCGGGTACTTGTAGGCGATGGCCCAGCGCGGCGCGCGCGAGGTGGAGCCCAGGCGGCGCTGCAGGCTGAACTCGTCGACCTTGATGACCTGGCCGTCGATCTCGTGCTCGATATCGTGGCGGTGCTCGCCCCAGTAGTCGATGCGGTCGACCACCGCGTCCGCGCCCTGCACCCGGATCGTGTGCGCCGACACCGGCAGACCCCAGGAGGCCAGCGCGCGGTAGGCCTCGAACTGCGATTCCGCCGCGAAGCCCTCCAGCCGGCCGAAGCCGTGGCAGATCATGCGCAGCCGCCGCCGCGCCGTCACCGCGGGATCCTTCTGCCGCAGCGACCCGGCGGCGGTATTGCGCGGATTCGCGTACGGCGCTTTGCCTTCCGCGACGATGGCGGCGTTGAGCGACTCGAAGTCGGCCAGCGTCATGAACGCCTCGCCGCGCACTTCCAGGAGCTTCGGCACCGGGAACTCGTCGCTGTGGATGAGCTCGTGCGGAATGTCCTCGATGGTGCGCGCATTGAGGGTGACATCCTCACCGGTGCGGCCGTCGCCGCGGGTGGCGCCGCGCACCAGCTTGCCGTCCTCGTAGACGAGGTTGAGGGCGACGCCGTCGATCTTCACCTCGCACACGTAGTGCAGATCGGTGCCGGCATCGGCCTCCACCTTGGCGATCCACTGCCGCATCTCGTCCTCGTTGAAGACGTTGTCCAGCGAGTACATCCGCTCCAGGTGATCCACGGGCTGGAACTCGGTGGTGAAGCCGCCGCCGACCAGCTGGGTGGGCGAATCCGGGGTGCGGAGATCCGGATGCGCCTCCTCGAGCGCCACCAGCCGGTTGAACAGCTCGTCGAACTCGCCGTCGGAAATGATCGGCGCGTCCCGCACGTAGTAGCGGAACTGGTGGTCGCGAACCTCCTCCGCCAGCCGCTGCCACTCGACGCGCTCGTCCCCGCTCGCCGCGGTGATCTCCATGCCCGATTCGCTCACACCAGGCACTCTATCCCGCCCCACCGACAGGTTCGATCAACATTCCCGCACGTCGCACGCCTGATGCGAGGTTTTTCCGGCCTCGGGAACACGCCCGCAACCGGCCGGGTTCCACTCGGTATGGACCTCGCCAAGGCAGTCGATTTCGCGCGCTCCCACCGCAAGTCGGTGCTCACCACGATTCGCCGCGACACCCGTCCGCAGCTGTCCAATGTGCTGCACTGGGCCGGCGAGGACGGCATCGTCCGGATCTCCATCACCGCCGACCGTGCCAAGTACCACAATCTGGTCCGGGACCCGTGGGCCGCGCTGCACATGAGCAGCGACGACTTCTGGTCGTACGCGGTCATCGAAGGCGAGGCCGAGGTCTCCCCCGTCGCCGCCGATCCCGGCGACGCCACGGTCGACGAATTGGTCGCCTACTACCGCGCCCTCAGCGGCGAGCACCCCGACTGGGACGACTACCGCCGCGCCATGGTCGCCGACCGCCGCGCCGTCGTCCGTCTCACTCCCGCCCGCGCCTACGGTCTGCTCCGCTGAGGTTCGCGCACTCTCCGCTGCGGTTCGTGCACACCGTCATTCGGCCGCGGCGCGGTCCGTGCCGGTCGCCCCGATTTCGAACCCGGATATCGTGAAAGTTGCCCTCCGGGTGCCGCCCACGCGGAATGCCCGAATAAGGTGAGTCGCATTTCCGACCCGCGACCGGCAGGATGTCCAGGGTGTTGCGTAGTTTTCAGGTGTCGAATCATCGGTCCCTCGCCGAACCGCAGGAACTGCGGCTGACCCGGGGTAGCGGACCGGTCGCCACACCGGTCACCGCCGTCTACGGGACGGCCGCCACCGGCAAGACGGGCCTCATCGACGCGCTCGATCGCATGCGCGACGCCGTACTGAATTCGGTCACCGGGTGGGATCCCTACTCCGGTCCGGTTCGGACGCCGCACCTCGGATTCTCCGATCGCCCTTCGGAATTCGTGGCGAACTTCGTCGCCGAGGGGTGCCCGTACACCTACGGGTTCCGGCTCGACAATGCCGACGTGGCCGCGGAATGGCTGCACTCGCATCCGCACAATCGCAAACGCGTGGTGTTCGAGCGCGCCGGCGACGACATCCGCATCGGGCCCATGTTCGAGGCCGCGCGCTACGGGCTGGGTGCCGTGGTGCCGCTGGTGCGCCCGAATGCCCTGCTGCTCAGCCTGTCCGGGCAGCTGTACGCCGAGCCGCTGGTCCCGGCCTACCGCTGGTTCCAGTCGCTGCTGGAGGTGCAGTGCGGGCAGCCGGATCCGCAGGAGGTCGCGCACCGGGTGGGCTCGCACATCTCCCGGTCGACCGACCACGCGGTGCGGCTGCTGACCCTCCTGCGCGCCGCCGACCTCGGCATCACCGATCTGCTGCTGCCGTCCGACGACCCCATGTACGCCGACTACCTGCGTGATCTGGACACCGATATCGCCTCCACCACAAAGGAAATCGAGTCCTGCACGGTCTCGGCGAACTACGCCGAGGAGATGTTCCTCGAACACGGCATCACCGTCACGCTGCTGCAGCGCGAACTGGCCAACCTCTATGCCGCCCGGGACGCGCTGTACTCCCGGATGGTGGCCCGCCGCGGCGTCGGCCTGGGCCTCACCCACGAGAGCATCGAAACCGCCTTCGACATCACCGACGAGTCCAGCGCCACCCTGGCCATGCTGCGCCTGCTGCCGCCCATGCTCGACGCCCTCGACACCGGCGGCGTGCTGGCGGTGGACGATATCGACGCCGCCCTCACCCCCGAGACAGCCGACAGCCTCATCCAGCTTTTCCAGAATCCCGAAACCAATACCCAGGGCGCGCAATTGGTCTTCACCACCGCCAACCGCACCCTCATCGACCGCGGCAACGGCCGCTCCCAGTCCAAGCGCACCACGGTCTGGCAGCTGCGCCGCCATAACGGCATCTCCGAACTCACCGCCCACTAGCCGCACCGGTCGTCACACGGCCCCGACCGGGCATGAACTCCACGCCGCCTAGCATGGAGTTCATGCTCCTGCAGCTCATGTTCGTCCTGCTGATCGGCGGCGCACTGGCCGCGGCCCTGGTGTACTACCGCCGCGGCAACGGCGGCGGCTCACGAGCCTTCCCCGGCGACCCGCTCGCCGCCTCCTGGAACTCCTCCCCCGCCGGCCTCGAATCCGGCACCCTGCACGTCACCGGCGTCAGCCCCCGCCCCGACGACCTCGGCGAGCAGTACGTCACCATCTCCGGCAGCATCTCCGGCCCCACCGTGTTCGCCCACGAGGTCTACGGCCGCTTCGCCTGGGACGTCGACAACTGGCCCTCCATCGGCGACCAGATCCCCGTCACCTACCCCTCCGGCAAGCCCGACAACTGGCAACTCGACCACCCCGGCGCCCGCCCCTACTTCGGCTCCAAACGCCCGAAGAACCAGGGCTACTGAGCCTTCCCGATTCTTCTGGGCGGGACTCAGCGGCGGACGGCGGCGATGGTGCCGATGCGGGGGTCGAGGAGGGTGGCGGGGCGGGGTAGGTGGGAGGTCACGTCGTTCCAGGTGCGGAATTCAGTGGTCCAGCCGATGTTGGTGAGCCACTGTTCGATGTCGTAGTCCGGGGTGGGTGGGGTTGGTTGTGGGGTCTTGTCGCCGGAGACGAGGCGGCGGAGGTCTTGGTACTGAGGGGCTTCGGGGTCGATGGGGACGCGGGCTGCGCCGAAACGGCTTGCGGGGGCGGACAGTTCGGTGAGGGTCTGGACCACCTGGCGGTTCCAGTCCTGGTTGAGGTAGCCGAGTGAGCCCTCGTCGACCCAGCAGGTCGGGACGGTTGGGTCGAAGCCGGTGTCGAGCAGGCTTTTTCGCCAGTTCTCGCGGAGGTCGGCGATGACTACGTGGCGGTGGCAGGTGGGGGTGGCGGCGATGGCCGCCAGGACCGGTTCCTTGAAGGCGAAGAGTTCGGGCAGGTCGATCTCGTAGACGTGCAGGGTGGGTGGGAGGTCGAGGCGGTAGGCGCGGGTGTCCAGACCGGCGCCCAAGAGGACGATCTGGCCGCAGCCCGCATCGATCGCCTCGCGGAAGCGCTCGTCGACGAGGCGTACACCGATGGTGCGGCCGTCGTAGAACTGGTCGGCCAGGGCTTCCATGCGCGCCCAGCGTTCGGGGGTGAAACCTTTGCGGGCCGCAGCCACGAAGTCCTTCGCCTGCGGGTCGTCGTAGAGGCGATCGTCACGTCCGGATTCCCGCGCCCGGATGATGGCGACCCCGATGGCGGTCACGGCGACGCCGTCGACGGGCACTGTCACTGCTGTCTCGGTCATGTCCTGCTCCCCACTGCGCAAAGTAACTTGCCGACCGGCTAGGCATCTGCCGGTGACGGAGACGCTAGGCTTCACCTTGCCGGTCGTCAAGCAAGGGGCCGGTCGTCAAGAAACAAAGGCGGGGTACCGAGGGAAGGACTCGATGGACGGGCGTCGCAGTGATACGCGGGAGCGGATTCGGTCCGTCGCCATGGAGCTGTTCTCCGAACGCGGCTATGAGAAGACCTCGCTGCGCGAGATCGCCGAGCGCCTGGGCGTCACGAAAGCCGCGCTCTACTACCACTTCCGGACCAAGGAAGACATTGTCGCCAGCCTGTCGGAGGATCTGCGCGGCGGCATCGACGAGATCGTGCAGTGGGCCGAGGCCACGCCGCCGGGGCCGGATCGAGCCCGCGAGATCGTGATTCGCTACGGCGCGCTGCTGCACAGCCTCGGCAAGGACATGATCCGGTTCTGGCACGAGAACCAGCCCGCGTTCCGGGACCTCGGCTTCGGCACCAGCCTGCGCTACCAGTTCCGGGTGCTGGCCGACCTCATGACCGCGCCGAGCACGGAGCCGCTGGCCACCTTTCACGCCCGGCAGGCACTGCTGGCCATCAGCTGGAGCCTGTCCATGATGGGCGATCTGGAGCTCTCCGACGAGGAGAGCAACCAGGCGTCGGTGGCGATCGCGCTGGACATCCTGACCCGGATGTAGCCGCGCCCGCCGAAACACCCTGCGGCACAGCGTCACGCCGCCACACAGCGTCACGCCGCCACATGGCGTCACGCTGCGGCACGGCGTCACTCGAAGGTGAGCGACTCCGGCTCCTCGGCGTACGCGCGTGCGGTCTCGGCGGCCAGGCTCAGCGCGCGGCGCGCCCAGGGCAGCGGGGCTTCGGCCAGGCCGCAGGCCGGGGCGACCAGAATCCGCTCGGCCAGCAGGCGACGCGGGAAACCGAGCCGATCCATCAGGCGCACACCGGGTTCCGCGATATCGCGCCAGGTGACGGGCGCGGCCGGCGCGGTGGTCGGCACCAGCCCGAGCACCAGGTGCTTTCCGCTGTCCAGCAATTCGCCGATCCGGTCGAGGTCGGGGGTGCCGACGGCGGCCATGTCGAAGCCGACCGCGGCCGCCCCGCTCTTGCGCAGGAACCCCAGCGCGGGCCGGTCGGCACAGGTGTGCACCAGCACCGGGACGGACTGGCTGCCCGCGACGATGTCCAGGATGTGCAGCGCCTCGGGTTCGGGCATGGCGCGCACCGTATTCAGGACGCTCACGCCCTTCAGCGTGCCGTTCAGCACGGCCGTCAGGTCCGGCTCGTCGATCTGGAGCACGACCTGCGCGCCCAGCCGCTTGCCCACCTCCGCCACATGATTCGCGATGCCCTCGGCCAGCGATTCCGAAAGATCGCGCAGCGCACCGGAATCGGTCAGCACGCGATGCCCACCCGGCAGCTCCACCTCCGCGGCCACCGACAGCGGCCCGGCCACCTGCACCTTCACCGGATGGCCGGAGCCCGCGAAACCGCCGGTCTCCCAGGCCTCTTCGAGCGCGTCCAGATCGGTGCGCAGCAGATCGTGGGCCCGGCGCGCGACCGCGCCCGGCCGCGCCGCCAGCCGATATCCGCGCGTGGTGCTGTCGAACTGCATGTCCACCAGCAGGCCCGACACCCGTCCGACCATGTCCGCGCCCACGCCACGACCGGGCAGTTCGACGAGATGCGGCAGCTGTCCCAGCTCCCCCACCACGGTCGCCGCCGCCTCCCGCGGATCGGTCCCCGGCCACGAGCCCACGCCGGTCGCGATACCGCCGCGCAGTACCGCCGCGTTCGTGTCGTCAGTCATCCCAGCCATCCCGTATCACTCGGCCGTCCGTTCCGAAAACCCCGCGCACCAACCGAACTCGTCACCTCGACGTCGACCCGGCCACCCGGCATCCACTCGCCCCGTTTCAGCGGCGTCGACGAACTCCCGCCTGGACCGAACCGGATCGCGTGCGAGCCGTCGTGCACCGCTCGGCGAAGCGGGCTGCCGAGCCGCGCGAGGTCACTCGTCGGCATCGCCGCGTTCGGTGCGGCTGCTCGAATTCGTGTACCAGTCCCAGCAGGTCGCGTTGACGAACCAGTCCCAGGTCTTGCCGGCCCGCTCGGCCGCGTCGGCGGGCCCGGTCGTGGGGCGGCCGCGCTCGGCATACGGGGTGACCCGGACGACCACGCCGGTCCGTGCCCGGCTGCGGCCGGCACCGTTCGCCGCGTCCGTTTTCCCGTCCGGGCCGGGTTGCGGCTCGCCGGGCCGGAATTCGCCGGTATCGGTGCGGGCGATCTGCTCCGGCGTGGCGCTGCCCGCAGCGTTCCGGCCGAGCCTGGCCCGCCCCGGCGCGCGGCGCGGGCGCAGACGCAGCGGCTGCGGCATTCCGGTGCGCCAGACGACCCGGGAAGTCGATCGAATCTGCGCCGCTACATATGATTTCGCGCGTCCGCGCGTGTGGCGGTCGCTCACCGGGCGCTATCCGAGACCAGTTCGCTTGCGTACGAATGCGGTTCGCGTTCGGTGCCGGAGATGGTGCCGCTGCCCAGCACCTCGTCCCCCGCCGGGTCGGGGCGGTAGAGGACCACGGCCTGGCCGCGGGCCACACCGGTGAGCGGTGCGCGCAGGCGCACCACCAGGCCGCCGTCCACGGCCTCGGCGACGGCCGGGGCGATGCCGCCGTGGGCACGCACCTGGGCCACGCATTCCACAGGGCCGGAAGGACTTTCACCCGAGGTCCAGATGGCGCGGTCGGCACGCACCGTCCACACCTCGAGGTCCTTGGCCGAACCCACGTGCACGGTGCCGGTGTCCGGGTCGATGCCGGTCACGTAGCGCGGCTTGCCGTCGGCGGCCGGGCCGGGCAGGCCCAGGCCCTTGCGCTGGCCGATGGTGAAGCCGTGCACGCCCTCGTGGTCGGCGAGCTTGGTGCCGTCGGCGTCGAGCACCGCGCCGGGGCGGATGCCGATCTTGGCGCCCAGGAAAGCCTGGGTGTCGCCGGAGGGGATGAAGCAGATGTCGTGGCTGTCGGGCTTGCCGGCCACCGCCAGCCCGCGCTCGGCGGCCTCGGCGCGGATCTGCGGCTTCGGGGTGTCGCCGACCGGGAACATGGCGCGCGAAAGCTGTTCGGCGGTAAGGACGGCCAGCACGTAGGACTGGTCCTTGTCCTCGTCCACGGCCCGGCGCAGCACGCCGTCCGCGAGCCGCGCGTAGTGCCCGGTGACGACGGCGTCGAAGCCCAGCGCCACCGCGCGGTCGGCCAGCGCCGAGAACTTGATCTTCTCGTTGCAGCGCAGGCACGGGTTGGGGGTCTCACCGGCGGCGTACGCGGCGACGAAGTCGTCGATCACGTCCTCCTTGAACCGGTCGGCGAAATCCCAGACGTAGAACGGGATTCCGAGCACGTCGGCCGCCCGCCGGGCGTCACCGGCGTCCTCCTTGGAGCAGCAGCCGCGCGATCCGGTGCGGAGCGTGCCCGGGTTCGCCGACAGCGCCAGGTGCACGCCGACCACCTCGTGTCCGGCGTCCACCGCGCGGGCGGCCGCCACGGCGGAATCCACGCCACCACTCATCGCGGCAAGTACTCGCATCTAGAAGCCTCCCTTCGCTCCGGCCAGTCCGGCCGCCTTCGCCCGTTCCACCACCTGCGGCAGCACGGCCAGCAGGGCATCGATATCGGCGTCGTTCGAATTGTGTCCCAATGAGAATCGCAGGGATCCGCGCGCCAGCGCCGGTTCCACGCCCATGGCCAGCAGCACATGGGAGGGTCCGGCCACACCGGCATTGCACGCGGATCCGGTCGAGCATTCGATCCCGGCGGCGTCCAGCAGCATGAGCAGCGAGTCGCCCTCGCAGCCGGGGAACGTGAAGTGGGCGTTGCCCGGCATGCGCTGTGTGCCGGTCGCCCCGTTGAGCACCGCGTCCGGCACGACGGCGCGCACGCCCTCGATCAGCCGGTCCCGCAGCCGCTCCAGGTCCACCGTGCGCACGGCCAGGCCGGCCACGGTCTCGCGAATCGCGGCGGCCAGGCCGGCCGCCGCGGGTACGTCCGAGGTACCCGAGCGCAGATCCCGCTCGTGCCCGCCGCCGTGCAGCAGCGGCACCGCCGGCACCTGCCGCCCCAGCAGCAGCACGCCCGCGCCGTGCGGCCCGCCGACCTTGTGCCCGGCGAAACTGGCCGCGGCCAGCCCGCTGGCGGCGAAGTCGATGGGCAGCTGCGCCGCGGCCTGCACCGCGTCGCTGTGCATGGGCACGTCGAATTCCTGTGCCACCGCGGCCAATTCCTGGATCGGCTGGATGGTGCCGACCTCGTTGTTGGCCCACATGACGCTCACCAGCGCCGTCTCGGCGGCGTTCTCGGCCAGCGCGTCGCGCAGCGTGCGCGGCGAGACGATGCCCTGGGCATCGCACTCCAGCCACGTGATGCGCGCGCCCTCGTGCTGCTCGAGCCACTCCACGGTGTCCAGCACCGCGTGATGCTCCACCGCGCTCACCAGGATCCGGTTCCGCCGCGGATCGGCGTCACGCCGGGCCCAGTAGATGCCCTTGACGGCGAGATTGTCACTCTCGGTCCCGCCCGAGGTGAAGATCACTTCCGACGGCCGCGCCCCCAGCCCCGCCGCGATCGACTCCCGCGCCTCCTCCAGCACCCGCCGGGCGGCCCGCCCGGACCCGTGCAACGACGACGCGTTCCCCGTCATCCCCAGCGCAGCACACATTGCCTCGACAGCGACCGGGAACATGGGTGCCGTGGCCGCGTGATCGAGGTAGACCGTCTGGGCACCGACCGGACCCGGGAAAGCCGACTTCATGACCGTCCAAGGATAGCCGCCACCGTCGAGACGATATTCCCGCCATGCCCGCAGCAGCTCCCGCCCCCATCGTCGCGACCGCCGCGCCCGCACGCTCCGCCTCCACTCCCGACGCCGCCCGCCCGCCGCCGACCGCCCTGCTCGAGTCCTCCATCAAGGCCACGAATCGGCGACGGGCCGGGTTCGCCCGCGTCCCGCCCGGTCCGTTGATTCACCCGTCCGGCCGGGTGCGGAACGGCCCGCCGGGGCGGACCGGCGGGCCGTCGTGGTCGCGTGATCCGAATCGGATCAGCCCAGGTTCGGCAGTTCGCGCACGCCGTGGGCTTTGGCGGCGTCCAGCTTCTGCGGGTTCTCGTCCAGCAGCTTCAGGATGGTCGGGGCGATCTGAGTGGTCCGCACGGCGTCGGTCACGACCGCCTTCTTGGCACCCGGGCCGGAGACGATCAGCGGGACATTGCGGTCGGCCGGGTTCGCGCCGCCGTGCTCGGCGATCTTGCCCTTGCCGCCGGTGTAGACGGTGCCGACCTGTGCGACGCCGACCAGGTCGGGGTGGCGGGGGTCGTTCTGCGGGGCGCCCAGGTACGAGGCGGCGTCGGCGCCGGCGTGCACCTCGGTCAGGCCGGACTTGGTGTACGCCCTCGGGTTTCCGTTGATGTCATTGCCGGTGCCGTTGTTGGCCAGCAGCCACTGCTCGGCGAAATCGGCGGCGGCCTGCGAACGGTCGTTCAGCCACAGCAGCATGGCGTCGTCGTTCACGCTGAAGGCGACCAGGTCCTTGGTGGCCTCGGGGTGCTTGGCCTTCCAGGCGGCGTTGAGGGCGGTCATGATCGGGCCGTCGTCGATGCGAGTCAGGTCGCTCGGCTTGGTGGGCGACTGGCCGTGCTTGGCGGAGACGATGACGGTGGTGTTCTTGTCCTCGCCCTTGGTCTTCAGCTCGCCGAGCAGCTTGCCCAGCTGGCCGTCGACGTAGTCGAGCGCACCGGACAGCAGCGCGCCGGGGGTCACGCCGTCGGCCTGGTAGCCACCGGTCATGCCGTCGGAGGTCGGCAGCTTCTGCGCGACGGAGACGGTCTGGAAGTTCATGCCGAAGACGGCCGGCTCATCGACCTGCCTGATGTGGCCGTGGTCGTAGCCGTCGATCTCGTTGAGGACGGCCTGCACCTTGTAGCCGTCGTACTGCTGGGTGGACTTGTCGTCCTTGGTCCAGTCCTGGCCCGCGATCGGGGAATTGGAGTTGATCTCCGGGGTGAAGAGGTCGTCGATGGCGTTGCCTGCCTTGCCCTCGAGGATCGAGTAGGCGGGGTGCTTGTCCGACCAGGCGGTCAGCTTGCCCGCGGCGTGCAGGACGTCGAAGACCGAGTTCACCTGGAGGTACTGGCTCGGGTAGACAGGCTTGCAGGTGGCCGGGTCGACCGGCATGGCCGCCGGGTTCAGCAGGGAAGCCGGATTGCCCGTCATGCCCAGGATGCTGTCCGGCAGGCCCGCCAGGCCCTGGCCGGCGTCGATCGAGTTCTGGTTCTTGTCCATCGCCTCGGTCATCGCGACCTCGGCGCCCTTCGGGGTGTGGGCGCAGTCGGTGGTGCCGGCGGGCAGCAGGTCGTGATTGAAGGTGTCGTCGTAGTAGACGCCCGACTGTCCCGCGGTCGCGCCGGTGAACTGCGCGACCATGCCCGGGAAGGAGTCCGACGGGTTGGTGGTCTGCGCGTTGGTGTACTCGGCGCCGTTGTTCGCCAGCGTGGCCAGCGCGGAGTTCGGATGCTGCTTGACGTACCACGCCAGGTCCGCCTGGTGCATCCCGTCGATCGAGATCAGCAGCACATGGTCGGCGTCCTTGCCCTGACCGGTCTTGCCGCCGGGGGCGGCATGGGCGATACCGGCACCGGTACAGACCAGCGCCACCGCACCGGCGGCAGCGGCGACCCGAATGCTCTTACGGGACATGGATTCCTCCTGATCACGCGACACAGAACTCCTGTGTCACGGCGTTATTGCGAATGAAGCGAATCGAAGGACAGCGATCAGGCGTCGTAACCGGTTGCGGCAGTGCGCACTTGGCCGACATAGACCGAGGAATGGTTGTAGGCGAGGATGGCCTGCCGCCAGCCCGCGGCGGTGGCCAGATCGCCGCCGGCGGCGCACAGGTAGCGGCCCGCGGCCAGCGCGGCGTCGTCGATATTGTCCGGGTTGCCCGACAGGTCGCCGGTGGCAACGGGTTTGGCGGCCTCGAGCGCATCGGCGAGGACGCGATAGTCGGCACCGGCGCGAACGCCCCAGTGCTTCCAGGTGTCCGGGATGAACTGGAACGGGCCCATGGCGCGGGCGTAGACGGCGCCTCCGGCCCGGGCGGTCGAGGCGGGATCGAGGATGACGGCATTGCCGCCCGTGCCGTTGAGGGCCACGCCACGAATCGGCGGCCGCACCAGGCCGTCGGCCGCGATGGTGGCGCCGCCGAAACGGGCGTGATCGCTTTCCACGCGGGCGATCCCCGCCAGCGTGGTCCAGCCGAGGTGGCAGCCGGGCTGGGCCTTCGCCAGCACGACCGTGGCGTATCCGTACGCCTCCAGCGCGCGGAGCGGGATGCCGTCCTTGTCGGCCCGTGGGCGAGCCCACTCGCGGAGCTGGTCGAGCTTGTTGTCCATCGCGTCGAGCCGGATTTTCGGGACTGGGCCGCCGGAGCCCGGAGGAGCGGGTTCCGGCGCCCGGCCCGGCCCTGCGGCACACCCGGCCACCGTGAGCGCGACCGCGGCGATGAACAGGGGCAACCGAGCCCAGCCCAGCGCCCGGCCACCCGTGCCGGGCACGTACGAATTCGTCATGATTTCGCGAAATTCACTGGTGCGAACAAGGTTTCTTTCCGCACGTCTAGCCGCACGGACGAGGGGCGGACGGGGGTGCCGGCGCCTTGGATGTCGGGGGCGTGGCCGGCTTCGAGGTCGCGGGCACCGGTGGCTTCGACGTCGCGGGCACGGGCGGCTTCGGCGCCGGGGCGGCTGGCGGCACGGGCTGCGGCTTCGCGGTCGGCGGATGCGCGGGGGTCGCGGATGCCAGCGGCTGCATCGCATTCCGCGGCGGCGTCGCGATGCAGTGGGGCGAGGTCGGCGGCGGGGCGGTCGTCGTCACCGGGGCGGGCGTCACCGCCGGCGTGGTCGTCACGGGAACCGTGGTCGTCACCGGCGATGTCGTCGTGGGTGCCGTGGTCGTGGTGACCACCGGAACCGTCGTCGTTGTCGACGGGGGCGTGGTGACCGGAGCTGTGGTGGTGACCGGAGCTGTGGTGGTGGACGGAATGGTCGTGGACGGGACGGTAGTGGTCGTCGAGGGGCCGGTGGTCACCGTGACCGTCGTTGTGGTGGTGGCAGGGTCCGAGGCAGGAGTCACCGACTGCGAAACGGTTTGCCCCGGATCGGAAGACTGATCCGCCTGGAACGAGAGGGTCGCGCTCGCGTCGATGGAGAGGCTGGGCGCGGCGGTCGCGGTCGGCGTATCCGTGGTCGTGACCGGCGTATCCGTGGTCGTGACGGGGGCGCTGGTGGTCGTATCAGGGGTGGTGGTGTCCTGGGCGGGATCCGTTGTCGCGGACGCGGCATCGGTGCCCGGATCGGTCGCGGCGATCGGATCGCCCGCGGCATCGGGTGTGGAGCCGTCGGTGGGGACCGGAACGTCGCTCGGGGTCAGTGAGCTGTCGGCGAGACCGATCTCCGGCGTGGTCGCCCCGGACTGCGCGGCCGTCAGATCGGCGTAGCTCTGCGAATCCGGTGCCTTCGCCGCCTCTGTCGACGCGGCACTGGTCGCCGCCGGATCGGTCCCGTGCGTTTCGGCCGCGGCGACCACGCCGACGACGAGGCTCGCCAGCGCGGCGCCGGCCGCCACCTTCGGCAGATGGCGGCGGACTGGACGCGACGCGATCAGGCGAGCCATCAGCTGCCATTTCCCCGGGGTCTCAGCGAGTTCCCCCGGGGCCTCGATGAATTCGGTCGGCACCGCATCGACGGCATCGGCGTTCGGCTCGATGGTCGGTTCGAACGTGTCCGCTTCGTCCCGATCGGGTTCATTGCTGTCCAAGGCTGTCCCCACTGTGGATTCCTTCTCCGCGATAAGTCGCCGCACCAGCGCCCGTGCGGAGGACGAACTGGATGGCCACCGGGGCCGGAAATTCAAAACTCGTTGCGAAACGGCTTTCTGGCGACCAAGACTGTGCAATGCGCTCGGACAGCATGCAACTCAGCCCCGCACCGCACACCACAACTCACCGGTGCCCCCGCAACACAGCAGCGACAATGTGGCCGAGATCAGGCAGAAATCTTTGCGCAACAGGGAAATCGAGTATTACCAGCGGGATGGACCAGCCAATCGGTACGTCGAAGGACGCAGCAGCACCCATCTGATGGGAAAAAAGCAGCTATCACCGATCAGGCGCGCCGAGTCGCCCCTCGACGGTTCCGCCGGAGATCACCAAACCAGTTGTACCAAAACATGTTTCACGCCGAACCCAACACCAGAACGCGAGCTGAACGATTAACCGAGCGACACAAATTGTCACACCTTCCGTCCGAACGCCCACACCCATCGCCTGCACAACCAGGCAGCGCGAAACATGAGCTTCGGAACTCTGTTAACGATTTTGCCCCATTACCCAAACTTCGATGAACAAGCGGTGCATGAAAGGTGTCGGAAAACCGTTGGCATCAGCGAATATTCATGTTGCAAACGCTGTGATCTTTCCGACAGTGCGCCATTTCTGCCCGTCGGGTAAAAGTTCTTCAGCGAATCCGATTCACACCGCTCGGCCGCGCAAGGCTTCGTAGGACGTTCGATAGAGAGGCTGGCCGTGCAGATCGCCGCACCGCTCCCCCACCCCGGTCAGTCGGCGTTCCCCCCGATCCCACCCACCCAGGTCCGCCGCGGCGCCGGCCGGCTCTCGTGGGTATGCGAGCGACCCGAGATCGGGGGATATCTCCGCGGGCAGCGCGAGGCGCTGGGATTGACCCAGGAGGAGGTGGCCCTGGCCGCGTCGACCACGCTCTCGTCCCTGCGGAAGTGGGAGGCGGGTCTGCGCAACCCGAGCACCGAAGGTCTGGCGGCCTGGTGTCGCGCGCTGAATCCACCGGACTGGATGTTGCGCAAGATCATGTCGCTCGCGCTCGGTGACATGGATGCGCTGCGCACCGAACCATGGCCCCGGACCATCGGCCGCGAGGATCTCGCTCATCTCGAATCATTCTCCGGGCCCGCCTTTTTCATGAGATTCCCCCATTTGGATGTCGTCGCCGCCAACGGACACGCGCGCCAACTGATTCCGAGCTTGACGCCGGCCGACCTCGGTCCGGCCCGCCCGGTCAATCTGGTCGAATGGATCATGACCGACGCCGCACGAGAACTGCTGGTCGATTGGCGCGACGTCGCCGTTCGCGTGATCCATGCCCTGCGGGTCATGGGTCCCGGCATCGTTCCGCAGCAGCGCCTCGACGAGATCTTCAACACCTGCTATTCGCGATCACCGAAGGACTTCAAACGATTCTTCGCCACCGACCCGGTCGAGGACGAACAGGACGGCGACGCGCTATTGATGCGAAACCTGGAGCAGGGCACGGTCGATCGGTATACCTACCGATCCTTGCGCTCGACCCAGCCAATGCGCCCGTACGACGTCGTCCACCTGATCCGGAGCACCGCACCGCGCGACGCGGGCGCGTAGCCCGCACCGGGTCGACCACACCGAACACGTTCCCGCCGCCCCCATTCCGGGGGTTCCGATCGTGCCAGACTGCGGACCACACGTGCCGATCTCGGACACCGGTGGTGCAGCGCCGGGCCGGGTGCACCAGAATTCGGTGCGGCCGACACCAACTCGCGGACCGGCCCTGGTTTTCAACGCGGTCGACCGCACACGCACCGGTACATGGGCAATGGGGTGGTGTGCGGCGCGGCCGCGACCGATTCACACGGAAGGTCGATACGTGCCCAAGCACCTGATCACAGTGGCGTCGATTGCGCTGGCGGCGGTGGCCCTCGCGGGCTGCGGCAGCCACCACAGCAGTCCGCTCACCCCGCCGACTTCGACGTCCTCGGTACCGGTTTTCGGCGGCGGCCAGATACCGGATGTGATCGATGTGCCGACCACCACCCCGTCCACGACCAAGGCCAGGTGATGGCCGGGCGGTGACCACGACCGGTTGCCGGCCGCGCCGGAGGCGACGCTCACGCCCATACAGCCGAGCCTCTGCGCGGAGACCGTGGGGCGCTGGGCGCCCGGCAGACCTTCCGTCCCGCTGGCTCGGGTCCGCACTGAATCGTGGTCAGCGGCGCCACCACCTCGTTCGTCGATCCGGACGGCCTCGAATGGGAAGCATCCGCGAATCGCCCGTGACGCCTTCGGGTTACCGATCGGCCGGGCGGGCGCGACTAGGATTACGGCGGCCTGTCCGAGAGCACCGTCCGACCTGATCGGACATTCGTGTGAAGGAATTCGCCATGCCGTATGTTGTTGATTTCGTGAACGTCTCGACCGAGGGACTGGAGTCGTCGCCGGTCGCACCCGCGCTCGCCGGATTGCGGGCGAACGAGGCCCGGTACTTCAAGAACAAGTACGACCATGTCTTCACGGTGGAGCCGGCGGAGGACGCCCAGCAGACCATCGAGTGGGTGAACCGGATCCTCGCGGAGGAGCGGTCCCTCGTCATCTCCTCGAAGCCGCTCGAGGCGACGGCCTTCCAGGTCGAGGACATTCGAATCGCCTACGTGTTCTATCAGAACGGCCTGTCGATCAATGTGATGTACACCGTCGACGACGCCAAGAAACGAGCGGTCGGGTTCAAGCTCTCCGACGGGATGGAAGTCCCCGCGGAGCTCGCCTCGCAATTCAAGTTCGCGCGGCAGAAGTCGAAGCTGGCCGGCACCATTCGCGGCTCGTACTTCGTCATCAAGGGCGAGTACTGACCCCGGTGGGCCTTACCGCCCCGCAGCCGACGAAGACCTGCGGGACGGTTCGGCCACTGCCCGATCAGCCGAACGGGTACTGACCGGCGCCGGCGTAGCCGGTGCCACCCATACCGATGATGTCGGTGAGCAGCACGAGCATTCCCTGCCCGATCGACAACGCGTCGTTGCCGATCGTTCCGAGGTTCTGCGCAAACGTCTGCATGTCCACCTCCACTGTCGGGCGATCCGAATGGTGCGCACGGGAACGTAGCCAATCCGTGTCACCAGGGGCAAGTCCGGTGTGGCGTGATCTGCCGCACCCGGGTTCACCGAAATATCTTCTCTGCCAACAACATTGCCGAGTATCAACGGACGCGACAGCGCGACACGCCGACATTCGGACAATCAGGGCCACAGCAGACTCACAGGACCGCCGCGCGCCCCGAACGCGGCTAGGTCACCGAATCGAGGGACGAGAAGACCACCACGTTGGACTCGTAACTCTTGGCCGCCTGGTCGAACTGGCCGCCGCACGTGACCACCTGCAGCGTCGCGCCGCCGCGGGGACCGAAGACGAGCTGGTCGGGAAACTGGGATTTCAGGTACATGCGGACATCGGTGACCTTGAAATGCGCGGTCTTGCCGTCCGCGCGCTTCACGTCGATCATGTCGCCCGGCTTCACCTTCTTCAGGTAGAAGAAGACGCCGGTGCCCTTGTAGGAGTCGACGTGGCCGAGGATGACCGCCGAGCCCTGCTCGCCCGGCGCGGGACCCTGCTGATACCAGCCGGCCTGCAGGTAGTCAGAAGGCACCTGGACCGAGCCATCGGCATTGAGCCCCACCGCGATCAGCGACCCCGAGGCCTTGATCGAGGCGATGTCGAACGACACCGGAGTGGACCGGCTGATCGCGGCCGCCGTCTTCACCCCGGAGGCGGACGCGGCCGCGGTGGTCGTGCTCGCGGCCGAATGGGTCGCGCCGGAAGACGAACAACCGGTCACCAGGGCCAGGATGATCGCCACCACGGCGACGAGCGCACCGCGTCGTGGTCTACGGATTCTCAACGCGCCCACGGCGTTTCCCTTCACGGTGGTCACTGCGCACTCACCTGGGCGGCCATGCCGCCCGCGCCGGTTTCGGGCGCGCCCTTGGGGATCACGTAGCCGCCCGGCGGAACCTGATCGGTGACCGCCGTGCCGCCCGGGATGCCGGTGGTCGCACCGACCGGAATCGCCATGCCGTACACCGTGTCCGCACCGGCCGCCGCGGCTCCGGCCGTCACCAGATCGATGCCACCCAGTGCGCTACCACCGATGGCGGTGTTCCCGCCGGCCTGTACTCCGCCAGCGGCATTGCCACCGACCTGCGTACCGCCACCGACCTGCACCCCACCACCGGCATTGCCACCGATCTGCGTACCGCCGCCAATCTGCACACCGCCATTCGCGTCACCGCCGACCTGCGTACCGCCGCCGATCTGCACGCCACCGTTGGCATTGCCGCCGGTCTGCGTACCGCCGCCGACCTGCACACCGCCATTCGCGTCACCGCCGACCTGGGTGCCACCGCCGATCTGCACGCCACCATTCGCGTCACCGCCGACCTGCGTACCGCCGCCGATCTGCACGCCACCATTCGCGTCACCGCCGGTCTGCGTACCGCCACCGACCTGCACCCCACCACCGGCATTGCCACCAGTCTGCGTACCGCCGCCGACCTGCACACCGCCATTCGCATCTCCGCCGGTCTGCGTACCGCCACCGACCTGCACCCCACCACCGGCATTGCCGCCGGTCTGCGCGCCACCGCCGACCTGCACGCCACCGCCGGCATTGCCGCCGGTCTGCGCGCCACCGCCGACCTGCACACCACCACCGGCATTCGCGCCGGCGCTGGGCTGGACGGACGCACCGGCATTGCCGCCGCCTCCGCCTTGGACGCCGACGCCCACGTTCACCCCGCCGGGTCCGATGCCGACGTCCACACCGAGGCCGGCGCCCGGGGCGGGTTGTGTAGTCGCGGTCGGGTCCGCGCCGGCCAGCGGCGCCCATAGTGCGACTGCGGCCGCGGCGATCACCATGACCGGGAATGTCCTAGCCGACATTTTCGAATTCGCTTCCAGACGTTGTTGTTCGGTTGCCTTCCCGTCGAACAGACGGGTTGGTGTGTTACCGACAAGTCGCCCCTGACCGCGAGAACTATGCCGTTTCAGGCGCGTTTGAAACTGGACGCCTGCACAAGCCCCTAATGCACCGAGCCCCCACCCGAAGCCCCTAATTTGCTCCACTTCACCGACCATGCCGACGGCACTCCGGTAAGGCGGGCAACCGCCCGTGGAACGGTGACGAGTCAGCGGGCGGCATGCTGGGGCGTGGTCTCCCAGGCGAATCCGTCCGGATCGGTGAAGGTCGCAGCGCCGCCCACCACAAGGCGGTGAGACCCGCTGCCCTCGGAGGAGATCCCGGCGTCCTTGGCCAGGGCGCGACGCTTGTACAGGGCCAGCTTCACCGGGCTCGAGCCGGTGTCGAACTCCACGTACATCGGCCCGAAGCTCTTGGCCACCGGCAGCCCGTGATCGACATAGAAGCGCTTGCTCGCGCCGATGTTCTCCACACCCAGCAGCAACACCATGGAGTCGAAGCGCTTGGCCGCCGGACCGCTGTTCTTCTTCGAGGAGGTCGCGACCTTCCAGATCGCGCCGTCCGGGGCCTGGACGACGCCGCCGTAACCCCACATCGACTTGGCCGCGGGCTCGAGCGAGGTCGCACCCGCCGCCAGCGCCGCATCCAGATAGGCGTCGGCGTCGGCCGGCTGGGCCACCGTCAGCGACAGCGTGTACCCGCGGAATCCGGTGCTGGGCTCCTCGGTGGCCCGGAAGCCCAGCAGCTGCGAGTCCAGCCCGAACGCGGTGGAGTAGAAGGTGGCCGAGGCGTCGATGTCCGCGACGCCGAGGGTGATGTTCTCGATGGAAGTCATGCCGGCAACGCTACGGTCGCGCCACTGACCAGCGCTTCTCGATTCCTGATCAGTACCGGGCCACTCGCGGGCGAGTCACTTCCCGGCGGTCGCCCGCGGTGTCTCCGCACGTCGGACCGCACCCGTGCCGACGGCCTCGAGGTGCTCGGAGCCGTGGATGACGTCGGTGAAGGCGCGGGTGACGGTGTCACCCTCGAGGGTCTGTTCGCAGCGTCGGGCCAGCTCGTGGCGGTCGGCGTCGGGGAGCAGCTGCGGCTGCAGGGCGATCTCGGCGACGACGCCCTTGGAGCGCAGGACGCGGCGGAACGAGTCGGCTAGCGAGTCGATGCCGACGAAGCCGGGGATGGTGGACAGGTCGCCGGCGCAGCCGAGGTAGCGCAGGCGGATGGGCTGCACCGGGGTATCGGAGTCGATGGCGGCCTGGAACAGGGCGGGACGCAGGCTGCCGTGGGCGCGGCCGCACCAGGTGGTGCCCTCGGGGAAGAAGGTGACGCGCTCGCCGGCGCGCAGGCGGTCGGCCATGGTGGCGATGACCGACGGCAGCTGCCGCAGGCGTTCGCGCTCGATCGGGATGACGCGGACCCGCTTGGCGACATCGCCGAGCATCGGCCACTCGACCAGGTCGGCGCGGGCCACGAAGGACATGGGCTCGACGGCGGTGAGGGCCACGATGTCGGTCCAGCCGATGTGGCGGGCCGCGATCAGCACACCGCCCTCGCGACGGTCCTCGGGGGCGCGGTTGTCGACGATGCGGACGCGAATTCCGCAGCAGGCCAGCAGGGCTCGCGCATAGCGGCGCTGCAGCCCGGCGCGACGGCGGCGCGGGGTGGCGTAGTGCGCGATGGGGAAGCTCAGCAGGACCCCGGCGATGCCGGCGATCCGGGCGGCCACCCGCAGCGTGCCCGCCTCAGCGGGAGCGTCGACACACGAAGGGCCGCAGGGACTGTGGGGCATCCAGGCGTGGGCGGAGGCCTCGGCCGGCGGGCACGAGAGAGATCCGGTCTCCGGGGAGAGCAGTGCGGGCATCATGGGGCATCACCGGGCATCCAGGCTGTTGGCCGCGCCCTGCAGGCGCTCCAGGTAGCGGGTGTTGATGGTCTCGAGGCCGAGCAGGGCGACGAAGTCGGCGACCGCGAAGTCCGGGTCGTGGGCGGGCTCGCCGCAGATCTGCGCGCCCAGGCGTAGGTAGCCGCTCAGCAGCGGTGGTAGCTTGGGGCGGGCGGGAGCTGCCAGCTCGTCGAGGGTGCGGCCGTCCACCACCACCGGGTTGTACGGGCGCACATGGCGTTCCGTGTCCAGCGCGTGCTTGCGCAGCAGCATGTCGCGCACGCCGCGCACGTTCACGCCGGGCTCGTCCTCGGGCGTCATCCGCATCGGCACCGAGACGCAGCCCATCACCCAGTCGTATCCGGTGAGCTGGATGTAGTGCAGGATGCCCGCCCACATCAGCGTCAGCACCGAACCGTTGCGGTGATCGGGCACCACGCAGGCGCGGCCCATCTCCACGATCCGATGACCGACGGGATCCAGTGCGGCCAAGTCGAATTCGGTGGCGGTGTAGTATCCACCGGCGGCGGCCACCTTGTCCGGGGGCAGCATGCGGTAGCAGCCGACGAACTGGTCGGTGAGCTCGTCGCGCACCAGCAGGTGATCGCAGTGGTCGTCGAAACGGTCGGCGTCCAGGCCCGTTCCGTTGTCGGGAACGGTGAAGCCCGGCTCATTGGCGAACACCTGGTAGCGCAGCCGCTGTGCGGCCTCGCGGTGCTCGGCATCGGAGGAGACGACCAGGGAGTACTGGGACCGTCCGGTGGTGCGGGGCGCTTCCGGGGCGGGCTTCGACGCGGCTGCCAGCAGGGTGGAATTCGACGCTGCCATGGTGGTCATAGGCTTGATCAAGCCAGTCCCAGACTGCGATGGAGCGACCGCCGGATTACCTGCCGATGCCAGTCCGGTGAACGCGACACAGACCACACCGGGAGTTCATCCGACCGCCTCGCAACGTTCTCTACCAGGACAAATGCTCGTATCCCGGTGGGGTACCGGCGGCTCTGGAAGGCCGCGCGGCGAGCCCGGAAGACGTTGCGGCGAGCCCGGACCCGCGTCCGCGAGCGGTCGGCAACGCGGAAGAAATCAGCCTACGCTCCCCGGGTAAGCCTTGCATCGCCGGGGTCCACATCCGGAACGACGGCGGGTCAGTTCCGGAAGAGCAAGGCGGAATCGCCGAATTCGTGCCAGAGATACCCGGAGTCGAGTGCCACCCGATACGCCTCCCGCACCACCGCCCCGCCCGCCACGGATTCGAGCAGCCGCAGATGCGAGGCGCCCGGCCCGTGCCAGCCGGTGATCAGCCCGTCCACCGCCCGCGCGGGACGATCCCCGTCGAGCACCAGCTCGGTCCAACCGGCCATCGGACGCACCAGACCGTCTGCGGCGGTGGCGGTTTCGAGCGCCCGGGTGACCGTGGTGCCCACCGCCACCACCCGCCCGCCCGCCGCACGCGTGGCATTGACCAGCCGCGCCGTCATCTCCGGGACCGCGAACCGCTCCGGACTCGGCGGCTCCCCGGACTCCGGCGACGACACCCCGGTATGCAGCGTGATCGGCGCGAACCCCACCCCGCCCGCCACCAGCTCGGTCACCAGCGCCTCGGTGAAAGGCCGCCCTGCACTGGGCATTTCGGCACTGCCCGGCTCGAGCCCGAAGACCGTCCGATAGTAGGCGGCCGACCACCGACCCGTGAGGTAGGAGTAGGAGATCGGGCGGCCATACCGTGCCAGCAGCGCCCGCACATCCGCCCCCGCTCTCTCGCCCCCGTCGTCAGCACGCTTCTCGGCCAGTCCGCCACCCACCCGGTCGTCCTCCACTGCTGCGCTGCCGGTCCTTGCGGCGTCACCGCGTCCCGCAGCGGCAGCACCACGGACCCCAGCGGCAGTCGGATTCCCTACGGCATCATGATCGGACGCGGCTTCGACGTCCGCGGCCCACAGGCGGTCGCCGCCGCGCAGCCAACGGGTACGCACGGTGGCGATGCGACCGGCCGGAAGGGTAATGCGCGCACCGGGTTTCAGCGCCCGCCCGCGCCACGGCACGCCCGCGGGGTCGCGCAGTTCGACCACCCAGCGCCCGTCGTCGAGCCAGGTCGAGAAGTGCAGCACCGCGGCCGCATCGCCGTACCGCGCATCCACCGCGGCGCTGAGCATGGCCGAATTGTTCACCACCACAAGGTCTCCGGCGCGCAGGAATCTCGGCAGCTCCCGGAACCGCGCGTGGGTGACCGTCCCGGCATCGCAGACGAGTATCCGGACCTCGTCACGCGCCAGGCCGCGCGCCTCGGGCGGGCTGGTCGCCGACAGCTCGCCGGGCAGCGTGAACGCGAGCTCCTCCATACCGAGGGTCATGACGCCACCGACAGTTCGGACGCGAGGTAGCGGCCGCTCGGCGGGCGCGACTCGAGGAGGTACAGCAGCGCGGGCACAACGGTTTCCGGCTCGGGGCGATCGGAGATGTCCTCACCGGGGAAGGCGGCCTGGTGCATCTCGGTGCGCATGTCGCCGGGATCGAAGCTGTAGATGCGCAGCTGGGGATTCTCGGCGGCGAGCACGTTGGTGAGCTGGTCCAGTGCGGCCTTGGAGGCGCCGTAGCCGCCCCAACCCTGGTAGCCGCCGACGGCGGCGTCGGAGCTGATGTCCACCACCACGCCGTCGGAGGCTCGGAGTGCGGTCAGGGTGAGCTGCAGAATCGCCAGGGGTGCAATCACATTGGTGTCGAGGACGGTGGCGAGTTCGCCCAGCGGGTAGCGGTCCAGGGCCGGGAGCGGGCTCGGGCCCAGTGCGCTGGCATTGTTGAGCACCAGATCCAGCCGGCCGGGGCCGACGGCCTCGGCGATGCGCTCGCGCACCGCCGGGTCGGCGACATCCCCCGCGATGGCGTGCGCGCCGGTCGCGGCCCGCACCCGGTCGAGCCGATCCGCGCCGCGGGCGACGAGAATCAGCTCCCAATCTCGTTCGGCGAGCGCGAGCGCGACCGCCCGGCCGAAGCCCGCCGACGCCCCGGTGATCAGGGCTCTTTTCGTGTTTTCAGGCATACAGCCATCGTGAAACCTGAACCTGTGTTCAGGTCAACAACTTTTCGCCGGCAGCGAAGAACCGCCCGGTGCCGAAGCCGACGAACAATGCTCCGAACAAACCGATCTGGATGACCAGCGCCGGGGTGAGGATCTTCCACGGATCAGCGCCCGGGCCCAGTGACGGGGCGATGCCCTTCACCAGGGGGCCGAACAGGACCAGGTAGATGATCGGCTGCATCAGGCCGATGATCACTCAGACCGGATTGCGCAGATTGGCCCGGACCTGGGACCAGTAGATCAGTCCGGTGTCGCGCAGGAATGTCATGATCGGTCTCCTTCCCGGAGTGAACGCCCGGTGAGCGTGAGGAACACATCGCCGAGGCTGGGACGCTTGACCGTGAGCGAGCCGCGCGTGATGCCCTTGTCACCGAGCGCCTGCAGCAGCGGAACCACCGTGCCCCACAACGGGAACGAGCCGCCCGGCGCTAGCACCGGGCGGCTCGTTGCGTTGGTATGGTCAGGCCGCTACCGGCGACTTCTCCGGAGTCTTTGCGGCAGGAGCCTTTTCGACCTCGTTGAAGCCGGGCCGGCCGCTGCCGATGAAGGCGACCAGCCACGACACGACCGCTGCGAAGCGGTTGCGGAAGCCGACCAGGTAGTAGATGTGCACCGCGAGCCAGGCCACCCAGGCGATGAGGCCGGTGAACTTGACCTTGTCGTTCAGCTTGGTGACCGCGCTGAAGCGGCTGATCACCGCCATCGAGCCCTTGTCCCAGTACTTGAACGGGGTGGCCGCGGCCTTCTTGCCGCGGATGATGTCGGCGACGTGGCGGCCCTCCTGCATGGCCACCGGCGACTGGCCGGGGTAGCCGTTGAGGTAGGTCATGTCACCGATGGCGAAGATGTCGGCGTGACCGCCCACGGTGCAGTCGGGGTTGATGAGCAGGCGTCCCGCGCGGTCGGTCTCGCAGCCGGTGGCCTCGGCCAGCACCCGGGCGAAGCCGCCGGCCTGCACGCCCGCCGACCACACCACGGTCTCGGCGGCGATCCGGCGCTCCACGCCGTCCTTGCTCTTGACGGTGACCTTGCCGTCCTCGATGTCGGTCACGAAGGTGTCGACCAGCACCTCGACGCCGCTGCGCTCCAGCGACTCCTTGGCGTATTCCGACAGCCCGCCACCGAAGGGCGGCAGCACCACGCCCGCGCCCTCCACCAGGGTGACGGTGTCCTCCTGGTGGTAATACCGCTTCGCGAGCTCCTTCAACTGACCGGCGACCTCGACGCCGGTCGCGCCCGCGCCGACCACCACGAAGCTCAGCAACCGGCGGCGGGTCTCGGGGTCGGCATCCTTGGCCTGCTCGAAGACGCGCTGGATCTGCGCGCGCAGGTTGCGGGCGTCGTCGATGGTCTTGAGCGAGAACGTCTTGTCGGCGAAGTCGTCACGGCCGAAGTACGACTGGCTGGCGCCGGTGGCGGCGATGAGCTTGCCGTACCGGATCCGGCGCGGACCCTCGGATGTCTCATAGGTGAGTACCGCATTGGGGGCGTCGATGGCGGTGACCTTACCCAGCCGCACCTCGCCGTTCTTGTGGTTGCGCAGGATATTGGCCATGGGAGGCGCGATCTCGTCCGAGGCCAGCACACCCGTCGCTACCTGATAGAGGAGTGGCTGGAAGAGGTGCTCGGGCGTACCCGAGATCAGGACGTAACGGACACCCGACTTGTTCAACTGCTTCGCAGCGGCGAGACCACCGAAGCCCGATCCGACGATGACGACATCGGCGGTTTCGATACCCGCCTCCACGTGTTGCATGACTGCTCCCTTCCGTCATGACTAACCGTGATTCGGAACGCGGTTGTTCCACGTGTCAGGGCGCATAATCAAGATGACTCTTATCTACGTTGATCATGAATTGGAGAATGCCGTGGAGCTGCGCCAACTGGCCTACTTCGTGGCGGTCTGTGAGGAGCTGAGCTTCAGCCGGGCCGCGAGCCGATGCTTCATCTCGCAGTCGGCTATCAGTCATCAGATCGCCCGGCTGGAACGCGACCTCGGCGTGAACCTCTTCGAACGGTCCACACGCTCGGTCGTCCCGACCGACGCGACCACTCGGCTACTTCCCCTTGCGAAGCAAATGCTGAGCCTGGAATCGGCCATTCGCGCAGCTGTGCGGGCCTCCGGGCCACGCATTCGCTTGGCGGCTAATATGAGCTTTGCAACTAGATCACTGTCCGCCATCGCGGGCGCGCGCGCGGCGCACCCGGGCGCGGAGATCGAATTCGTCATCAAGCCCTTCCGGCAGCGCATCCAGGCGGTGGCCGACGGCGACTGTGACCTTGCTCTCATCCGGGGCAGTGTGGACCAGCCGGGGCTGACCGTCGAGAAGCTCTGGGACGAGGATCCGGTCATCGCCACCTCCACCGCGCATCCGCTCGTCATGCGCGGCGGCGATGTCACCCTCGCGGAATTGGGGGCCTATCCCCTGCTGCTCCCACCAGAGTCGGAACAGGTGCTGCTCCACAATGTGGTGCGGGCCGCCTTCGCCGACCTCCCCACCGGGCCGGTCTTCGGCCCGCCCATACCGCCGGACCACACCGCGACCATGGAACTCATCAACCGGCCCGACGCCTGGACCATCCTCTACGCCGACAGCCAGACCGAGGGCATCGCCACCCTGCGACTGACGGGGCACCCGCTGCGCATCCCGGTCTCGGCCGTGACCCGCAGCGAGGGCCGCACCTCCCCCATCGTGACCACCCTGCTGGCGGCGCTGCACTGCGCGTGACACACCACCCTCAACCGGGATGCGCCGCGGCGAACTCGGCGAGACCGGCCGCGAAGGACTCGAACATCGGAGTCAGCATCGAGCGCACGAACCGCGCCTCGACCGGAGCGAGCGCCGGGGCGGGGTCCAGATGGACCTGCCAGGTCAGTGTGCAGTGCCCGGCGTCGATCGGCGTGAACGAGATGTCCTCGATCATGCGGCGGGCCAGGGGAATAGACATGGCGTCCGCGCCGAAGGTGAAGCGCGCGGCCGGTTCCCAGGCCAGGAAGCGTTCCCGCACGGTGATCCAGCGCAGGTGGATATCGCGGATCGCGCCCGCGGCACGGGCATTCGAGTACCAGGTGGTGGCGCGATAGCCGTTCGCCCACTCGGTCTGCCCCTCCCCCGCGGCGAGGATCTCGAAGGTGCGCGCCGCCGAGGCCGCCACCGTGCGCTCGCTGTGCAGGTGCAGGCGCATGGCGTCGATATCGCCGAGTTCGCTCGGGCGCAGTGCGAACATCATTTCGCCCCCACCAGACGCCTGGTCACGCGGATGGTGGTGCGGCGGGGGAGGATTCGCGGCAGACCCGACGAGACCGCATTGGCGGTGCCGGACACGATGCTCGGCGGCGGGTTGCGTCGATCCAGGGCCCGCAGGGCGGTGGCCACCACCTGCTGTGGTGTCTGCCGGCTGCCGACACTCGCCGCCTCGCCTGCCACATCGAAGAATTCGGTGTCGGTCGCGCCCGGGCAGACCGCCAGCGCGGTGACGCCCGACCCCTCCAGCTCGCCCCACAGCGCCTCGGTGAAGGAGAGTACGAAGGCCTTGGTCGCGCCGTAGACGGCCATGAACGGAATCGGCTGGAAGGCCGCCGTCGAGGCGATATTGACGATCACCCCGCGATCGCGGGTCACCATGGCCGGCAGTGCGGCGTGGGTCAGCTCAGCCAGTGCGGCCACATTCACCGCGATCTCCTCGCGGACCTTCGCGGCCGCATGGTCGGCCAGCGCGCCGTGGGTGGCGAAACCCGCGTTGTTGATCAGGATGCCGACGGGATGCAGCGGATCGGTGCAGACCTCGGCGACCCGGGCCACCCCGACCGGATCCGCGAGGTCCGCGGCGAGTACGCGCACCGAAACCCCGTGCGCGGCTTCCAATTCCTTCGCCAGGTCCCGCAGCCGCGGCTCGCGCCGGGCCACCAGGATCAGATCGCAGCCGCGGGCGGCCAGGGCGGTGGCGAAGGCCGCGCCGATGCCGCTGCTCGCGCCGGTGACGACCGCGGTCGCCGCATACCACTCGGTCATTTCTCCTCCTAGGTGAACAGATGTTCAGCTATGTATACTTAACAGCTGTTCAGCCATCTCTGTCAAGGAGGACTTCGTGCCGGGTACCCGACAGCGCCGCACCCGCGGCGAAGGCGAGCGGCTGCGTGCCGAACTCGTCGCCGCGGCCATCGACCTGCTGCTCGAACCACAGCCGCTGCCCGCGCCGTCACTGCGCGCCATCGCCCGCGCCTGCGGCGTCGCACCCAGCGCCGTCTACATGCACTTCGCCTCCCAGGACGCGCTGAACTACGCGGTGATCGCCGAGCTGTTCGGCCGGCTGCGCGCCGACCTCGACGCCGCCGACCCGGAAGCCGCGAGCCCCGCCGAACGGCTCGACGCTCTGCTCGGCGCCTACCTGACCTGGGCCGAAAACCACCCGGGCGCATACCAATTGCTGTTCGAGCGGCCCGATCCGCTCGACACCGAGGGCGAGGGCCCCGGCCTGGATCTGCTCGACCGGCTCGCCCGGCTGCTGCCCGGCGCCGACCCGCAGGCCCGCCGCGCCACCGCCCTGCGCATCTGGTGCGCAGTGCACGGGGTGACCTCCCTGCGCATCCACAAACCGAGCGCGCCGTGGGCCGCGACCGCCCGCGCCGACGCCCGGGCGCTGGTGGCGGGCCTCGCCGGACTGCCCGCCGACACCTGACCACCGCGCGAAAGTCGCGGCGGCCGAATACCGCCGACACACCCGGCGGAACCGAATTACCCTGGCATCGTGGGGCAGGAGAACATGCGGGCCTCCGACCGGGACCGCGAACAGATCGTCGACCGGCTACGCGTGGCCATGGGCGAGGGGCGCATCACGCTGCACGAATTCGACGAACGGTTGCAGCAGGTGTACTCGGCCCGGACCTACGGGGAACTGGCGCCGATCATGTCCGACCTACCGGTCCCGCGGGGTCCGGGGCGACCAGTGGGCCGTCCCGACGACGGCGGCAGCGTGCCGGTCTGGATCAAGATCCTCTGGGCGCCGTGGGTTTTCGTGAATCTGATGTGCGTGGTGATCTGGGTCGCCACCGGGATGGGCTACTTCTGGCCGATCTGGGTGGCGGTGCCGTGGGGACTCGCCCTGCTCATCCCCACCTCCATCGGCATGGTGGTCCAGCGCGACGCGCAGCGGCGGCGGGCGGCCCGCGAACGGTATCGGCCGCAGTAGATTTCGGCCGCCGCGATCAGGCCAACGCCGTCGCAACCGCGAGATGCAACCGAATCCGGCATCGAACGCCGCCTCCCCCAGATACACCTTCGGGTCGATGAGCAGCCACGGCTCCCGTTCCGCCGCAACGATATTCCCCAGATGGGTATCCCGATTCACCACCGGCAGCGGCCCGTCCGGCACCGTCAGCTCACCACACCGCTTCGCCGCCCGATCCAGTAGCGCCGCGTCAGCGGGATCCGTGAGCTCGAGAATGTCGGCGATGCGAACGGCCGCAGGGCGGATCCCGGCTGGTTCGGCGGTGCGATAGCGCTCGGGGGCTCGGTGCTCGCGCAGGATTCGCCGCACGTCCTCGTCCCCGCTTCCGGGCTCGCGGACAGCTATCGGTCCGGCCGCGTGATGCTGGCCGGAGACGCCGCGCATGCCATCCCGCCCACCGGCGGGCACGGGATGAACGTGGGCGACGGATGTCGGCGAGCGTCTCCCGCACGCCTGGCTAGCCGACGGCCACTCCACTCTCGATCTGGTCGGGCCCGGCCACGTCCTCCTCACCGGATCCCAACTCCCCCAATCCCTCCGCGACCTCGGCGGGCTCTCCCCCACCACCGCTCTGCTCATCCGCCCCGACGGCCACATCGCCGCCCGCCTCTACGGCCGAGCACTCGGCCGGCTCCTCGTCGACGGTTCCGGCCCGCTCGAGCGGCGCACCAGCAGGTGGCTCCGTGGTGATGGGCTGGGCGGTTTCGGGAACCGGCGTCTCATGCACGGTGCGCCACAGGTAGGTTCGTCCGTCCGTCACCAGGACGGCCGTCACCGTGCGTCCGCCGGTCTTCACCGCACCGATGCGGTTCTCCGCGACGAAGCGGACCACGATCAACTGCCCGCTGCGGGCGATCTCCGCGACCTCGGAGACCTCGATCTCCGCCCCCGCCAGCGCATTCCGGGCCGACCAGATCCCCGCCAGGAACGTCTCCCGATCCACCGTCTGCCCGGTGGTAACCACCGAGGTGAAGCCCTCGTCGAGCGCGCCGGAGATCCGGTCGAACACCTTCGGCGGCGCATCCGACCCCAGCCATTCGGCCAGATCGAAATGCAAGGCCGCAACGATATCGGTCAGATCGACATCGTCTGCCGCATCGGCCTTCTCAGAGGCAACCGGCTCAGCCTGCCGACGCCGAGGAACGAATCGCCCGAGCACCGCGCCACTTTACGACGCACGCCCCGCCTCACCCGATCAGGCCGACCCCTTGGTGGCGAGGGCGGAACCTCCGGCCCCCGAACGGACGAATGTCCCCCGGCCGCTCGGACCGGGGGACATTCAGAGTGCTTTCACCAGGGGCGAATCAGCCCTTGTGGGCCTTCACGGCCTCGGTCAGCTGCGGAGCGACGTTGAACAGGTCGCCGACGATGCCGTAGTCCGAGATCTCGAAGATCGGGGCCTCTTCGTCCTTGTTGACGGCCACGATGGTCTTCGAGGTCTGCATGCCGGCGCGGTGCTGGATGGCGCCGGAGATGCCGAGGGCGATGTACAGCTGCGGGGAGACCGTCTTACCGGTCTGACCGACCTGGAACTGGCCCGGGTAGTAGCCGGAGTCGACGGCGGCACGGGACGCACCGACGGCGGCACCGAGGGCGTCGGCCAGCGGCTCGACGACCTTGCCGAAGTTGTCGGCCGAACCGACACCACGGCCACCGGAGACCACGATCGCGGCCTCGGTGAGCTCGGGGCGGTCGCCGCCCACGATCGGCTCACGCGAGACGACCTTGACGACGCCCTCTTCCTGCGCGGGCAGCTCGACGGCGACCTTCTCGCCGGCGGCGGCCTGCGGGGCGGCCTCGATGGCACCCGGGCGCACCGAGATCACCGGAACATCGCCGGTGGCCTTGGCGTCCACGGTGAACGCGCCACCGAAGATGGAGTGCTGCACCGAACCGTCACCGTTCACGGCGATGGCGTCGATGAGCAGACCGGAACCGATGCGGGCGGCCAGGCGACCCGACACCTCCTTGCCCTCCGCGGTGGCGGCGACCAGGATCGCGGCCGGGGCGGCGGACTCGGACAGGCCGGCGAGCACGTCGACCTTCGGGGTGACGAGGAAGCCCTCGGCGTCGTCGCCCTCGGCGACGTAGATCTTCTCGGCGCCGGCGGCGGCCAGGGCGTCACCCAGCTTGTCGGCGGTGCCGGCCGGGCCGACCACGACGGCGGCCGGGGTGCCGAGCGAGCGGGCGGCGGTGAGGAGTTCGGTGGTCACCTTCTTGGGCGCACCGTCAGCGTGCTCCACGAGCACCAGAACTTCTGCCATTTTTCTATCTCCTGAAAGTCGTTGGGCTCGGGGGCTTTAGATGATCTTCTGGCCGACCAGGTAGGTGGCGATCTGGTTGCCGCCCTCGCCCTCGTCGACGATCTTCTCGCCCGCCGTGCGCGCCGGCTTCGGGGTCACACCGGTCACCTGGGTGCCGGCGTTCGCAACGCCCACGGTCTCCGGGTCGACGCCCAGATCCGCCAGGGTGAAGGTCTGAACTTCCTTCTTCTTGGCGGCCATGATGCCCTTGAAGGACGGGAAGCGCGGCTCGTTGATCTTCTCGGTGACCGAGACGATGGCCGGAAGAGTGGCCTCGAGCTTGAACACGCCCTCGTCGGTCTCCCGCTCGCCGGCGATGCGCTCACCGTCGACGGTCAGCTTGCGCAGGTGGGTCAGCTGCGGCAGGCCCAGGTACTCGGCGATGATGGCCGGAACGGCGCCGGCGCGACCGTCGGTGGCCTCGTTGCCCGCGATGACCAGCTCAATGCCCTCGATCTGGCCCAGCGCCGCGGCCAGGATGTAGGCGGTCTGCACGGCGTCGGAGCCGTGGATGGCCGGGTCGTTGATGTGGATTGCCTTGTCCGCGCCCATGGACAGCGCCTTGCGGATGGCCTCGGTGGCCCGATCGGGGCCTGCGGCCAGCACGGTGACCTCGCCGCCCTGCGCCTCCTTGATCAACAGCGCCTCCTCGACGGCGCGCTCGTTGATCTCATCGAGGATGGCGTCGGCGGCCTCGCGGTCGAGGGTGTAGTCACCGCTGGTCAGCTTGCGCTCGGACCAGGTGTCGGGAACCTGCTTGATCAGTACGACGATGTTCGGCATTGGTCTTCGTCGACCTCCTGTTCTGGTGGCACTGGGTATGGCGGTCGCACGAGTTCGTCACGTACGTCCACAAGTAGCTCGTCCGGGAGATTACCCTACGTTAAGTTACTCGTGGGTAACTTAACGTGTGACTTTCTGCATCGGCTGATCCGGTCGCGGGTGTGATATGGACAACCGCTAACGTCGGAGCAATGAGCGAGGCCGTGAGTCCTGTTGAAAACCCCACCGATCCCTTGCCTTTGACCGGTGAGCGGACGGTGCCCGGCATCGCCGAGGAGAACTACTGGTTCCGGCGGCACGAGATCGCCTATGTGCGCATGCTGGAGCACTGCGCTGGCAAGGTCGTGCTCGAGGCCGGCAGCGGAGAAGGCTACGGCGCCAATATGATCGCCGACGTCGCCGCGCAGGTCACCGGCCTGGACTACGACGACAGCGCGGTCGCGCACGTGCGCGCCAAGTACCCGCGGGTGCGGATGGTGCAGGGCAATCTGGCCACGCTGCCGCTCGACGACGCCTCGGTCGACATCGTGGTGAACTTCCAAGTGATCGAGCACCTTTGGGACCAGGCGCAGTTCCTGCGCGAATGCCTGCGGGTGCTGCGGCCCGGCGGCAGGCTGTTGATCTCCACCCCCAACCGGATCACCTTCTCCCCCGGGCGCGATACGCCGCTCAACCCTTTCCACACGCGTGAGCTGAATGCCGCCGAGATGACCGAACTTCTCGTCGAGGCCGGTTTCACGGTGGAACTGATGGCGGGCATCTTCCACGGGCCCGAACTCGTAGCGCTGGACGCGAAGTGGGGCGGGTCGATCATCGACGCGCAGATCGAGCGGGCGCTCGCGGGCGAGCCGTGGCCGGCGGAGCTGGCGGCGGACGTGGCCGCCGTGCGCATCGACGATTTCGAACTGATCGCCGACACCGAGCGGGATGTCGACGCCAGCCTGGATCTGCTGGCCATCGCGGTGAAGCCGTGACGGACCAGCTTTCCGCGGTGCCAGGCCAGTTCACGTTGGTCCTGCACTCACATCTGCCGTGGCTGGCCCATCACGGGCGCTGGCCGGTCGGCGAGGAGTGGCTGTACCAGTCGTGGGCGGCGTCCTACCTGCCCGTGGCGAAGGTGCTGAGAACCCTTGCGGCCGAGGGCCGTTCGCACCTGATCAGCCTGGGGATCACGCCGGTGCTGGCGGCGCAGCTGGATGATCCGCACTGCCTGAAGGGCATGCACCACTGGCTGGGCAACTGGCGGCTGCGCGCCGACGAGGCGTCCATGGCGGGCAATACCGCGCTCGGCGGGCACGAACACCGGCTCGCCGCAACGGCTCTCGACGATTTCGAGACGCGCTGGATGCACGGGGCCTCGCCGGTGTGGCGCGAGCTCATCGACGCCGAGGCCATCGAATTGCTGGGCGGGCCGCTGTCGCATCCGTTCCAGCCGCTGCTGGATCCGCGGCTGCGCGAATACGAACTGACCGAGGGGCTGGCGGACGCGCGGGCCCGATGGGGGCACACGCCCTCCGGCATCTGGGCCCCCGAGTGCGGGTTCACGCCCGGGATGGAACGGACCTACGACAAGGTCGGCATCTCGCACTTCATGGTGGATGGTCCCGCGCTGCGCGGCGACACCACACTCGGGCGGCCGGTGTGGGATTCGGATGTGGTGGCCTTCGGCCGCGACCTGACGGTCAGCTACCGGGTGTGGTCACCGAAATCCGGGTACCCGGGGCAGCCCTTCTACCGTGATTTCCATCACTACGATCACGCCACCGGACTGAAGCCGGCGCGCGTCACCGGCAAGACCGTCGCGGGCCCCGACAAGGCCCCCTACGATCCCGAACTCGCCGCCGCGGCCATCGAGAAGGACGTCGCGGACTTCGTGGCGACCGTGCGGGAGCGGCTGATCTCGGAGTCGGAACGGATCGGTCGCCCGGCCCTGGTGGTGGCCGCGTTCGACACCGAACTGTTCGGGCACTGGTGGCATGAGGGCCCGCAGTGGCTCGAACAGGTGCTGCGCGCACTGCCCGAGGCGGGGGTCACCGTCGGCACCCTCGCCGACGCGCGGGCCCGTGGCTACGTGGGCGAACGCGTCGAATTGGCCGATTCCTCCTGGGGTTCGGGCAAGGACTGGCGGGTGTGGGCCGGGGACCAGGTCGCCGATCTGGTCGAGCTCAACGCCGAGGTGGTGCGGCTGGCCCTGGACACCCTCGACAAGATGCGGGTGGACGCCGGATCGATGCACAACGACCGATTCGGGCTCCGCGACACGGTTGCCGACCAGCTGCTGCGGGAGGCGATCCTCGCCGTCTCCAGCGACTGGGCGTTCATGGTGTCCAAGGATTCCGCGGCGGGATACGCGCGTGACCGCGCCCATGAGCACGCCCACGCCGTGCGCGAGATCGCCGCGGCGGTGGCGGCCGGGCAACTCGCCAAAGCGGGGCAGTTGGCGGCAGGATGGTACGCGGCCGACGGACTCTTCCCCGCGCTCGATGCGCGCAGGCTCGGCCCCGCTTCAGAAGGACCCGCATGAAGATCTTGATGGTGTCGTGGGAGTACCCACCCGTCGTAGTCGGTGGGCTGGGCCGCCACGTGCATCACCTCGCCGTCGAACTGGCCGCCGCCGGGCACGAAGTCGTCGTGCTGGCGCGCCGTCCGATGGGCACCGACGCCACCACCCACCCGACGCACTCCTTCATCGAGGAGGGCGTGCTGGTGGTGGCGGTCGCCGAGGATCCGCCGGCCTTCGATTTCGGCGAGGACATGCTGGCCTGGACGCTGGCCATGGGCCACGCCATGGTGCGGGCCGGGATCGCATTGAACAAGCCGGGCATCGGCGAGGGCTGGACGCCCGATGTGGTGCACGCCCACGACTGGCTGGTCGCGCACCCTGCGATCACCCTGGCCGAGTACTACGACGTGCCGCTGGTCTCGACCATTCACGCCACCGAGGCGGGCCGCCACAGTGGCTGGGTCTCGGGACGGGTGAACCGGCAGGTGCACTCGGTGGAGTGGTGGCTGGCGCACGAATCCGACGCGCTGATCACGTGTTCGGAGTCGATGAAGGACGAGGTGCACCGGCTCTACGGCGCCGAGAAGGTGCCGATGACGGTGATCCGCAACGGTATCGACGTGGGCGCGTGGACCTTCCGCGAGCGCGCGCCGCGCTCCGGGCCGGCGCGACTGCTGTATGTCGGCCGCCTCGAATACGAGAAGGGCATCCAGGACGCCATCGCGGCCCTGCCGCGTATCCGCAAGGCGCACCCCGGTACCACCCTCACCGTCGCCGGTATCGGCACCCAGTTCGATTGGCTGCGTGAGCGGGCCCGCGCGCATCGCGTCTCGCGCGCGGTCAGCTTCGTCGGCAAGCTCGACCACACCGATCTGCTCGGCTGGCTGCACAGCGCCGACGCCATCGTGCTGCCCAGCCGCTACGAGCCGTTCGGCATCGTGGCGCTGGAGGCGGCGGCGGCGGGTACCCCGCTGATCACCTCCACCGCGGGCGGGCTCGGCGACCTGGTCACCGATGGCGTCACCGGCGCGTCCTTCGAACCGGCCGACGTGAACGGCGTTGCGGAAGCGGTCATCTCGGTCCTCGACGACGCGACCGCCGCACAGGAGCGCGCCTGGGCCGCCCGCGAGCGGCTCACCGCCGACTTCGCGTGGGACGTGGTGGCGCAGGAGACCGCGCTGGTCTACCAGGGCGCCAAGCGCCGGGTCCGCAACCCGGTCGGCCGCCCGGTCATCTCGGAACGTCCACTGCCCGAACGGGATCCGAACCAGCCGTACTGAGCGGCGCCGGTCGGATTCTCCCCCGGACACGTCTGCGCCTCGAATTGGAACGAGTTCTAATTCGAGGCGTTTCCTTGCCACGCCGGTCAGTTGAACGGACAGCCCGGATTCGGAGCATTCTCCGACAGGGGACTCCCCGCGGGCAGGACATAAAGCACATCCAGAATCTGCGCCTCGGCGCCCAGATTACGTTCCAGATGCACATTGCCCGACCCGGCCCGCTCCACGAATGCGGTCCCCGCCCCGCCGACCTGATCCACCGCGCAATCCGAGTCGTAATGACTCAGCTGCCCCTGTCGCAGCACCGCGTACAGCGTCCCATCGTGGTAGTGCCAGCCGGTGGAACCGCCTGGCGCAATGGTGATTTCACGCAGGATGTAGTCGGTGTCGCCGATGGTGGTCCGCGAGATGATCACCCCGGTGACCCCGTCGGAGGGCGTCGCCTGCGCGGTCGCGGCGAGCGAGGCCACCAGCGCGCAGGACGCCAGACCGGTCAGCACAGCTCGAAAACCGACAGTCACCCGGCCACGGTAGCGCGCACGGGCCCGCACCGCAGCCGATGCGCGGTTCAGTTCTCCTTGACGATCGGACGAATACCCAGGTCGCGGGCGGTGTCGACGAAGGCGCGGACGGCGGCGTTCTCGGCGGCGGTCAGCCAGACCAGCGCCCATTCCGTGAGGGGCGCGTCGACGATCGGGACATAGGCGATGTTCGGCGGGGTATAGGTCCAGGCGACGTGGGCGTTCATCGGGGAGACGACGGCGCCGGACATGATCAAAGGAAGGATCTCGAAGAAGGACGCCGCTTCGGGGCCGCGGGCGATCGGGACGCCGCTGGGCGTGGTGGCGGGCAGCATGCCTTCGGCCCAGTACTTCGGGACATTGCCCAGACTCGGGAAGACACATTCGGCGAGGTCTTCCATCGTGAGCGAGGCGCGGGCGGCGAGTTCGGAGGTGGTCGTGGTGGCCAGGACCCGCCCCTCGGTCATCAGCACCGGTCCGACGGTGAGGTCCGGCTCCCGGACGGGCAGCCAGATCAGGCCGAGGTCGACCTCCTTGGCGCGCAAGGCGGTGAACGGTTCACTGTGCGGGAAGTCGACCAATTCGATTGCGCAGTCGGGGTATCGGACGTTGAAGGCCTCGATGACGGGGCGCAGGTACAGGCCCAGGATGCTCATGACGGCCACCCGCAGCGTGCCCTGCACGCTGCGGCTCGCGGCGCGGGCGCGGGTGAGTCCGGTGTCGATCAGACTCTGCGCCCGCTTCAGGTCCTCGTACAGCTGACGCCCGATCGGTGTCAGGCTGACCGAGCGGGACGTGCGCTCGAACAGCGTGGCCTGAACCTGCCGCTCCTGCTTCTTGATCGCCTGACTGACCCGGGCCGGGGTGATTCGCAGCTTCTCGGCGGTTCGGCCGAAATGCAGTTCCTCGGCCAAGGTCACGAAGATCTCGATGTCCCGCAACTCCACAACGATCTCCGCTCGGTAGCTCCGCTCACCAGCATTCGATGAACGAAGCCAGTGTAACCCATAACAGAGCGCTTGCTCTGTTATGGGCGGCGCACAGCCCCGCCCGGTCCCCGCCGCGGCGCGTTCGTAAACCTCTGACTTAACCGACCTTTCGATCTCTGTCGTTGTTCCCACCTGCGGAAACTCCGAAGCTTGGAACTGTCGCCGAACACGGTGACCGAACCCAGAGGAGGGAGTGGGGGCATGAAGATCCTCGGCGCGGCAATCACCTTGACCGTCTCCGACCCCGCGGCATCGAGCGAGTTCTTCTGCACGCATCTCGGATTCCACGCCACGGTGACGAACGAGGACTTCACCTACCTCGAACGCGACGACCTGGACGTGGAAATCGTGCTGCGGCACCGCGATCCGGAAAGACCCCCGGCGACCGCGGGCCCCGGGCCCAGTGGCGTCGAACTGTCCTTCGACGTGCCGAACCTCGCCGCCGAACAGGATCGGCTGCTCGACGAGGACGCACCCGTCACCACACCGCTGCGCCGCGAAGCCGGCGGCCTACTGCGGCTCCGGCTCACCGACCCGAACCAGGTCGACGTCCAGCTGACCGAGTGGACACCCCCCGCCGGCTGCCCGCCAGAAGATTGACCCGAGAAGAGAATTCGATGGATACGACACAGATTCCGGCGGCAGCGACGCCGGACCCGACCATTCCCCGCGATCCCCGGCGCTGGTGGATTCTGGTGGCGCTCTGCCTGGCCACGATCATCCTCGTCATCGACAATATGGCGCTGTCGGTGGCGGTGCCCGCCCTGACCGAGGACCTGCACGCCAGCGCCCAGGACATGCAGTGGATCCTGGACTCCTACCTGCTGGTGTTCGCCGGGCTGCTGCTCACCTCCGGCAGTCTGTCGGATCGATTCGGGCGCAAGCGGATCCTGACCATCGGCCTGGTGCTGTTCGGTGCGGCTTCCGCGGTGGCCACGCTGGCGGCGAGTCCGGGCGAGCTGATCACCGCCCGCGTGGTCATGGGCATCGGCGGTGCGCTCATCATGCCCGCCGGATTGTCCATCGTGATCAATTTGTTCGACACCGAGGAGCGGCACCAGGCCATGTCCGCCCTGGGTGGCGTGAGCATGCTCGGGCTGATCGGCAGCCCGGTCCTCGGCGGCCTGCTCATCGACCAATTCTGGTGGGGCGCGGTCTTTCTCATCAATATCCCGATCGTGATCGTCGCCCTGGTCGCGGTGGTGACACTGGTGCCCGAATCACGCGGCCCGTGGCGGCGACCCGACCCGCTCGGCGCGGTGCTGTCCGCCATCGGCATGGTCGCGCTGGTCTGGACGATCACCGAATTGCCCGCGGACGGACTGCATTCCACCGGTACGTTCCTCGCGCTGCTGGTCACGATCGGCAGCCTGGTCGCGTTCCTGGTGTGGGAATCGCGCATCGACCACCCGATGGTGCCGTTGCGGCTGTTCCGCGATCGCGATTTCGCCGGCGGCAGCGTGGCGCTCACGCTGGTGCAGATCGGCAATGGCGGGTTACTGCTGGTCCTCACCCAGTATCTGCAGTTCGGACTCGGGTATTCGCCGCTGCGGGCCGGTACCGCCTTCCTGCCCATGGCGATCGCGGCGCTGGTGGCCAGCGGGGCGGGCGCGGGGCTCGGGCCCAAGGTCGGCAATCGCATGCTGACCGTGATCGGCATGCTGATCATGGCGGCCGGGTCGCTGCTGCTCGCGACGCTGAACGCGGACAGCGGCTTCGGGATGGTCTCGGTCGCCCTGATCGTCTTCGGACTGGGTGGCGGGCTGGCCATGCCCGCGGCCATCGCCACCATCACCGGCGCGGTGCCGCCGGAGCAGGCCGGGGTGGGGTCGGCGCTCAACGACACCATTCAACAGTCCGGCGCGGCGCTGGGCGTCGCGGTGCTGGGCAGCCTGGTGTCGTCCGTCTTCGCACACAAGATGCCCGAGTCCGCACCCGCGGCGGCCCGGCATTCGCTCGGCGACGCGCTCGCCACCGCGGCGCGCACCGGCGACCACGGATTGGCGCACACCGCCCGCGACGCCTTCGCGGGCGCGATGTCGGTCAGCTTCGGGGTGAGCGCGCTGGGCGTGCTGGCCGCGGCGGTGCTGGCGCTGGGCGTGCTGCGCGGCCGGCAGCCCACACCGGCCGCCGAGGCCGATCCGGAGCGCGGGGACACCGTGGCCGCGAACGTGTCAGCGGCGTATCAGGTCGACATCAGCCCGGCCCGCGAGGGTCTTCCCCAGCAGAACTCAGCAGCAGACCAGTACTGATCGGAAAGGAATCCTCCCGATGTTCGCTCTACTCGGGCGCATTGCCGTCAATCACCCGTGGAAGGTGATCGCCCTCTGGGTCATCGCCACCATCGCGGTGGTGGGGCTGGCGCCGAAGCTCACCGCGACCACCGACCAATCCTCGTTCCTGCCTTCGCATTACGAGTCCATTCAGGCGATGGAACTGCAACAGCGGGCATTTCCCGACGATGTGACACCCGCGGCGCTGATCGTGGTGGAACGCGCCGACGGCGCCGCGCTCAGTGCGGACGACGCGGCGCGCGTCACCACGGTGGCGACCGACCTGAGCAGTCGCAATATCAAGGGCGTCACCGGAATTCAGGCGACTCCCCCGGCGGCGAACCGCTCGATCCAGGTCATCGCGGTGCAGATGACCAAGACCACCGACCCGAGCGACAAGACCCAGACCGACGCCGTGAAGGAGCTGCGCGACGCACTGCACGGGCAGGTGTCGGGCACCGAGCTGAAGGCCGGAATCACCGGCACCGCGGCGCAGACCCTGGATCAGACCGAATCCGGCAACAAGGGCATGGCCATCATCGGCATCGCCACCGTCGTACTGATCCTGGTGCTGATGCTCGTCATCTTCCGCAGCCCGGTGATCGCGCTGCTGCCGGTCATCACCATCGGCGCCATCTCGAGCACCGTCGGCGGCCTGATCGCCATCGTCGCCCACGCCTTCGGCCTGAAGGTGGACAGCTCGGTCAACTCGCTGCTGACCGTCGTATTGTTCGGCGTCGGAACCGATTACATCCTGTTCCTGATGTTCCGCTACCGGGAGCGACTGCGCGCCGGTGAGGATCCCAAGACCGCCATGATCAGCGCGGTCACCCGGGTCGGCGAAGCCATCACCTCCGCCGCGGGTGCGGTGATCATCGCCTTCCTCGCACTGACCCTGTCCTCGCTCGGCATGTTCCGCGCGCTGGGCCCGGCGCTGGCCATCGCCGTCGCGGTCGCCATGCTGGCGGGGCTGACCCTGGTCCCGGCCATCGTCTCCAAGCTGGGCACCAAGGTGTTCTGGCCGTCCAAGGCCTGGCAGCAGGAGCCGAAGGGCACGGTGTTCGCCGCACTCGGCCGCGGTCTGGGACGCCGGCCGGGCGTCTTCGCCGCCGCCGCGGGCGCGGTGCTGGTGGCCCTGGGTGTGGCCGCCTTCGGCTTCCACCCGACCTTCGACATGAGCTCCGCATCCACCTCCGATACGACCGAATCCACCGTCTACAGCAAGGAACTGCTCAAGGGCATGCCGGCGGGCGCCACCCAGCCGTCGCTGGTCTACCTGCACTCGGACGCTGCCCTGACCGGCGCCCAGCTCGACTCCTATCGGACCGCGCTGACCGCCACGCCCGGCGTCGGGCAGGTGGGCGCGCCGCGGGTCTCCGCCGACGGTTCGATCGCCGAATTCCAGGTGACCCTCACCTCCGAGCCGACCTCCGATGCCGCACTGGCCACGGTCCGCGGGCCGCTGCGGGACAGCGCGCACGCGGCGGCGCCGGCCGGGAGCAGCGCCTACGTCGGCGGCATGTCCTCGGTGCTGGTCGACTTCAAGGCCGCGATGAACCACGACTACAAGATCGTGTTCCCGGTGGCGGCCATCCTCATCGCCCTGGTGCTCGCACTGTTGCTGCGCAGCGTCGTCGCACCCTGGTACCTGATGGGCGCGGTCGGCCTCGGCTTCGCCGCCACCCTGGGCGCGGCGGTGCTGGTATTCCAGCGGGCCCAAGGCAATTCGGGCCTGATCTTCTCGCTGCCGATCATCATGTACATGTTCGTCATCGCCCTGGGCACCGACTACAACATCCTCATGGTGGCCCGGCTGCGCGAAGAGGCCGCCGAGGGCCGGGATCCGCGGACCGCGGCGGCGCTGAGCCTGCGCCACACCGGTCCCACCATCGCGGCGGCCGGCGTCATCCTGGCCGGTACCTTCGCCTCGATGATGCTGGCGGGCAATTCGATGCTGGCGCAGATGGGCTTCGCCATCTCCTTCGGCATCGCTCTGTCGGCCTTCGTCATGGCCATGTTCTTCACCCCCGCGGTGACCGCCCTGCTCGGCCGCAAGGCCTGGTGGCCGGGCCGGATCGGCGCCCGGCGGGATGTCATGGCCGAGCTGGACGACCAATCCGATTGGCAGGCAACGCAGAACAGCTACATCCGCTGATCCCGGACTCCTTGGATGCCTGACCGCACGCGGTCAGGCATCCATCTTTTTCAGGGCCTTCTGGACGGTGAGGTAGGTGCGGGTGGTCATGTCCTTGCCCCAGGCCTTCTCGATGGTGGCCATGAAGCCGGTGGTGCTGGGGTCGGTGTTGTCGATGACGGTGAGCAGTGCGGCGGCGGGCTTGTCGTAGCGGACGACGCGGACCGGGGAATCCTCGGGGAAGTCGGGGATGGACTTCGGGTGCTCACGGACGAAGGTGACCGTCAGATAGGTTTCGCGGCCGTGGGTGAGGCCCGCGAAGGGATCGGAGTCGACCAGCGCCTGGAGTTGGGCGCGGCTGCGGATCAGGGTGCCGCCGGGGATGCCCAGTTCGGCGGTCAAGGCCTGCTGGATCTTCGATTCCAGGGCGGGCACGTTCGTGTCGTCGGACCGGAAGACGACATTGCCGCTGGCCAGCAAGGTGCTCACTCTTGCGAACCCGAGACCCTCGAATACACCGCGCAGTTTCTCGCCGCGCATGTTGGGGTTGGTCGGCATGATCCCGCGCAGGAAGGCGGCGTACTGGTGCATGGCCGTGAACCTACCTGCGCGGGGTGACAGCGTCAGGACGCGGCGATGCCGCTCTTCTTGCGTTCGATGTCGGCGAGCGCCGCCATGTGGGCGGCACGGGCCTCGGCAGCGGCGTCCCAGGTGTCCTTGCGGTTCTTGACCGCCCGGGCGGGAGCGCCGACGCAGATGGAGTAGTCGGGGTAGTCGCCCTTGACGACGGCGTGCGCGCCCAGCACGCAGCCGCGGCCGACCCGGGTGGAGCGCAGCACGGTGACCTTCGCGGCGATCCAGGTGTCGGGGCCGATGCGCACCGGGGACTTCACGATGCCCTGGTCCTTGATGGGCAGGTTGATGTCGTCGGTGACATGGTCGAAGTCGCAGATGTAGCACCAGTCGGCGACCAGGGTGGATTCGCCGATCTCGATATCGAGGTAGGTGTTGACGACATTGTCCTTGCCGAACACCACCTTGTCGCCGATGCGCAGTGAACCCTCATGGCAGCGAATGGCATTACCGTCGCCGATGTGCACCCAGCGGCCGATCTCCAGCCGGCCCAGTTCCGGGGTGGCGTGGATTTCGACCCTGCGGCCCAGGAAGACCATGCCGCGCAAGACCACGTGCGGATTGGACATCTTGAACTTGAACAGCCGGTAGTAGCGCACCAGATACCAGGGCGTGTAGGCGCGATTGGCGAGAACCCACTTGAGGGACGCAGGGGTGAGGAAACGCGCCTGCTCCGGATCACGGCGGCGCGACCCCCGCCAACGCGAGCGCAACGGTGCGCCCCACATGCTCGTCACGAACTACTCCCTGTGTTCACCGGTCGTTTCAACGAGGGTATCCGCCCCCTTCACAGGGCGTGAAAGTAGGCTGTGCTCCGGCTGTAGCGGCCCGGCGAGAAACTAAAGACTTCCGTACTGGCAGAAGGGACACCAGCAGGTGCGAAACGGCAGGCGGCGGACCGGACGTGAACGACGCACCCGCACCGGGGCGAAGGTGCTGGCCCTGGCGAGCGCCGGGCTGTTCACGCTGACCGCGTGCGCGTACGGCAGCACCAAGGTCGACGATATCGGCGTGGGCCCGGGCAAGGGGTGGCCGCTGGCCTTCCGCGACGCGCACAACAGCGGGTCGAGTCCAGTCACCGGGTCGCGGAAGCTGGCGCTGAATTGGTCTCGGCCCGTGGGCGGTCCGGTCGCGCAGCCGGTGACCATCGGCGGCGACGGGCAGCTGTACGTCACCACCCGCGCCAATGCCTGCAGTATTGTCTCGTTCCAGATGCCGACCGGGCGCAAGCGGTTCTGCAATCCGATGGGTCCCAGCGCTGTCGACGGCGGCTCCGCGGTGGACGGCGTCGGCAACGTGTACGTCGGCGACGACGGCGCGGTGAACTCCTTCAACAATCTCGGGCAGCCGCGCTGGCGCACCCAGGCAGCCGGGACACCGGTGTCGGTGCAGTTCACCGGTGACGGAAATGTCCTGTCGGTGACCCAGTCCGGGCAGGTGGACGTGCTCAGCCGGCAGACCGGCGATCGGCAGGTGTCCACCTTCCAGCTGCTCGGCGAGCCCGACTTCCTGACCAACCCGTCGCTGATCCGACCGCCCGACCGGCAGGGCCTGGAGGACTGCGCGACCGGCGGGCCACAGTGCCCGATCGCGAATGTGTCTGCGGTGGACCAGAAGTCGGGGCGCTTCTACGCGACGGTGTGGAAGCCGGGCGACAAGGCGGCCGCACTGATCGCACTCACCTACGGCGGCAAGGACGTTCACGTCGACTGGACCGCGCAGCTGCTCGAACAGGGCAGCGCCACCAGCCCGGCGCTGTCGGCCGACGGGTCCACGGTGTACGTCGGCGACAACACCAACCGGCTGATGGCCGTGGACGCCGCCACCGGGCACACCAAATGGGTGCAGGATCTGGGTTTCCCGGCGCGCGGCGGCATCTCGGTGGCCGACGGACTGCTGGTCCCCGCCGGCGACGAGGGGCATCTGGTCGCGCTGCGCGATCGGGGGAGCAGCGCCGAGATCGCCTGGGAGCGTAAGGATCTGGAGCTGCGCGGGCGGCCGGTGCAGACGGCCGGCGGGACCGGGTACACGGTCGCGCCGATCGGCGACAAACTGACGCTGGTCACCTTCGACACGAAGACCGGCGCCACGGTGCAGTCGAACGAGCTGCCCGGCGCGGAGGGCACGACCGTGGCCACCGCCGTGGGCGATCAGGGCGAGGTCGTGGTGACCACCCGCATCGGCGAGCTGTTCGTCTTCAAACCCGAGAAGTGACACCGCGTAAACCCGAGAAGTGACACCGTGTCCGGCTTGACCCTGACGCTGGGTCAACCCTCCATCCTGGTGCCAGGAGCCTCCCGGAACGACCGGAACAGCTCCGGGATGGAGAAGAACGATGACAACGGCCGAAACGGCCCACGCCCCGGCCATCCGGGTGCGGGGTCTCGAGAAGTCGTACGGACAGCTCGAAGTGCTGCGGGGCGTGGACTTCGACGTGGAGCGGGGCAGCATCTTCGCGCTGCTCGGCTCCAACGGGTCGGGCAAGACCACGACCGTGCGGATCCTGGCCACGCTACTGAAGGCCGACGCGGGAACCGTCGACGTCAACGGTTTCGACGTCGCCACCCAACCGGCCGAAGTGCGCGAATCCTTCAGCCTCACCGGGCAGTTCGCGGCCGTCGACGAGATCCTCAGCGGGCGGGAGAATCTCGTGCTCGTCGCCCGGCTGCGCCATCTCGCGCAACCCGGCGCGATCGCGGATGACCTGCTCGCGCGTTTCTCGCTGACCGACGCCGGCGGGCGGAAGGTGTCCACCTATTCGGGCGGGATGCGCCGCCGCCTGGATATCGCCATGAGCCTCATCGGGAATCCGCCGGTGATCTTCCTGGACGAGCCGACGACCGGACTCGATCCGGAGGCGCGCCTCGAGGTGTGGCAGACGATCGAGGAGCTCGCCGGCCACGGCACGACGGTACTGCTCACCACCCAATACCTCGACGAGGCCGAACAATTGGCCGACCGGATCGCGATCCTGCACCGGGGCCGGATCATCGCGAACGGCACGCTCGGCGAACTCGAGCGACTGCTCCCGCCCGCCACCGTCGAGTACGTCGAGAAGCGGCCGACACTCGAGCAGATCTTCCTCGCGATCATCGGCGACGACGCCGAGACCGACGTCGCCGGCGCGAACTCCATCGCTGACACGAACCGTTAGGAAAGACGATGCCCTCCTACTTCTTCGGCGACACCGCCGCACTCACGGGCCGGACCCTGCGGCATGTCACCCGCAGCCCCGATACCATCATCACCACCGCGATCGTGCCGATCGCCATGATGCTGCTTTTCGTCTATGTGTTCGGCGGCGCGATCAACACGGGCTCGGAAAAATACGTGGACTACATGCTGCCCGGCATCCTGCTCATCACGATCGCATCGGGCATCTCCTACACCGCGTTCCGGCTGTTCATGGACATCAAGAGCGGGATCTTCGAGCGCTTCCAGTCGATGCCGATCGCCCGGTCGGGCGTGCTGTGGGCGCATGTGCTGACATCGCTGATCGCCAACCTGATCTCGCTCGTGATCGTGGTGGGCGTGGCGCTGCTCATGGGGTTCCGCTCGGGCGCCGGAGTGGCGGCGTGGCTCGCGGTCGCCGGGATTCTGATCCTGTTCACCCTGGCGTTGACCTGGCTCGCGGTGATCCCCGGCCTGTCGGCGGGGTCGGTCGAGGGGGCGGGCGCGTTCTCCTACCCGCTCATCTTCCTGCCGTTCGTGAGCTCGGCGTTCGTGCCCACCGCGGGTATGCCCGGGCCGGTGCGCTGGTTCGCCGAGCACCAGCCGGTGACGTCGATCGTGAATACGATCCGCGCTCTGTTCGCCCAGCAGCCGGTCGGCGACAGTGCCTGGACGGCGCTCGCCTGGTGCGCCGGAATCCTGGTCGTGGCCTATGGATTCGCGATGATCACCTACCGCCGGAAGATCGCCTGAGGCAGGCTGAAGCCATGCTCACCATCAGCAGGCTGGCCGCCTACGCGGGGGTGACGGTGCGGGCGGTCCGCCACTACCACCGCATCGGGCTGCTGCCGGAGCCGGAGCGTGACCATTCCGGCTACCGGACCTACGACGCGGCCGCGGTGGTGCGGCTGATCCGGATCCACACCCTCGCCGCCGCGGGGGTGCCGCTGGCGCGCGTGCAGGAACTACTCGACGCCGACCCGGAGGAGTTCACCGAAGGCGTCCGGGCGATCGACAAGGAGTTACGCGCCGAGATCCGGCGGTTGCAAGGGACTCGGCAGCGGCTGGCCAAGCTGGCCGCCGGGGAGCAGCTGGCATTGCCGCAGAGCGTGGTCGATTACCTCGATCGGCTGCGGGGCCTGGGGGTCGAGGAACGGTATATCGAGCTGGAGCGGGACGGGTGGATCATGATCGCCGCTCAGGTACCCGATCTGATCGACGCCGTGATCGCCAGGAAGCACGAGGAGCTGAACAACCCCGACATGGTGCGGCTCTACCAGCTGCTGAGTGGCGCGCTCGACTGGACGGTCGAGGACCCGCGGATCGTCGATGTCGCGGACATCCTGGAGCGCTTGATGATTCACGCGACGACGACCGGCGGGGGCGGCGGCCGATTCAGCGACCTGATGGACGATCATTTCGTCGACCTGCTGGACACGACCATGCTCGAGACCTCACCGGTCGCCGGACGGCTCATGGCGATCCTGGCGGAGCGGGGCTGGAAGGGCTGGACCCGGGTCGAGCGGGTGCCGCCGCACCCGTGACCGGCGCCGGCTACCGCAATGTCAGGGCGAACGCGTCGACGTTAGCCGAGACGCGCTTCAGCAGATCGAGCAGCGTGCGGTAATCGTCGGCGCTGAGGCCCTCGGTCGCCGCCGTACGTTGAATCCCGATGCGCTCCAGCAGTTTCGCGTGCGCGCCGATGCCCTCGACGGTGAGGGCGTAGGTACCCGCGGCATCGCGTACGACCCAGCCGCGGTCGAGCAGTGTGCCGACATATGGTGCGGCCGTGGGGTCCTGGGCGTTCAGGAACGGCGAGAGGGCCACATCGAGCCCGCTCGCGTCGAGTGCGCCACCGGAGAGGGTGTGCATGATCTGCCAGTGGCGGCGCAGCAGGCCCTCGGTGGCGAGCAGGGCGGCGAAGTTCTCTTCGAGTGTCTTGTCGATGTGCTTGAACCAGTAGCCGATCGGCTTCGGGGTGTCGGTCATGGCATTCTCCAATTAGTTGTCACATTACATATACATGTACTTTAGCAAGTAACTGTACGATGGCAAGGGTGAAGGACAACGACCCCGCGATCGTCGCCATCGAGCGCGCCATGGTGACCATCCGGCGCAGCCAGACCCGGCGTGCGCTCAATAGATTCGCGGCCCGCGAGGGCGGACCGGCCGTCGATCCGACCCTCTTCGGCGTGCTCGATGCGGTTGAGGCGCGCGAGGGGGAGGCCACCGTCACCGACATCGCGACCGCGCTGGGCGTGGATCAGCCCCGCGCCAGCCGCCTGGTCGCGCGCGCGGTCACCGAGGGCCTGCTGGAACGCCGTGCCGACCAGCACGACGCGCGCCGCATCCACCTGCACCTGACGCCCGCCGCGCAGACCGCACTGAACCGCGCCCACGCCAATCGCCAGGCCGTCTTCGCCGAGGCGACCGCGGCGTGGGGCGATCGTGACCGCACCGAATTCGCCCGGCTACTCACCAGATTCGTCGCCGACTTCGGCGCCGTCAGGGACCGTTAGCGATCAGTCCGGCCGCACCGAATCGAGCAGGGTGGCCGCACGCTCGAGCATGGACATGAGCGCCTCGCGCTCGGCATCGGTGAACTCCGCGGCCAGCGCGCGTTCGACCGGGACCGCCCGCTTGTCGGCGGCATGCATGACGGCGCGGCCCTCCTCGGTGAGCCGGGTCTCGAGCACATTGCGGTGCCAGGCGTGCGGTGTGCGCTCGATGAGGCCGCGCTCGCGCAGATTGGTGAGCACCGTGTTCATGGTGGGCGGCGTGACGCCGCAGCGCCGGGCCAGCTCGGCCGCCGAAATGCCCGGGTTCTCACTGAGCACGTAGAGGGCCGCGTACTGCGGAATCGTCACGCCCGCGGGTTTGAGGGCGGCGTTCTTCGCACCCATCAGCGCCTGTTCGGCGCGCTTGATGAAGGTCCCCAGGCGTTCTTCGACCGGCATCGACGTCACCCCGGCATGATAGCTCATGCAGTTATTCGAGCCTTGACGATCATTAGAGTTCTAATCTATCTTCGCTCTCGCACTCAGATGTCATCTCTGTCCACCGGGATCGAAAGGCACGAACCATGTCCCACCCGATTCGCCGCTGGGCCGCACCCGCGGTGACGGCGGCGCTGCTGCTGGCATTGGCGGCGTGCAGCACCGGCGACGCGGCGACGCCGGGCGCCGCGCCCGACCACGACACCCCGGTGCCCGACCGCATCACCACCGCGTACGACCTGCCCGAGCGCGCGTATCCGGAGAGCATCACCGTCGATCCGCGCACCGGCGACGTGTACGCGAGCTCATTCCTCACCGGCGCGATCTACCGGGCCACGCCGGGCACGACCGCGGCCGAGACCTTCCTGGCCGCGGGCGCCGACGGACGCCGCACCGCCAACGGCGTGAAGGTCGATGCCGCCGGGCGGCTCTGGGTGATCGACCACACCGAGGGAATCACGGTGTACGACACCGGGACTCGCGCCCTGCTCGCCCGCTTCGACGTCCCGGCCGCCGGGCAGCCGTTCGTCAATGATCTCGCCATCACCCCGGACGGCAGCGTCTACGTCACCGACAGCGTGCGGAACGTGGTCTACCACATCGGACCGGACCAGCTCGCCGACGCGCTCGCGCACGACGGGCACGGCGGCGAACTGCGGGTCTACCTCGACCTCGGCGCGGCCAAGGACCCGGCCGCGCGGAATCCCATGACCCTCAACGGCATTGCCGCCGACGACGCGGGCCGGTATCTGATCGTGGTCGACATGACCAACGGCGACCTCTACCGGGTCCCGACCGGACCGCGGCCGACCGTGCAACGGATCGTGCGCACCGGCGGCGACGCGCTCGACGGCGACGGCCTCGAACTACGCGGCGACACCCTGTGGGTGGTGCACAACAAGGGGAACGCCGTGTCCCGCTGGCGGCTCGGCGACGACGGCGCGAAAGCCGAACTGCAGCACCGCGTCACCGACCCCGCGCTCGACATCCCCACCTCGATCGTGCACACCGGCGGCCACGCACTGGTCACGGTTTCCCAGTTCGACAAGAACGGCCCCTACGGCGACGGCGTCCCCGCCGGCTTCCGCATCGTCGAGATCTCCCAACTCTGAAGGAGCACACCGTGACCCACCCCGTCATTCCCGAGAAGTACACCGACCTGCTGACCCGCCCGCTGTTCGCGCACCTGGCCACCCTGAATCCGGACGGCACCCCGCAGGTCACTCCGGTCTGGCAGATCTGGGACGGTGAGTTCCTGCGCTTCACCACGACCACCACTCGCGCCAAGCACCGCAATACGTCTCGAGACCCGCACGTGGCGGTGAGCATCAACGATCCCGAGGCTCCCTACCGCTACCTCGAGGTGCGCGGCGTCATCGAGCGCATCGACGCCGACCCCGAGGGCGAGTTCTTCGACGTCCTGGCGCAGCGGTACGGCCTGGCCTACGACAAGCCGGTCCGCGACCATCCGCACCGCGTTGTCCTCGTCATGCGGCCAACGCACGTCAGCCATCAGGGCTGACACAGCGCGAGCTACCGGGGCGGGGACGCCGCGTCAGGGCGTGGCGCAGAGGAAAACCGTTGCCGCCCTGCCGATCCGGGTGACGACCAGCGTATGTGGCCGGGAGCCTCGCGGTTTGAGCCGGGCACGGAGCGCATCCGGGTCGATATCGACGCCACGCGCGAGGATCTCCAGCGGACCGCAGTCGCGACGATGCAACTCGGCCCGTAGCGCCTTCTCCCGGAATTCCATGCGGTCGAGCACCCGGAACCCCCGCACACCCTCCGGAACATGGTCACCGGTTACGTAGGCAATGCGCGGATCCAGCTGCCACAGTCCGTGTTTCGCGGCGTAGTGCCGCACCAGCCCCGCACGGACGACCGCCCCGTCCGGGTCGATGATCCACTCCCCCGGCTCACGCTCGGGGATATCGTCCGGGTCGGCATCGGTGAGTGTCCAGGGCGCGGCAGTGGACGAGAGCACGGTCGCACGGCGGGTCACACCCGGCTCCGCCAAACCCGGTGACCACAGGCAGGCTTCCCGCACCGCCCCGTCGAGCGAGACGACTTCGATCTCCCCCGCCCACCCGAGCTTGTCGAAATCCAGTCCGGGAGCACACTTCACGGCCAGCTCCCGTCCGGTATACGCCGCCAGCAGATCCGGCAGCGGCGGCTGCAGCTTCGCCGGATCATGCGTCCGCCGCCCATCCGCCCGCCGCGCCGGATCCGCGATCACGACCTCGGCGGTACTGCACGGCACCAGCGCATCCGCCTTGACCAGCACCACATTTCGCGCCGCCGCCCCGGTGAGCGCCGCAGTGGATACGCTGCCGATCGTCGACGAGGTGCCACGTCCCTGCCCAGCCATGCTGGCATCCCCGTGGTGGATCGCATCGCCGTCCGAGCGGGAATTCACCAGCGGCACACCGAGATTGTGCCGAGCCATCGCGAGACGTACGTCGTCGAGGTCGCTGCCGATCACGGCGGGGCAGACCTCGGCCAGGGCGGCCAATTCCGCGCCGATGGAGCAGGTGACATCGTGGACCGTGCGACCGGCCAAGCGCTGTGCGCGGTGGCGAGCTACGGCCGACGGGGTGGCCTGCTGTAGGGCGTCGTCGGTGAAGAACCACTCCCCTGCGCCGTCGAGTTTGGCTGTCGCACGGCGGCGCAGGCGGACCGTTTCCACGAGGGCGGGGGCGTGGTCGCCGTGGTCACGGCGGAGGCGCTCCAGGTCCTTCAGAAGCGAGGCGGGGGTGAGCGCGAAATCGCCTACCTCGGCCAGGGCGGCCGCGCCGGCCGGACTGGCGAGGTAGGCGATATCAGCGCGAGAGAAGGCGTAGCCCACGGGGATTCGTGGACCGGCCTACTTGGCGGAGGCGGCGGGCTTCACGCCGGTGATCATGGCGTTGTAGAAGAACTGGCGGGGCACCACATGGCGCAGCACCTTCTCGTCGAGGGCCGAGAACGCCAGCCACGCCTTGTACTGGGCCATGCGGTAGCGCCAGGTCAGCTTCTCGTCCGGGACGGCGGCCTCGAAGGTGCGCACCGGCCAGCCCCACAGGGCGGCGGCGAATTCCTCGGTCTTGGCCTGCACCTCGACGGCGCCGGCGCTGCGGGCCATGCGCTCGAGGTCGGACGGGTCGAAGGTGTGCAGGTCGACGACGGCCTCGAGGGCGGCGGCGCGGGAGGACTCGTCGAGCTCCTCCTGCGGGCGACGCCAGTCGCTGAGGAACGGCAGCTTGGTGATCTCGGTGGTGATCTTCCAGGTGACCTGGCCCAGCTTGCGGGCGTAGAGGTTGCCGATGGTGGTCGGCTCACCCGCGAACACGAACCGGCCGCCCGGCTTCAGCACGCGCAGGCACTCCTTGAGCGCCAGCTCCACATCCGGGATGTGGTGCAGCACGGCGTGGCCCACGACGAGGTCGAAGGTGTCGTCCTCGTAGGGGATGGTCTCGGCGTCGGCGACCCGGCCGTCCACGTCCAGGCCCAGGTGCTGGCCGTTGCGGGTGGCGACCTTGACCATGCCGGGGGACAGATCGGTGACCGAGCCGCGCTTGGCGACGCCCGCCTGCATCAGGTTCAGCAGGAAGAAGCCGGTGCCGCAGCCGAGTTCGAGCGCCCGGTCGTAGGGCAGCTCGGCGCTCGGGGCGACGGCGTCGAAGCGGCCGCGCGCGTACTCGATGCAGCGTTCGTCGTAGGAGATGGACCACTTGTCGTCGTAGGTCTCGGCTTCCCAGTCGTGATACAGGACCTGGGCGAGCTTGTTGTCGCTATACGCGGCCTGGACCTCCGCCTCGGTGGCGTGCGGGTTCGGCGCGGGGTCTTCAGGACCAACTGTCATGCAGGGCAGCCTAATGAATACCCCGGTGAACGGTGTTATCGGGCTGCTTAACGGCCAGTGAACCGGGTCGCATCCGGACCGTCGACCGAATAAGAACGTGTTCCAACCTGCTGATCTTCGGTGCCGAACAGATCCGCCCACTCACGACGCGCCCGATCGTGGCCGTGCGTGCCCGCCTCGAACACCCGCTTGGCCGCAGCCAGGGCCGCGCGCGGACCGTCGGTGAACTGCTTCGCCCAGCGCAGAGCGGCGGCGAACACATCGTCGGGCGCGACCACCTCGTCGACCAGCCCGAGCGCCGCGGCCTCGTCAGGATCCACGAACCGGCCGCTGAACACCAGATCCTTGGCGTGCGAGGGGCCGATCAGCAGGCTCAACCGGCGGATACCGGCGAGCGGGATCAGCCCGGCCTTGATCTGCGGCAGGCCCAGTTTCACGTTGTCGCCGATGATGCGGCGGTCCGCGGCCAGGGCCAGCTCCAGCCCAGCGCCGAGGGCGTATCCGCTGATGGCGGCCACGGTCGGCTGCGGCAGCCGGGCCAGGCAGCCCAGCGCCGACTGGAAGTCGCCGGCCAGGGCCTGCGCCTGCTCGGGGGTGAGCCGGGCCAGTTCGGCCAGTTCGTCACCGGCGGAGAACACCCGCTCGTCGCCGTAGACCACCACGGCCGCGATCGATGCGTCGGCCGCGATCTCCTCGGCGGCCGCCGCCACCTCCAGCGCCACCTGGAGATCGATCAGATTCATCGGCGGGCGTGCGATGCGGAGCACGGCGACATGCTCCGCCGCACCCCGGTCCACGGTCACGAATTCGGCCACAGCCGATCACCCTACTTCGGACCCCGGGCACCGGGACGCCCCGCCCGGGCGAGCACTACTCGGCGCGCTGCGAACCGCGGATACGCGAATTGTCGGGCAGCTCGGCGAAGTAGCGGTCGGCGTGCGGGAACGCCAGCGCCGGACCGCCGCCCGACGGGTCGTACACCGGCATGATCGGGGTGATGTCCCGGCCGGCCGCGAGAATCTCGGCGGTAGAGGCGAATTCGTTCAGCGCCGTGAGCTGGGTCCAGGTCGGCGGCAGCAGCACGTCCACGCCCTCGCGCCAGCGGCCGATGGCCTCGGCGGGGGTGCACCAGGCGACCACCTCGGCCTCGGAGGTGGCCCCGTCGGCGAGCTGACCCTCCGGCAGCACCGCGACGAAGAAGCGGGTGTCGTAGCGGCGCGGCTCGATCACCGGGGTGATCCAGTTGTCCCACGGGCGCAGCAGGTCGGCGCGCAGCACCAGGTTCTCGCGGGTGAGGAATTCGGCGAAGGACAGGTCGCGGCGTTCCAGCTGACCGCGCGCTTCGGCGTAGACCGCGGTGTCGCTGACGACGCTGTCGGCGGTCGGTCCCGCCAGCAGCACCCCGCACTCCTCGAAGGTCTCGCGCACCGCCGCGCAGACCAGCGCCTGGGCCCGGCCGGCGTCGATGCCGAATCGCTCGGCCCACCAGGCGGGTTCGGGTCCGGCCCAGTCCAGTGCGATGGACGCGTCGGACGGGTCGACGCCGCCGCCGGGGAAGACGGTCATGCCGGCCGCGAAGGCCATGCCACCCACTCGACGCTGCAGGAACACCTCGGGCCCGTGCGCACCATCGCGCACCAGCATGACCGTGGACGCGTCCTTGACGGGCGCGGCCGCGGGCTGGGATTCGGACTGGGCCATTGCTTCGCTCACCTTTCGCACCATAACCGTTGCCCCGGCTAAGCGATACCACGCGCTGCGGGTTCGCTGGTCACTCGGTCACACGGACTGATCCGGTGCGGGTTTCGATGACGGCCCGACCGGCGTCATCGCGCCGGGTCCAGGTGCCTTCCACCTTGCCGGTCCGATAGTCCTGCACCTGGCTGATCACCGCGCCGGTGTCGTCGGTCCAGGTAACCAGGGAGATGCCGGCCGCAATGGACGCGACCGCGACCGGCGTGTTCGACCGGCGTCCGGTGTCGGCGGCGATATAGGTCAGGGTGCGCCCGTCCGCCGAGAAGACGATGGTTCCGCCCGCGCCGCTGTCATAGCTGAGCTGCACCATTCTACCGTTCAGGTCCGACGGGACCGTGGCCCGGCCCAGGGTCTCCGCGGCATGCGAATTCGAAACCCGCTGGGCGGCCGGTGGATCGGCCACACAGCCGGTGGCGACGACCGCGACGGCCAGGATCGTGACGGCGCCGATGCTCCGGCCCACAGCCAGCTCCCTCCATCCGTGGCAGTTGCGGATAGTTTGCCCGGCGGTGGCGGCGGATGCAATCGCAGCGCGCCGCGGTTCGCGAGACAGGTTGCGGGAGGCAGCTTTCAGCGGTTGCGGTGCCGCCCGAAGCGCTGGCTGCGGCGCGCGAAGTAGCGCCCCTCGATACGGTCCAGCTGAATCGACTGGCGGAACGCGTCACTCAGGTTCTCGGAGGTCAGCACATCGGTGAGCAGACCCTGCGCGACCACACTGCCCTCATTGAGGAGCATGCCATGGGTGAAGCCCGGCGGAATCTCCTCCACGTGGTGGGTGACCAGCACGGTGGCGGGCGCGTCCGGATCGGCCGCCAGATCGCCGAGCCGCTCGACCAGCTCCTCACGCCCGCCCAGATCCAGTCCGGCGGCCGGTTCGTCGAGCAGCAGCAGTTCCGGATCGGTCATGAGCGCCCGGGCGATGAGCACCCGCTTGCGCTCCCCCTCCGACAGCGTCCCGTAGGCGCGATCGGAAAGGTGTTCCGCGCCCAGGCTTTCCAGAATGTCGACGGCCCGGTCGGTGTCCATGTCGTCGTAGCTCTCCCGCCAGCGGCCCATTACCGCGTAGCCGGCCGAGACCACCAGGTCGGCGACCTTCTCGTCGAGCGGCACCCGGCTGGCAATGGCGGCCGAGGACAGGCCGATGCGCGGGCGTAGCTCATTGATGTCGACCCGGCCCAGGGTCTCGCCGAGCAGGTTGGCGACCCCGGAGGTGGGGTGCATCTCGGCGGCGGCCATGCGCAGCAGCGAGGTCTTGCCGGCGCCGTTGGGGCCGAGCACGACCCAGCGCTCGTCCAGTTCCACCTGCCAGGTGACCGGACCGACCAGGGTATGTCCGGAACGTCGGACGGTGACGGCGCTGAAATCGATGAGCAGATCGGGATCCGGTTGCGGCACGAGGTCCATCTTGGCCCACCGCCCTGGACGCTCGTCAACGTGGTGGGAAAACTCGGTGCGTGTCCTCTCCGGAATTGCGATGGCGATAAGCGATTTCGTGTGCGCCATCATCGAATTCCGATGGTTCGCGCTCCGGGTCCGCCAACCCGCGGTCCCGCGCATCCGCCCGGGTGGACCGGAACATGCGCGCCAGAATGAGTGCCGCCGGGACCGAGAGCGCCGCCCACACGATGAGAACAACCAGCAGTGTTGTCATTTCGGTGGTTTCCTTTCGAGGAAACGTGAATCGATCCTTGCCGACCCGTCCCGGGAAGTCGATATGCACTGCCCATATAGGTCAGTGCGCCGACCATCCGGTTTCGCTAGTGCGACATCCGCACTACGCCACCGCGATCACGGTCGTCGACCCCGGTGCCACCTCGGTGAAACCGGCATCGCGCACCGCCACCGCGCTGCCCTCGGCCACCCGCCCCTGCAACTCCGCCCAGAGGCCCGGATCGGCCTCCGCGACGGTGCACCGGAATCCCTGTGCGGCCCACGCATACGCCCGCTGCACCGGCAGAGCGCCTGCCAGCAACATACTGGCATGCCCCACCTGTGCCGCGGCCTTCCCCACAGTCATACCCAGTTCCGCGTTCACCCATAGCACCGGATATTCCGGATCGATTGCGATCTTCTCCTCGACGGGCAGCTCGGTGCCGCTGATCTGGAGGCGCCGGATGCGCGGATCCACCTCGCCGACCGGTCCCGGCACCAGCGCCCGCGCCTGCGCACCCGCGAAATCGACTGTGACACCGTCGACTTCCTGCGCCGCCAGCCACTGCGCCCCGCGCCCCCGCCGCGCCACCTTGCGAATACGCGAGCGTTTCCAGGTCAGATAGCGCTCCTCCCACTCCCCATCGGGCCCGACCCGCTCGTCGAGGCACAGCGCCACCACCGCCGAGGCGGCGGCTGCCAGAAGTGCGCTGCGCGCCGGTGGATCGTTCTTCGGAATGTGCAGCACCATCTGCATGGCCTGCACGAGTGCCGGGTCCGCCGGATCGCCTCCGCCGCCATACCCCCGGGCCAATTCCGCGTGCCTGGCCACGAAACCGGCATCGATGGTGGATCCGACGCTCGACACAACCACTCCTACACAACTGTTCGGGCTAATGAACCGTCAGGTTCAGGGTGAAGCCCTTGGCCGGCTCCACACCCTGTTCCCAGGCTCGCTTGTATTCCAGGCTCAATCGGGTGGAACCCGCCGCGACCGCTACGAAATTCGACACCGATTTACCGCCGACACCGACCTTGCCGTCCGGATTCGGGTCCTGTTCGTATTCCGGCGAGCCGTTCTGCTTCACGACCTTCTGATCCAGACTGCCCAGCATCCAGGCGTATCCGGTGGTCGGGTTCGCCTCGAGGGTGACGATCAGCCCCTGACCGACCGCGAGACTCACGTCCTTGCCGTCGGAGTCGGCGCCGACCCGCACCGGCTCGTGCTCGGACGAGGCCGAATTGCCGCAGCCGGCCAGCGCCAGCGCGGCCATCACCACTGCCAGCGGCATACGTACGCGCACGGACTCTCCTTCGATCGTGACCGGACTCCCCGACCACGGTACCGAGAGCGGAGCTGCGAGTGCCGCAACCGAATTGGATGCGTTGCGGGTCTCAGCCGAGCGCCTCAGCGCGGCAGCGGCACCCGGCGGATACCGCCGTCGCGGGCATCGGCCGCCTCGACCTCGTCGCGGGTGACGCCCAGGATGAACAGCACCGCGTCCAGGAACGGATGCGACAGCGCCGCGTCGGCGACCTCGCGAAGCGCGGGCTTGGCATTGAACGCGATGCCCAGCCCGGCGGCATTGAGCATGTCGATGTCATTGGCGCCGTCGCCGACCGCGACGGTCTGATCCATGGCCACCCCGGTCTCGGCCGCGAATCGGCGCAGCGCAACGGCTTTCGCCTCCCGGTCCACGATCTCCCCGACCACCGCGCCGGTCAGCTTGCCGTCGCGGATCTCGAGGGTGTTGGCCTGTACGAAGTCCAGTTCCAGCTCGTGCGCCAGCGGCTCGATGACCTGACGGAAGCCGCCGGACACCACGCCGCAGCGGAACCCCAGGCGGCGCAGGGTGCGAATGGTGGTGCGGGCGCCGGGGGTGAGTTCGATCCGCTCGGCGACCTCGTCGATGACCGAGGCGTCCAGCCCGGCCAGCGTCGCCACCCGCTGACGCAGGGATTCGGAGAAGTCGATCTCGCCGCGCATGGCCGCCTCGGTGACCTTGCGGACCTCCTCCTCGACACCGGCGTGCGCGGCCAGCATCTCGATGACCTCGCCCTGGATCAGGGTGGAGTCCACGTCGAACACGATGAGCCGCTTGGCCCGTCGTGCCAGGCCCGCCTTCTCGACGGCGACGTCCACGCTCTCCTTGGCGGCGACCGTGGCCAGCGCGGTGCGCAGCTCGGTCTCGGCGTCCGCGTCGGCGGTGGGGACGGTGACCATGAGTTCCAGGCCGGTGACCGGATAGTCGGCGATGCCGCGAATGGAGTCGATGTTCACCCGCTGCGCGGCCAGCTTGCGCGCGATGGCGCTGAAGGCCCGGGCGGTGACCGGCGAACCCAGCACCACGACCGCGTGGGTCGACAGCTTGGCGCCCGACACGGCGCTCGCTCCGATCTCCACATCGACATCCATGCCGATGGAGGCCATGGCGTCCTCGAGCTGATCCTGCAGCGCTTCGGGATCGGTGGGACACGACACCAGCACGCCCAGGGTGAGGCGACCGCGAATCACGACCTGCTCCACATCCAGCAGACTGACCGCGCTATTGGCCAGGGCGGCCAGCAGTACCGATGTGACGCCCGGCTTGTCGGGTCCGGTGACCGTGACCAGAACCGTCGTGTCAGACGCGCTCAATCGATAACTCCGTTCCATGCGACTGCCTGTCCCGCCCGGCATGCGGCGGCAGCTCATTCTGTCAGGTCGGCGCGAACGGGACCGCGCCGACCGCCGCCGACGGTGGCGGGCATCACGCCACCCGAGGTCAGCGACCGGGCCACCGGAGGTCAGGGCGACCGCCGACCGAGAGTCGATGCGTCAGCGACCGAGCAGGCGCGCGGCGCCCGAACACATTTCGGTCAGTACGTCGGCGACCGGGCGCACCGCGGTGACCAGGCCGACGCCCTGGCCCGCGTCGACCGGGGCGATACGCGGGTCGTCGGCAGCATTCCCGGCGGTCAGCTCGGACCGCGCGGCGGTGTCACCGGCCAGCTCGCCCAGGTGGTCGTGCCAGCGCGCGGTGAAGTCGTTGCGCAGCACCCGGGCCGGAAAGCGCTGTGGCCAGGGCAGTTCCATGCCGACGTCGAAGGTCCGGGTCACGATGGTGTCGGTGTCCTCGGCCGCGAGCAGGGCCTGCCGGCCGCCCGGCGACAGCAGCGATTCGGCGCAGGCGGCCAGGGCGGTCCCCAGCCACACTCCCGAGGCTCCTGCCGCCAGCATCGCGGCGACCCCACGCGCCGAACCGATTCCACCGGCGGCCAGCACCGGACCCGGCACCGCGTCGAGCACGGCCTCCAGCAGCGGCAGCGTCGCCAGTTCGGGAGCGCCGTGCCCACCACCCTCCAGACCGCGTGCCACCAGGACATCGATGCCGGCATCGCGCGCACGCCGGGCCTCGTCGACGGTGTAAACCTGTGTCGCCGTGCGGATTCCGGCGGCGCGAGCCCGGTCGGCCCACGACAGGTCGGACCCGAAGCTCACCGACAGCAGCGCGGGTGCGGCCGCGAGGGCGAGCTCGAACAGCCCGGGACGGGCGGCCACCACCCAATCCACCAGACCGATCCCGACCGGACCGGCAGCGTCGGCGACGTGCGGCAGTTCCCGCTCGAGGGCCTCCACCGACCCCGCACTCCCCATCCCGATCATGCCCAGGCCACCCGCCGCCGCGACCGCGGCCGCCAGCCTGCCACCGGCAACCCCGCCCATCGGCGCGTTCACCACCGGCAGCCGCAGCCCCAGCGCACGCGACCACTCGGTGGACAGTCCCGTTTCCGACATCGCTCCCGGATCCTCCATCGGCCAATAGCAACACATCGATCATGGCGCTGGACCGTCGCACCGACCTCGACGCGGGAGGGCCGGATCGTCGGCAGGCGCAGAATGCGCAGCACCGCCGCCACCGACACCGCGGTCGCGACCGGCACGAAACTGCGTGGCCGCCACTCGAACAGCAGTAGCCCGACCGCCAGCAAGGGTGCCGCGAACGGCGTGTCGAAGGTGGCGGTCCGAGGTCGGGTCGGCCCTCCCTCCCCGAAAACAACGCGGCACCCGTCGTCAGACAGGTGCCGCGTTGGTGTTCAGGTGTCGAGACTAGCCGGAAACCTTCTCCAGCTCCTTGACGGTGTGGGACTTGGAGCCCCAGCCGACATGGGCCTCGGCGCGCATGCGCTCGACCATGTGCGGGTAGTGCAGCTCGAACGCGGGACGCTCGGAGCGGATGCGCGGCAGCTCGTAGAAGTTGTGCCGCGGCGGCGGGCAGGAGGTCGCCCACTCGAGGGAGTTGCCGTAGCCCCACGGGTCGTCCACGGTCACGACCTCGCCGTAGCGGTAGGACTTGAAGACGTTCCAGATGAACGGCAGCATCGACGAACCCAGGATGAAGGCACCGATCGTGGAGATGGTGTTCAGGGTGGTGAAGCCGTCCGAGGGCAGGTAGTCGGCGTAGCGACGCGGCATACCCATGTTGCCCAGCCAGTGCTGCACCAGGAACGTGGTGTGGAAGCCGACGAAGGTGGCCCAGAAGTGCCACTTGCCCAAGCGCTCGTCCATCATGCGGCCGGTCATCTTCGGGAACCAGAAGTAGATGCCCGCGAAGGTGGCGAACACGATGGTGCCGAAGAGCACGTAGTGGAAGTGCGCGACCACGAAGTAGGTGTCGGACACGTGGAAGTCCAGCGGCGGCGAGGCCAGGATGACACCCGACAGACCACCGAAGAGGAAGGTCACCAGGAAGCCGACCGACCAGAGCATCGGGGTCTCGAAGGTGAGCTGACCGCGCCACATGGTGCCGATCCAGTTGAAGAACTTCACACCGGTCGGGACCGCGATGAGGAAGGTCATGAACGAGAAGTACGGCAGCAGCACGGCACCGGTGGCGTACATGTGGTGCGCCCACACCGCGATCGACAGCGCCGCGATACCCAGCGTCGCGTAGACCAGGGTGGTGTATCCGAAGATCGGCTTACGGCTGAAGACCGGGAAGATCTCCGACACGATGCCGAAGAACGGCAGCGCGATGATGTACACCTCGGGGTGGCCGAAGTACCAGAACAGGTGCTGGTAGAGCAGCACGCCGCCGTTGGCCGGGTCGTAGATGTGGCCGCCCAGGTGGCGGTCGTAGGCCAGGCCGAACAGGGCCGCGGTGAGCAGCGGGAAGGCCAGCAGCACCAGCACCGAGGTGACGGCGATGTTCCAGGTGAAGATCGGCATCCGGAACATGGTCATACCCGGGCAGCGCAGGCAGACCACGGTGGTGAGCATGTTGACGGCACCGAGGATGGTGCCCAGACCGGAGACGGCCAGACCCAGGATCCACAGGTCGCCGCCGACGCCCGGGGAGTGGACGATGTCCGACAGCGGGGCGTAGGCGGTCCAGCCGAAGTCGGCCGCGCCACCGGGGGTGATGAAGCCGGCGGTCGCCATGGTGCCGCCGAACAGGTACAGCCAGTAGCTGAACGCGTTCAGACGCGGGAAGGCGACGTCAGGGGCGCCGATCTGCAGCGGCAGGATGATGTTGGCGAAGCCGAACACGATCGCGGTCGCGTAGAAGAGCAGCATGATCGTGCCATGCATGGTGAACAGCTGGTTGAACTGCTCCGGCGACAGGAACTGCATGCCCGGGCGGGCCAGCTCGGCGCGCATGAGCAGCGCCATGATGCCGCCGACCATGAAGAAGGACATGGCCGTCACCAGGTACATGACGCCGAGAACCTTCGGGTCCGTCGTGGTGACCATCTTGTAGATGAACGATCCCTTCGGACCCGTCCTTTGAGGATAGGGCCGAGCCGCCTCCACAAGGCTGGCCGGCCGCGGTTCTACGGCAGTCACGAAACCTCCACAGGTATGCCATCGTTCGTACGCTGCTTCCGGCGTCCGGTTCGGCACATGACGAACGACGGTGGCTTGCGCTGTGACAGATCGTAAACGGTGTTCCGACAGCGCTCGCTCCGGGTCCTACTCTGTGTCGTATTCGGCGGTGCCGATGTCGTACTCCGTGGCGGTGCTGATGTCGTACTCCGTGGCGGTGCCGATGTCGTACTCCGTGGCGGCGCCGGTGTCGTAATTGGGAGTCGCCGGGCACGGCTGTAGGCTGCCCCGCATGCCGGTGCGCGAGTCCGCTTCCACCCGAAACACGTTCGCCTCCACCTTCTCCCCGCTGGTCACGCCCCATTGGCGATCCTTGCGGCATTTGCGCAGTGTGGGATTGGTCTCGGTGGCCACGCTGCTGACGGTGGGTCTTGTCGCGGGATGCGGCAAGACCGATGACAACGCCGCCTCGATCGTGCGCACCACCACGAATATCGCGGGTGCGGGCGTGGTCGGGATCGAGCGCGACACCTCCAAGGCGTGCCCGCTGCCGTCCAGTCCGGACTCGGCCGCGGGCACGAAGACCGTCGCCCATGCCGCGGGCACCTCCGAGGTGCCGGCCGACCCCAAGCGCATCGTGGTGCTCTCCACGTCCGCCCTGGACGCCACCTGCGCGCTGGGGCTGTGGGAGCGCGTGGTCGGCGCGACCACGCTGGCCGGTCCCGCGCCGCAGCCCGGTTACCTGGGCACCGGCGTCGTCGATATCCCCTCGGTAGGCCTGGCGGGCAACCCGGATCCGGCGAAGATCGCGGAGTTGAAGCCGGATCTGATCATCGGCCCGGCCTCCGACAGCTCGCACTACGACGCCCTGAAGGGCATCGCCCCGACGGTGCTGGTCGGTGCGGAGAACGGCTGGCAGGCCACCTTCACCGGTTTCGCGGAGGCCATGGACCGCAAGACCGCCGGGGTCAAGGCGCTCGACGACTACCGCACGGCCGCCAGGGACGCGGGGCTCGCCGCCAATGCCGCCCTCACCCAGGCATCGGTGATCCGCTTCGAGCCCAATGTCATTCAGGTGCAGGGCGGCAACAGCTTCGCCGCGCAGGTGCTGGGCGACGCGGGCGTACAGCGGCCGCAGCCGCAGCGCGGGGACTCCTTCGACGTGACCAGTCTGAGCAGCCAGGACGCCCGCAACCGGATCGAGGGCGACCTCATCTTCCTCATGTTCGACGGCAAGGACGGCCTCGACTACGGCAAGTCGATCATGAAGGGCGACAACTGGAAACAGCTCGCCGCGGTGAGCGACCGCCGCGAGTTCGCCGTCGACGACACCATCTGGCACGGCAGCGGCATCACCGCCGCCCGGGCCCTGCTCGACGACGTCCGCAACAACCTCAACGGATACGTCACGGACTGAGCTCCCCCGCCTCGCTCCCCCGCCTCCCCGGACCTTCAGCGCGCGGCCGAGAGCCGTCAACGGTTGGGCACGCGTGCCGCGGTTGGTGAGCGAACCGATTCTGGCCGTACCCGACGAGTTACCCCGACCGTTGCGAAATCAGTTGCTGCGGTTGGCAAACGGGCCCCGAGCGAATCTTTGCTCGGGGCCGTTTGCTATGTCTGCCTGCGGGGAACACCCGTGATCACGAAAAGTTCACGATCTCGCTGGTGAACTTCACGGTCGGTGCTCGGCCGGGTGGCGACTTCCCCGCGTCATCGGGGTCGAGCGCCGCGACCCGTCAGAACTCCCAGTCCTCGTCCTCTGTGTTGACGGCCTTGCCGATGACGTAGCTGGAGCCGGAGCCGGAGAAGAAGTCGTGGTTCTCGTCGGCGTTGGGCGAGAGGGCCGAGAGGATGGCCGGATTGACGTCGCACTCGTCCTTGGGGAACAGGCCCTCGTAGCCGAGGTTCATCAGGGCCTTGTTGGCGTTGTAGCGCAGGAACTTCTTGACGTCCTCGGTGAGGCCGACCTCGTCGTAGAGGTCCTGGGTGTACTCGACCTCGTTCTCGTACAGCTCGAACAGCAGCTCGAAGGTGTAGGCCTTGAGCTCCTCGCGCTCGGCCTCGGAGACCAGTTCGAGGCCCTTCTGGTACTTGTAGCCGATGTAGTAGCCGTGCACGGCCTCGTCGCGAATGATCAGGCGGATCATGTCGGCGGTGTTGGTGAGCTTGGCCCGCGAGGACCAGTGCATGGGCAGGTAGAAGCCGGAGTAGAAGAGGAACGACTCCAGCAGGGTGGAGGCGACCTTGCGCTTGAGCGGGTCCTCGCCGTTGTAGTACTCCAGCACGATCTCGGCCTTGCGCTGCAGGTTCCGGTTCTCCTCGGACCAGCGGAAGGCCTCGTCGATCTCGCGGGTGGAGCACAGCGTGGAGAAGATGGAGCTGTAGCTCTTGGCGTGCACCGACTCCATGAAGGCGATATTGGTGAGCACCGCCTCCTCGTGCGGGGTCAGCGCATCCGGGATGAGGCTGACCGCGCCGACCGTGCCCTGGATGGTGTCGAGCAGGGTGAGGCCGGTGAAGACCCGCATGGTGAGTTGCTTCTCGTTGGCGGTCAACGTGTTCCAGGACGGGATGTCATTGGAGACCGGGACCTTTTCCGGCAACCAGAAGTTGCCGGTGAGCCGATCCCAGACCTCGGCATCCTTCTCGTCCTGCACGCGGTTCCAGTTGATCGCCGTCACCCGATCGATCAGTTTCACGCCCGCTCACACACCCTTCTCAGCTCACCGGACCCTGCGGAATTCCCTTACCCTGAACACTACTACTGGTAGGTGACATCCCCATGCAGCACAAGAAGTTGTGTCTTCACGTGTCCTCACACTGTCCTGCGAGAATGCGAAAAGGGGATGGGCAAGCACGCCACCGACTGCAGAAAATTACAGCGGTGCAATCCGTCACAGCGACCCGGGGTCGGCGTGTCCGCACCCTCCGCAGGTTTGCCGATCAGATGCCCTCCACCGCCGTGTCAGATCCCCAACACCACCTTCGCCGTCGTGAAATAGATGACCAGGCCGGTCGCGTCCACCAGCGTGGTCACCATGGGCGCGGAGATGACGGCCGGGTCGATGCGCAGTTTCTTGGCCAGCAGCGGCATGGTTCCGCCGATGGTCGCCGCCCAGGCACAGATGATCACCAGCGCGATGCCCACCACCCCGGCGATCTTCACCCCCACGAACAGCGTGCCGATCACCATGCCGACCGCGGCCAGCATGCAGCCCAGCAGCAGCCCGACCCGGCATTCCCGCCAGATCACGGCGAACAGGTCCGAGACCCGGACCTCGCCGACCGCGAGCGCGCGTACGCAGGTGGTCGCGGCCTGGGCGCCCGCATTGCCGCCGGATCCGATGAGCAGGGGAATGAACAGCGCCAGGTGCGCGGCCTGCTCGAGGGTTGGCTCGAAGAAGTTGGTGACAGTGACGGTCAGGGTCGCGGCGACCAGCAGCAGCATCAGCCACAGGGCGCGGTAGCGGGCCAGCTGGAACACGCCCGCGGCCATGTAGTGCCCGGACCACGGGGTGGTGCCGGCCTGCCGGGCCATGTCCTCGGAGTCGGCCGCCTCGATGACCTCGACGGCGTCGTCGATGGTGAGCAGGCCCACCAGGCGGTCCTCACTGTCCACCACCGGCAGGTTGATCAGGTTGGCGCCCTGCATGAGCCGGGCCGCCCGCTCCGCCGAGTCGGTGGCGCGCACCGAGACCGGTTCGGCCACAACCAGATCCGCGATCATGGCGTCCGGTGAGCCGAGCACCAGATCGCGTAGTTCGACCACGCCGATCAGGCGGCGGCCCGCGTCCACGACCGGCAGCGTGTAGACGGTCTCGGCGGTGCCGCCCTTGGTCCGGACGGTCTGCAGCGCCTCGGTGACGGGCAGATTCCGCGGCAGCGCAACGACTTCCGGCGTCATGTAGAACCCGACCGACCCCTCCGGGTAGCCGAGCAGGGTGGCGGTCATGCGCCGTTCGCGCGGGCTGAGCCCGGCCAGTACCTTCTTGGCCACCTTGGCCGGCGCCTCGCGCAGCATGCGGGCGCGGTCATCGGGGTCCATGTCCTCGATGAGGTCCCGGAAGCTCTGATCGCGCAGGCCGGACAGGATCTGCTGCTGGTCGACGGGCTCGAGTTCCTCGAAAACGGCCAGCGCGCGGTCCTTGTCGAGCAGCCGGAAGGCCATGCCGGCGGTGACCGCGTCCATGCGGGCCAGCTGCTCGGCGATGACGTGCGGCGGGTGGTTGTCGAGCCACTCCACGGCGGGGGTGAGGTGGCGGCGGTCGACGATGTCGCACAGCGAATCCCCTTCGGGGCGGCGCACATCGGAGACGACAGGGTGCAGGTCGGTCTGCGTCATGGCGGAGTCCTCGGCCGGACGGCGAGTAAAAGAGTGGATGGGAGGCACCGGGGCACACCGCGGGCACCACACCCACCGCCGCCAGAGCAGTTACCGACGGATTCGGGGGGCGATGCCACACGGCCTTCGACTGGGAGGTTCGCCGCGCATGCACCTCACCCCCTCTCGGTAGCCGCTGACAGAAACAACCGCGTTCAGGATACAGCGGGTTGCCTGCGACCCTCGACCTGGCGGGCGGTTCCGTGAGAGGGTCGGAAGCCTGTGGTAGCGCGCCGGTTTGCCGTCGGATCATTTTCCGATCATTTTTTGCCGATCCGGTCGCCGCAGCCGTTGGGCAGGCGTCAGTGATGCCCTACTCTCTGCCTCTGTGCGTGTTTTGGTGCTAGAGGACGACCACCAGCTCTGCCGTGAGGTGACCGATGGGTTGCGCTCGGCCGGGTTCGCGGTGGACCTCGCCCAGAGCATCGCCGACGCGGATTTCAAGATCGCCATCAATCGCTACGACTGCCTGGTGGTGGATCGCGGCCTGCCCGACGGCGACGGCCTGGACCTGGTCGCCGGGGCGCGCAGCGCGGGGCACACGGTGCCCGCGCTCATGCTCACCGGCCGCGACGGGCTCGACGATCGGCTGGCCGGTTTCGAGCACGGCGCCGACGACTACCTGACCAAACCCTTCGCGCTGCCGGAGCTGGTAATGCGGGTGCGGGCGCTGTGCCGCCGCCGCGAACAGCCCACCGCGTCGCGAATCGCGGTGGCGGACATCGATATCGACCTGATGCGCCGCCGAGTCACCCGCGCCGGCATCATGCTGATGCTCACCCCCAAGGAGTTCGCGGTGCTCGAGCTCATGGCGACCCGGCGCGGCAGCGTGGTGACCCGCACCGATCTCATCGAGTGCTGCTGGGACGAAATGGCCGAGCCCGCTTCGAATGTGGTGGACGCGGTGGTGGCGAAGCTGCGTCGCAAGCTCGGGGAGCCGAGCGTGATCGAGACCGTGCGGGGTACGGGATTCCTCATCGGCGGCGGGATCTCGTGAGCGCGCACCGCTCCCCCGCCGTGGCCCGGCTGAAACGGGCCCGCTGGATCATGACCGCGCTGGCCACCGTGATCACCGCGACGGCCGTGCTGGTGTTCGGCTTCGTGGCCGCCTCCATCGACGCGCACGCACGCCAGACCCGCGCACAGGATCAGGCCGAAGAGGTGGCGGGCGGGCTGGCCCGGGCCATTCAGCACGACGACAAGCAGGTGCTGGACCTGTCCACCGTCATCGACGACGAGCTGGCCAAGGGTTCGACGGCGGTCGTGGTGGCGGTGCGCAAACCGGGCGAGCCGTGGAAGCAGGCACACACCTACCAGCGTTCGCTGATGCCCGACGACACCCAGATCTCCACGCTCGCAACGCAAACCGAGGATCACGCCGACGGCCTGCTCTATCAGGGCAGCCGATTCGCGGGCACCGACATCACCGGCCGGTCGGTGACGGTGGCGGGTGCCCCGGTGTTCTGGAACGACTGGGACAGCATCGTGGTCATCCTGGCCGGGACCGAGTCCATGGCCGACGCCGGAGCGCATCGAATCCTGGTGTGGGAGTTGATCGCCGGGGGTGGCCTGCTGGTCCTGCTGTCGGCGGCGGCCACCTTCCTGCTGTCGGGGCGCAGTCAGCGGCAGGCGTTGCGCATGCTGGACGAGCACGAGCAGTTCCTCGGCGACGCCGCGCACGAATTGCGTACGCCGCTCACCACATTGAAGCTGCTCACCGAATCCCGGCCCAAGCCCGAGGAGGTGCAGCAGACGCTGGCCGAGGCGCGCCGGCTCTCGGATCGGATGGCGCGCCTGGTGACCGGGCTGCTGGCCCGCGCCCGCATGCAGTCCGGCATCGCCGAACCCGAGCGCACCCTGCTGCGGCTGGACCAGCTGGCCGAAGCGGTGGCCGAGGAGGCCGCCGACGAGCGCATCGTGGTGACCGCGCACCCCAGCGTGGTGGTGGGCGATCCGCAACTGCTGAGCCTGGCGATCCGGAACATGCTGGAGAACGGGCTGACCCACGGCGCGGTGAACCGGGCAGCGCCGGTCGAGGTGCATGTGGCGGAGGGGCGGGTCAGCATTCGCGACCACGGCCCGGGCGTCGATCCGGTCATGTCGGCCAGCCCGTTCAATCGCGGCGCGGCCGGGCGCAGCGGGCGCAATGGCATCGGGCTGGCCCTGGTCGCCTGGGTGGCGCAGGCGCACGGCGGCAATGCCTCCATCGAGCCCGCGGTCGGCGGCGGCACCATCGCCACGCTGTGGCTGCCGCCCGCCGACATCACGGTGGGCAGTCCGGTCGCCGCGCACCGGTAGCCGAACCCGGTGCGCGGACGGGGCTTACTCGGCGTCGAGCGGCTTGCGGCCGCTGATCGGACCCCAGAGGCCGATGATCACGACCATGGTCACCAGGGCCACGGTGATGACGGTGAACACCGCGCCCGGCCCGCGGCGGTCCAGCAGCGGCAGCAGCAGGAACGGCTGCACGGCCGTGCTCAGCTTGGACAGTGAATAGGTGGTGCCCGACGCGGTGCCGCGCACGCTGGTCGGGAAGGACTCCGGCAGATAGGTGTGGATGGCGTCGGAGAACACATTGCTGGCCAGCGTGAACAACCCGCCCGACACCAGGATCAGCGGCACGGCGGTGGCGAAACCGAAGACCACGCCGAACACCGCCATCAGGGCGGCGCTGCCCACCACCAGGTATTTCCGTTCCACCGCGGGTGGCCATCAGGAACCACACGTTCGGGCTGAACGCGCCCAGCAGCGTGAAGCCCGCGTACAGGCCGATGTTCACCATGAACATGCGCCGGCGGCCGAACACGTCCGAGAGCCGCCCGATCACCAGCGCGCCCAGGAACTGGCCCGCGAAGGCCGAGGCCAGGATGCCACTGAGCTGGTAGGTGGACAGGTGCAGCTGCTGCCGCAGCACGCCGGTGATGGTGCCGGCCAGGAACAGCTCGTAGAGGTCGAAGAACAGGCCCCATGCCGACCAGGGCGACCAGGGCGACCAGGGCGACCAGGGCGACCAGCTTGTAGTGCACGGGACCCAGCGGCAGTTCGTCCAGTCGCACCGGCGGACCGGTCCGGGCAGCGCGGGCGCCACCGAATGTGGTCATTGCCCACACTTAACATTTCGCCGGGCGGACGACCGTGGTTGCGCGCACGATATATGGGTGGACGCGACGGGAGCGGGACTGGAATCACTGACCATGGTGCGGCACGGCCAGAGCACCGTCAACGCGGCGCCGTACACCGGGGCGGAGGAATTCATCACGGGCACACGGGATGCCGACGTGCCGCTGACCGAGCTGGGCGCGGCGCAGGCGGCGGCGGCCGGGAGACGGCTGGCCGGGTTCGATCCGGGCTTCGACCTGGTGCTCTGCTCGCCGTACCTGCGCACCCGCGAGACCGCCCGCATCGCGCTCGTTTTCCTGTCGACGCCGCCCGTGCACTTCGACGAGCGGATCCGAGACCGGGAGCCCGGGGTGCTGTTCGGGCTCACCAGAATCGGCATTCAGCGCCGCTACCCGGACGAGTTCCGGGAGATGCAGCGCTCAGGCGGCTTCTACCATCGCCCGCCGGGCGGCGAATCCTGGCCCGACGTCGCGCTCCGGCTGCGAGCCGTGCTCCGCGAAATGCACGGCCATGTCCTGGTTTTCACCCATGACATCGCAATCGTGCTGACCCGCTACATCTTCGGGGATCTGAGCGAGGCCGAGATCAGCGCCCAGACCAGCGCCCAGGTCCGCAATGCGTCCATAACCCGTTGGGAGCGAGGCGATTCCGGGATGCGGCTCACCTCGTACAACGACACCAGCCACCTGGGCTGATCACGGCCGCGGGCATGTCCACCCGGGCTGACAGGATTCCGTTCCGAGGTGGAGTCGGATAGATCACCCCGGTGGCGCTCTCACGCCTCGGGCGTGCGCTCGTTTCACCCGCGTGTCCACGCGAATTGCCCCGCGTCGACGCTGCCCGGCCGTTATGCGGCGCCGGCCTGGCGCATGTGAGAAGTCACAGGAGCGCCGAAAGCGCATTACTGTGCCTCACAGGAGAGATCGATCCGGCCGCTGGTATCGGCGGCATGCGTTAGCGTTTCAGGTCCCGGAAGGGGCACAACCCGGGGGTGGAAGGGAGTCACGGATGTCCGTGGGAATTCCGGCCCGGGCGGGGCTCACCGTGTCGGGCAACCCGATATCGTCGCCGCTCAAGGATGTGCGCGGGCTCGCGCAGCACATGGTGGGGCATTTCGTCGAAACCGTCGCGCCGTGCGGGACGCTGCCCGGGGACGCCATTCACGGCGACGTCACCGCCATCACCCGCACCTGCCTGGAGCTGGCGGTGGGCATGCTGGACGGGCGCGACATTCCGGAGAAGACCAAGCGATTGGAGGAGGCCGCCGCGCAGTGGGCGCGGGAGGGCATTCCGATCGACACCATCCACCACGCCATCCACGAGGGCTTCAAGATCGGCTCGGAGCTGGTGATGGCCAATGCCATGGCCGGGCACGTGCGCCGCGAGGACGACGACGGCGATGTCACGCTGGTCATCGCGGCCGCCGACATGGACAGCATCATGGGCGGGGCCAAACTCGTGGTGGAACTGCTGGACCGGATGACCTCCGCGGTGGCCATGGCCTACGTGCGGGAGCTGCGGTCGGTGGTGAGCGAACACCACACCGCCGTGCACACGCTCACCTCCGCGCTGCTGGGCGGGCACAGCACCTCCACCATGGCGCGCGAATGCGGGATCGAGATCGCCGAGACGTATCACGTACTGGCGCTGGCGATTCCCGAACATCCCGAGGAGCACTCCCCCACCGTGGACGGTGCGGTGGTGGCGCGGCGCAAGCTGCGCCGGGTACAGGCCGAACTGGCCCACCGGTATCCCGACCGGGTGCTGTCGCTGCTGAGCGTGGACGGCGGCACGCTGCTGGTGCCGGTCACGGCGCTCGCGGACGAGCAGCTCGACGAATTGGTCGAGCAGCTGTCGCGGGCGGCCCGGGTGCCGATTACCGCGACGCTGGTTTCCGCTGCGCCGCAACAGATTCCGGATGCCGCCGACCAGGCGCACGAGCTGCTCGACATCGTGCACCGGCTGCGGCTGGTGCGCGGGTTGTTCCGCTTCGACGAACTGGCGCTGGAATATCAGCTCACCCGGCCGGGACCGGGCCGCGATCATCTGGGGTCGCTGCTGGATCCGCTCGACGAGCACGCAGAGCTGCTGGAGACGCTGCAGTCACACATCAGCAACAACCTGAACCGGCAGCGCACGGCGCGCATGCTGCACGTGCACACCAATACCGTGGACTACCGGCTCAAGCGGATCGGGCAGCTGACCGGGTTCGATCCCACCCAGGCGGCGGGGCTGTGGTACCTGCGCTCGGCGCTGGTGGCCCGCACCTATCAGGCGGCGGGCTGCTGACCGACGGCGGTCGGCCGGCCCGTCGTTCATGGGCACGCCGCCCATGGCCGCGCCCGCGATGTGCAGATCGGGGGCGTAGGTGGCGGCCAGCGCCGCGGCCCACGCGGTGGCCATGCCGCCGCCCGAGTATCCGGCCATGGCGACCGGACTGTGCTCGACCCGCAGATCCGGCACCCGCTGCACGGCGCGGACGCCGTCCAGGGTGATCTGACCGCCGAGTTTGGCCGCGCCGCAGGCGAATCGTGGTCCGAGGTGGTCGGGCAGGGCCAGGGTCCAGCCGCGCTGCAGCAGCACGTTCCAGGCGGGGGCCTCGCGGACCACGAGGTTCGGGTCACCCGCGGCGACGGTCAGCAACAGTGCGCCGATCGCCGCGATGGGAACGCGAATCCTCATGCCGGGCAGCGTAGGAAGGCGCGGTGTGCCAGGACAGAGGGGAGGACGAACCTTTCGAATAGTCACAATGGGCACCGTGATCGTTTGTGAGCGCGTGTCCAGTCTGGGGTGCCAACATTTCTGTTCCAACGCGTAACAACTACCCTCGCGGGGCGCTTGTGACATTTCCAAGGTCGAACCGGAACACATTCCCGCGCAAAACAATCCGGTTACTTTCGGTTACAGGGACGCGCGGCCGCCACAGGTGTCGGCTCGCGCGTCTCCCCGCCACTATTCGAGGAGCAGCACGCATGGCCGGCATCACCGAAGGCAAGGTTCTGTTCGACAGCATCGGGGAGGCGCTCACCCATCGCGTCACCGTGTATCTGGGCGGGCCCGACGAAGGCGCCGAACTCACCATGGAATACGCGGCCACCTGGAAAGAGGCGTCGGATTTCACCGTGGCGGCCGTGCACGCCGGACTGGCCGTGACGGTGGACAGCCGGATCCGGCCGGGACTGCGCCGACTGCCCCGATACGGATTCCGGCACTGAGATACCTTGCGCCCCAAGCGCATTCGATTGGTGCGATTACCGCCCGAAGGCCGGGGCGAAGGCGGTGGCGAGGGTATCCCAGGCCGGGCCCAGCTCGGCGGAGAAGTCCTCCCAGGCGTGGATTCCGGTCGGCTCGTAGTGCACGGTGGCGGGAATTCGCAAGTCGCTCAGTCGTTTCGCGAAATGCTCGGTGCAGACGCGGGCGCCGGCCTCCAGCACCACGCCGCCCCCGGCGGCCTCCAGGGCGGCAGGGATGTCGGGCGACTTCAGTACCTGGGTCAGATCGGGCAGGCCCGGGAGACCGGAGGCGGCCGACAGATAGATCACGGTGCCGCGCAGGGCTTCCGCCCAGACGGTGCTGTCGTGGATCAGCCAGTCGAAGGTGCCGGGCGGGCCCCACAGGTTCATGATGTTGCCGCCGCACGAGGCGACGGTGAGCGCGGTGATCGCACTGCCGGAGGGGTCGATGGTCGAGTAGCAGCCGCTCAATCCGGCGACGGCGCGGTAGAAGCCGGGGTGGCGGTGGGCGAGCATCATCGCGCCCTGCGCACCCATGGAGACGCCCGCGATGGCCCGGCGGCCGTCGGAGTGCAGATAGGGCTCGATGGCGCCGGGTAGCTCGGCGGTCAGGAAGGTCTCCCAGCGATTCCAGCCGAGCGCGGCGTCGGCATGCAGCCAGTCGGTGTACATGCTGCCGGTGGCGCCCACGGGCAGGACCACGTCAACGGGCTTGTCCGCGAAGAATTCCGCCGCGTGCCCCTTGGTCAGCCAGTCGGATACACCCTCGGCGTCCACCCCGTCCAGCAGATAGAGGGTGGGCCGGGGGCCCGCTCCGGAGCCGTGCAGCACATCGACGGCGACGTCGCGGCCCATGGCGGCGGAGGTGACCTCCACCCGCTCCCAGTTCGGGCCGAACTGATGCACCCGCGTCACATCCGCCGGGGACTCGGCCCGATACGGCATTCCGGCACGGGCGGTCGCGCCCAGCGGCGGGCACGCGAGTATCGCCAGCGCCGCCGCGACCCCGGCGGCTGCCCGGGACCTCACGACTCTGCTCCCATATCGGGATTCATCTGAATCATGTTGTGCGACAAGCTAGCTCCTCACGCGGGGCGTGATATCCGAAGAACCCACCGAGCGGGTGCGAGGTTGGCCGCTCGGTGGGTCTTCATCCGATGGGAGTGCAGTTGCGACTGCACCGGCAGTACATGTCTCGAACAAGCAGTCCTCGGCATGCGGGGGCAGGAGAGGACTTCTTACTCACCTCCAAAAACGGGAGTCCTGATGCGATTCCGATTCCGGCATCGACCGCGCAGTTCGGTGATTCGATACCCGAATCACAGCGAGCCTAACCAGGCTCGAACCGTGATCGGCAGGGCGCGAACCACGTTCTGGAGAGTTCACAACAATGGGCGGCGCGGCCGTGGGATCGGCCACAGCAGCGGTTATCCCCGCCGCGTCGCCTGCTCGTCGATCCCCCGAAACGCGTTGTCAACCAACCATTTTCACCTCGAAAATCGAGTTGACCAGCGCATTGCCGCCGAGCTAGGTTCATACCGGATTGTTTGGTCTAGACCATCTGGACCAGTACCCGAGCCGGATTCGATGCAATCGAGAGGAAAATCACGCGTGCAGTCGATGGGATATCCGATCCTGGCGGTCTCCGTTTTCCTGCACGCGGGCTGGAACGTCGCCCTGGGCCGACTCCGCCGCAGCGACCGGCCCATTTCCTCCACCGCCGACATGCTCATCGCGGGCGGCCTGCTCTTCCTCCCGATCGCCATGGCCACCTGGCACTTCGAGCTCTACGCCCTCCCCTTCGCCGCCGCCTCGATCTGCTTCAGCACCATCTACTTCGCACTGCTCGAGAAGGCATACGCCACCGCCCCGGTCGGCGAGGTCTACCCGATCGTGCGCGGCAGCTCCCCGGTCCTGGTCGTCACCGCCTCCGCCATCCTCGGAACGACCATCGGATGGACCCGCTGGCTGGGCGTGGCCTTCATCGCCTCCGGCGTCCTGCTGATCGCCCTCTCCCGAGCCCGGCCCGCCGCTCCGGGCATCACCGGCGGCCGCCGATCCGTCTTGTGGGGTCTCACAATCGGCTGCTGCGTAGCCTCCTACACACTCTTCGACGGTGTGGGCGTTCATCACGCCGCGCCCATCCCCTACCTCGTCACGGTCATGGGCGGCTCCGGAATTGCTTTGAAGGTCAAGGACATAGCCCGCGGCGACCACACCGGGACACTCTCCCTGCGCTCGCTTCCCCTCACCGCCATGGGTGGTGCGGCAATGCTCGGAGCCTTCGGCCTGACGCTGATCGCTATGACCCAGCTGCCGGTGGCGGTAGTGGCCAGCGTTCGAGAATCCAGCATTGTCGTGGGCGCGATTCTCAGCCGAATCCTGCTCGACGAAAGAATTTCTCGACAAGGTGCGATCGGGATCGCAAGTGTACTAACAGGAACGGTGGTCATTGGTTTACCGGCTTGAAGAGCTGCCGCTATGTTGCCGAATTATATTGCGATACTGGACAATTCGGATCTCTTCCGCCGCTTGACAACTTTCGCCATGCGACAGCTGCCCTACCGGACTAGGGCTCACGCCAAGTTGGGAGCCGCAAGCCACCGATCCCGGCCCGCGACTGCACGGATCACCTTCTACGGACACACCGACGTAAAGTTTCAAAAAGGTGGGGGCTGGAACGGGAGATCGGCCTTGCAAGCTCCGCCCCCTCTCCTCCAGGCATCCTTTGTCTTTGGTCTTTCTCTCTTTGGGGTTTGGTTCTTCGGCTTTTGGCTTCTGGGCCTTTGTCTTTCAGCACTTCCCGAACCAGTCGAGGCTCTGCCCGTGCGGGCGCGTATACGCCATCGGAAGGCCGTTCGATGCAAGTACCAGGTGCACGTCTGCCGGTCCAGCCGGGAGTACATCGGTACCGAAATCAACCACTCCCGGCGGCTCATTGGTAATCCACTCACATGGAAGCTCTCGCATCATGGCCGGGAAATCCGCACGATCGGCGCGGGCTAGATAGAGGAGAACAGCACTACCGAAAACTATTACGGGTATATCGGAAGGAGCCTCGTGGACCAGGGCCGCCAGGGCATTGCTGAGATCGCCCCGCACCAGATGCGGCGGATTCTCCCGGGCGATGGCGGCGGCATTGCGCAAGCGGTCCAATCGGTTTCGCTGTTCGGGCCAGACGAGAGATTCCAGCCAGCGCATGTCCTCGGGATCCCGGACATCGAGCGGGTTGAGGTCGATACCCGTGCGGTGCACGACGTTCGGTAGTTCGGTGGGCAGTGGCGGGTTGCCGGTGGTGGCGCATGGCAGGACGACGGTGGAGCGGCCGTCTCGGGGGTCGAGGGTGGGGCCGTCGTCGTAGGTGTAGCTGTACCGGTCGGGGTACAGGCACAGTCCGGCAGAGGCACCGAATTCTATGAGCGCCACCGGATCCGAGCCGTGCCGGGCGAGCAACGGGAGCAGGGTCGCGGTCCGGCCCACCTCATTGGTCTGGGTGCGACGGGTCATGGCGACATCCCGGACCCCGGGCCAGTTGGTGATCAGGAAGTCCTTGAACTCCTCGAATGGCCCGACCGTCACGCCCAGGTAGCGGGCCGCACCGAGGATAAGGTTGGGCTGGCGCTTGTGCACGGGCAGGGTGTCGATGAGGGCGAGAAGCTCTGCATCCCCGGCGATTCCGAGGCACCAGTGCTCGTAGCAGGGCGAGTAGCCCCGTACCTCCTTCTCGGCGAATGCCCGGTATCGATCGGCGGTTTCCATCCTGCCTCCCCCACATCGGCTTTCACGAAAAAGGGCGTCCGCGGCAGGTGCCGGGACGCCCTTATCGATAGCACCTGTCAGAGCATGCAGCTCACGCAGCCCTCGACTTCGGTTCCTTCGAGGGCCATCTGGCGGATGCGGATGTAGTAGAGGGTCTTGATGCCCTTGCGCCAGGCGTAGATCTGGGCCCGGTTGACGTCGCGGGTGGTGGCGCTGTCCTTGAAGAACAGGGTCAGGGACAGGCCCTGGTCGACGTGCTGCGTCGCCGCGGCGTAGGTGTCGATGATCTTCTCGTAGCCGATGTCGTAGGCGTCCTCGAAGTACTCGAGGTTGTCGTTGGTCAGGTAGGGGGCCGGGTAGTAGACGCGGCCGATCTTGCCTTCCTTGCGGATCTCGATCTTGGACGCCACCGGGTGGATGGAACTGGTGGAGTGGTTGATGTAGGAGATCGAGCCGGTCGGCGGCACTGCCTGCAGGTTCTGGTTGTAGATGCCGTGCTCCATGACCGACGCCTTCAGCGCGCGCCAGTCGTCCTGGGTGGGAATGTGGACGCCGGCGTCGGCGAAGATCTGGGCAACGCGGTCGGTCTTGGGCTCCCACGCCTGGTCGGTGTACTTGTCGAAGAACTCGCCGGTGGCGTACTTCGAGTCGGCGAAGCCGCCGAACGCCGAACCCCGCTCCATCGCAATCAGATTCGAGGCACGGATCGCGTGGTAGGCGATCGTGTAGAAGTAGATGTTGGTGAAGTCCACGCCCTCTTCGGAGCCGTAGTGGACCCGCTCGCGCGCCAGGTAGCCGTGCAGGTTCATCTGGCCCAGGCCGATGGCGTGAGACTCGTTGTTGCCCTGCTCGATCGAGGGCACCGAATAGATGTGCGTCTGGTCCGACACCGCGGTCAGCGCGCGAATCGCGACCTCGACCGACTTGCCGAGGTCCGGCGAGTCCATGGTCTTGGCGATGTTCAGCGAACCCAGGTTGCACGAGATGTCCTTGCCCACCTTGGCGTAGGACAGATCGTCGTTGAACTCCGACGCGGTGGAGACCTGCAGGATCTCCGAGCACAGGTTGGAGTGGGTGATCTTGCCCGCGATCGGGTTGGCCCGGTTCACGGTGTCCTCGTACATGATGTACGGGTAGCCCGACTCGAACTGCAGCTCGGCGATGGTCTGGAAGAACTCCCGAGCCTTGATCTTGGACTTGCGGATGCGCTTGTCGTCGACCATCTCGTAGTACTTCTCGGTCACATTGATGTCGGCGAACGGCACGCCGTAGATGCGCTCCACGTCGTACGGCGAGAACAGGTACATGTCCTCGTTCTTCTTCGCCAGCTCGAAGGTGATGTCCGGAATCACCACACCCAGCGACAGCGTCTTGATGCGGATCTTCTCGTCCGCGTTCTCCCGCTTGGTGTCCAGAAACCGGTAGATGTCGGGGTGGTGCGCGTGCAGGTACACCGCACCCGCGCCCTGCCGCGCACCCAGCTGGTTGGCGTAGGAGAACGAGTCCTCCAGCAGCTTCATGATCGGGATGACACCGGAGGACTGGTTCTCGATCTTCTTGATCGGCGCGCCGGCCTCACGAATATTGCTGAGCAACAGGGCAACACCGCCGCCGCGCTTGGACAGCTGCAGGGCGGAGTTGATGGAGCGGCCGATCGACTCCATATTGTCTTCGATGCGGAGCAGGAAGCAGGACACCGGCTCGCCGCGCTGCTGCTTGCCCGAGTTGAGGAAGGTGGGGGTGGCCGGCTGGAAGCGGCCGTCCATGATCTCCTCGACCAGCTCGCGCGCCAGGGTCTCGTCACCGGCGGCCAGGGCCAGGGCCACCATGCACACGCGGTCCTCGAAACGCTCCAGGTAGCGCTTGCCGTCGAAGGTCTTCAGCGTGTACGAGGTGTAGTACTTGAACGCGCCGAGGAAGGTCGGGAACCGGAACTTCTTGGCGTACGCCTGCTTGAACAGCTGCTTGACGAACTCACGGGAGTACTGGTCGAGCACCTCGGTCTCGTAGTAGTTCTCGCGCACCAGGTAGTCGAGCTTCTCCTCCAGATTGTGGAAGAAGACCGTGTTCTGGTTGACGTGCTGCAGGAAGTACTGATGCGCGGCTTCCCGGTCCTTGTCGAACTGGATCTCGCCGTTGGGGCCGTACAGGTTCAGCATCGCGTTGAGGGCGTGATAGTCCAGTCCCTCGGTCGCGGAGTCGCCGCTGACCGGGCGCTCTACGCGGGCAGTCTTTCCGACCGGTGCTGTTGTCGTTGCCAAAACAATCCCAATCCCTCTCGGACGCGCTCGACGTCCTCGGCAGTTCCCATGAGTTCGAAGCGATACAGGTACGGGACCCCTGCCTTACGTGAGATCACTTCTCCCGCATAGCAGTACGTATCGCCGAAGTTCGTGTTGCCGCTCGCGATCACGCCGCGCAGCAGGGCGCGGTTGTGCGGGTCGTTGAGGAACTTGGCCACCTGGCGGGGCACGAATTCCCTGTCGGACCGCTGCCCACCCAAAACGTGCCGACCTCCCCCGTAGGTGGGGACGATCAGCACGAAGGGTTGGTCGACGCGAAGCGAGTCGGCGGTGTGAAGCGGTATGCGAACGGCGGGCAGGCCCAGTCGTTCGACGAAGCGGTGCGTGTTCTCCGAAGCGCTCGAGAAGTAGACCAGACTCGGTGTCGCGCTGGACATCTCGGCCATCTCCCCTCCTTTCGATTCGGACGAACCTGCAGGAGGCCGCCGGCCCTGACCGGCGGCGCGGCGTCAGGCGACGGCGACGATGTCGGACAGAGCCTTGATGCGGTCCGGGCGGAAGCCGGACCAGTGATCGTCACCGGCGACGACGACGGGGGCCTGCAGGTAGCCCAGGGCCATGACGTAGTCGCGGGCTTCGGGGTTCTCGGAGATGTCGATGACGCTGTAGTCGACACCAGCCTTGTCGAGGGCGCGGTACGTGGCGTTGCACTGGACACAAGCGGGCTTGGTGTAAACGGTGATGGTCATTGGTATCCCCTTCTCCTTAGCCTTTGATCTGTCTGCAGTGCACGGCTCAAACAAGATCCACGTAGTAAGTGCGCAAACCCCTGGAAGTGGAACCGAAGCCCCTGGTCGCCCGGTGAACTTCGAGGTGTTCGCCTAGTGGCCTTCCAGCTCCCAAGACACTACACCTAGTGGCCGACAGATTCATACAACACGACATGTTGCGACTCACAAAGGTGAAATTCCGGTGTCGTAAGTACCTGGACACTCGATTCGCAACTCGACACGACTGCGACGCACATCACACTTTCGGCATTCAGTTCATTTCCAGCAAACACACCATCACCGCTGATCAACACCAATCCCACGAGTCACAGCAGACTCGAGCGACCACCCGGTTTGCCACCCCGCCGAGCCCTGCCCCCCAATTCCAGGCCCCCGCTCCGCTCGGCGTGTCGCGGCATTTGCACCCGCTCTACCGGATGGTGAAGGACGTGCCGTCGATCGGACCTGGCGTCAGCAACCGATTGGTGGCCGCGATCCCGTAGGCGTCGGCGTCATAGGCCGCCAGGGGCAGACCGTCGATGGAGATATCGGTGAAGGTGATCGGATCGAAACCGGGCAGCGCCCCGCTGAGATGCCCCTCGACGATGATCTCCGCGGTGTGGGCGGGCACCGGAGAGACGGAGACCGTGGTGCGGGACCACTTCGCGGTGCGGTTCTCCAGCGTCATGACGTAGCGCCCGCCGTCCCAGCTGACCACCGAATGCATGATGTCGCCCGGCCGGACCACCACGTCGTCGTAACTCACCGGCGCGTCGGGGTAGCGCTCCCACCAGCCGTCGACCTGCGTATCGGGGGTGCAGGAACCACCGAGGAGACCGAGCGAGCACAGGCCGTCCGCGGCCGCGCCCAGCAGGTCGGACAGCTTGCCCCCGGCGTTCATGACCGTCCCGGCCAGGTCCGGATCGGCGTACGCCAGGCCCGCGGCGGCGGATTCGACCTGCAGACCCGGCAGGGCCGCGTACACGGCCACGTCACTCGCGCACAGGGATTCGACGCCGGTCTGCACGAGCGGGAGTGCGACCTGGCCGTCGAGCCCGTTGGCGCCGTTCAATCCCACCCAGGGCACCACGCGCTGCAGGATGCCCGGATTGAGACAGTCCACCCGCGGCTGCACCCAGGTGGCGCTGACCTCCCGGAACTCCCCCCGCACCACGTACCCGGCCCAGTTGCCGAGGTAGAGACGGACATACGGCTCGGCCGCCCCGTCGGCCGCCGCGTCGGCCGCATTGACCACCACCGAGGCGGCGGTGACGGCCAGGGTAACCGCCATGAAACAACGGCCTAACAGAGTGTTGCCCGTTGATAGCTTCATGGTCTGACGGTAGCCCGATTTGTCCGGGAAAAGCTATAGGCCACGGCTCAAAAGCCGTGGCCTTGTGCTGAATTCAGCGAATAATCACTGTGTGTGCCGGTCGTTTGCCAAAACTGTCAGGCGTTCGCTCGCGCGTTGGCGGTCTCCGCCAGCAGATGCACGGTGGCGGCCAGCTGGGTCAGGGCCTCCGCATCGTCGGCCGGGTGGGTCTCACCGAAACGCTGGCCGATGACGCCGAAGTTCAGCGACGCCTCCTCGACCACCTTCGCACCGGCCACGCCGAGCGCCTTGACGGCGTCGTCGTGCGACCACTTGGCGGCGTTCGGGCTGATGGACGCAGAGATGACCGCGACCGGGAAATCCTTGAGCGCGCCCGCGCCGTACGGACGGGAGGCCCAGTCGATGGCGTTCTTCAGCACGGCCGGCAGGGTGCCGTTGTATTCGGGGGTCACCAGCAGCAGGGCATCGGCGGCGCCGACGGCGTCACGCAGCGCCTGCGCGGTGGCCGGGACCTTGCCCTCGGCGTCGATGTCCTCGTTGTAGAAAGGAATCTCACCGAGGCCCTCGTAGATCGCGAGCTCGACGCACTCCGGGGCGGCCTTCGCGGCGGCCTCGGCGAGGCGGCGGTTGATCGACGCGGCGCGGAGGCTGCCGACCAGAACGAGAATGCGGGTCTGCGACATGATGATCACTCCAAAGGTTGCTGATTCAGCAGCGGAACTTTCGATAGACTGTAACCGGACTGCAGTCCGCTTACATTCCCGGGTAGGAGCAGAGAGCCTGTGACACGCGACACCTCACCGGATGAGGTCGTTCCGGCCCTGCCGAGCATCGCGCTGCCGATCGAACCCGTCGGCACGCAGCGGCCCCCCGCGCACTCGGTGCCGCTGCTCATGCCCGGCAGCAGCCACGAGCGCAGCGACGCCGCCCGCAACCGGCAGCTGCTGCTCGACGCCGCCGAACAGCTGGTCCGCCAGTGCGGCGCGGACGGCGTCACCATGGACGCGGTCGCCAAGCTGGCCGGCGTCGGCAAGGGCACGGTGTTCCGGCGCTTCGGCAACCGGGCCGGGCTCATGCTGGCACTGCTCGACCAATCCGATCAGAAACTCCAGTGGGCCTACATGTTCGGGCCGCCGCCACTGGGCCCGGGCGCGCCGCCCGTGGAGCGGCTGATCGCCTTCGGGCGCGCGCGCCTGGCCCTGGTCGAGGTGGAGGGCGACGTGCGCAAGAACGCCGACATCGGCGGGCAGTACTCCGGCCCGCCCTACAACATCGCGAAAACCCATGTCGCCCTGCTGCTCCGGCAGGCCGGCGCGCCCGGCGACATCTCACTGACCGCCGACACACTGCTGGCCAGCCTGGACGCCGGGCTGGTGCTGCATCAGATCCGCGAACTGCGCTACACCCTGGACCAGGTGGGCGATCACTGGGAACACCTGGTCCGGCAGGTGACCGCTCCCGTCGGTCAATAGCGTCGCCGGCCGTTCAGTAGAGTGTGGCCATGGGGAACCTGCGCGCACAGATCATCGCCGAATTGGGCGTCCTGCCGGACATCGAACCGAAAATCGAAGTGCGGCGGCGCATCGACTTCCTCAAGGATTATCTGCGCTCCACGCCCGCGACCGGTTTCGTGCTCGGCATCAGCGGCGGCCAGGACTCCACCCTCACCGGACGCCTGTGCCAGCTGGCCGCCGAGGAGCTGCGCGCCGAGGGCCACGACGCCACCTTCGTGGCCGCACGCCTGCCCTACGGTGTCCAGTTCGACGAGGAAGATGCCCAGATCGCCCTGCGGTTCATTCAGCCCGACCGGTCGGTAGTGGTGAACGTCAAGCCGAGCGCGGACGCCGCCGCCGGAGAAGCCGCCCTCGGCATCGTGGAACTGCACGAGGAGCCCCGCCTGCGAGACTTCGTGCGCGGCAATATCAAAGCCCGCGAGCGCATGCTGCTGCAGTACGCCATCGCGGGTCAGCTCAATATGCTGGTCGTCGGCACCGACCACGCCGCCGAAGCGGTCACCGGCTTCTTCACCAAGTACGGCGACGGCGGCGTCGACATCACCCCGCTGACCGGGCTCACCAAGCGTCAGGGCGCGGCACTGCTCCAGGAACTCGGCGCGCCGCCGAGCGTCTGGCAGAAGGTCCCGACCGCCGACCTGGAGGACGATCGCCCCTCCCTGCCCGACGAGGAAGCCTTGGGCCTCAGGTACTCCCAGATCGACGACTACCTCGAGGGCAAGCCCGTCGCCCCCGAGGTCTCCGAGCGGGTCGAGACCATCTTCCGGAACACCCGCCACAAGCGCACCGTCCCGGTGACCCCGCTCGACACCTGGTGGAAATAACCGGCTCCGGACCTCGGGCCCGCTGCGCTCACGCGTAGCGGGCACAGCTGTGAATCGAGCAGCGGGCGCTGCTCATTTCTGATCCACGTCGTCGATGAGGCGGCGGTGCAACTCGGCCGTCATGGCGTGAATGGCCCGGGTCAGTTCGGTATTGGTCTTGAGCTCGAGTTCCTGCTCCTGGAAATCGTGATCGGCCTTGGCCTGCTGGAAATCGGCCTGGCGGTTCTGGCCGATCATGACGAAGGTGGACAGGAAGATCGCTTCCAGGGAGACCACCAGGGTCAGGGTGGGCCAGGGGCTCTTCTCGAGGAAGATCATCCACACCGCGAAGCCGATCGCGTGGATGTAGACGAAGGGCATCGAGCCCGCGAACTTCGTGATCCAGTCGGCAACCCGCAGCTGGAAATTGGCGGCACGATCCTGCCGCACTTTCGCGACGGCGGGGTGCTGGGGCCGGGGGGCGTGCGTCATTCGGATCGGTCTCCTGGCGAGGGCGTGCAAGGACCGGCGAATGTTAGCGCCCGGCAGTGAAATTCGCGGCGGCGCGGCACCGCGCCCTGGTCAGCCGCCCGCGAACGGGGGCAGCACGTCGACGCGCGGGGACAGCGGGGTGGCCGCGTCGCGGGTGAGTTCGTCGCCGATGAGGTAGGCGCAGACCTTCAGCATGGGGTCCAGCTTCGGGCCGTAGACCGCAGAGAGGGTGGTGCGCAGGTCGGCGACGGTGGCCCCGGACGGCAGGTCCAGGGTTTCCTTCTCCTTGCCGACCGCATCGGCGATCGCGGCGAAATAGCGGACCTCAACCACCGATGGCTCCCATCGTTCGTTCGGGTGGGACGAAGCCGGCGGCGTCGATGCCGTGCCCGGCCGATTTGTTCCACATGGCGCCACGCCACAGTCCGGCGATATCGGCGTCGGTCGCGCCGGACCGTAGCGCGGCGCGAATGTCGTACTCCTGATCGCTGAACAGGCAGGAGCGGATCCGGCCGTCGGCGGTCAGGCGGGTGCGGTCGCAGTCGGCGCAGAACTTGCGGGTCACCGAGGCGATGATGCCGACGGTGGCCGGGCCGCCGTCGACCAGCCAGCGTTCGGCGGGCGCGGAGGGATCCTCGCGGCCGGTCTCGGTCAGGTCGAAGCGGGCGCCGAGCACGTCGAGGAGCTCGGCGGCGGTGATCATATTGGCGCGCGCCCACTCGTGGTCGGCGTCCAGCGGCATCTCCTCGATGAACCGCAGCTCCGCGCCGTCGTCCAGGCACCACTGCAGCAGATCGGCCGCGCCGTCGAGGGTTTCGCGCATGAGCACCGCGTTCACCTTGAGCGGGGCGAGCCCGGCCGCGATGGCGGCGCGGATCCCGGCCAGCACCGAATCGAGACGATCCCGGCGGGTGAGCCGGTGGAAGCCGTCGCGGTCCACGGTGTCGAGCGAGACATTGATGCGCCGCAGCCCGGCCGCGGCCAGTCCGCGCGCTCGATGCTCGAGCCCGACGCCATTGGTGGTCATGGCGAGCGGCGTATCCGGCAGCGCCACATGGCAACCGGCGATGATGCTCTCCAGATCGCGCCGCATGAGCGGTTCGCCGCCGGTGAATCGCACCTCGCGCACACCCAGTTCGCGGACCGCGAGCGTCACCAGGCGCACGATCTCCTCGGTGGAGAGCAGTTCGTCGGCGGGGATGGGTGGCAGGCCCTCCTCCGGCATGCAGTAGGTGCAGCGCAGCGAGCACTTCTCGGTGATGGATACCCGCAGGTCCCGCGCGACCCGGCCGAAACGGTCCAGCAGCAGGGGCGTGTCCGGGCGTCCGTCCATCGCGGGCCGCCCGGTTCGCACAGCGGGCATACCCATCGCGACCACGGTCATTGCACCATTATTGCCGGGACCGCAAGTGTTCGTAGATTCCTACGAGGCGAGCCCGGCGAACAGCCGGTCACGGCCTGGAGGATCCACCCGCGTATAGGCTCACCGGCATGAGTTCCCGGCACGCACTAGCCCCGGCCCGGCCCGTCGACGACCACCGCCTGCGCATCGAGGATGTGCTCCGGCCGCTGGCCGGACGCGCCGCCGAGACGGTGCCGATGGACCGGGCGCTGGGGCGGCGGCTGGCGGTGGATGTGTACGCGCCCCTGGATCTGCCGGTGTTCCGGAACTCGGCCATGGACGGGTACGCGGTGCTCGCGGAGTCGGTGGCCATCGTCCCCGCGACCCTGCCGCTGGTCGGCGTGGTGGCGGCCGGGAACACCGAGCAGCTGACGCTGCCCGCGGGCAGCGCCGTCAAGGTGATGACCGGCGCACCAGTGCCGCCCGGGGCGGACTGCGTGGTGCCGGTGGAGCACACCGAGTCCGACGGCGTCACCGTGACGATCCGAACCAGCCGTGCCAGTGGCGATTTCGTGCGCGAGCCGGGCACGGACGTGCGCGCCGGGCAGTTGCTCGCGGCCGCGGGCACCCTGCTGCGGCCCCGGCACATCGCGGCGCTGGCGGCGGTCGGGCTGGGCGAACTGTCGGTGCGGCGACCCGTGTCCGCGGCGGTCCTCACCACCGGTGACGAACTGCGGCCCGCCGGGGCGACCCTGCTGCCCGGCCAGATCTTCAACTCGAACGGCATCGCACTGGCCGCTGCCCTCACCGACAACGGTGTCGAGGTGGTGTCGGTGGCGCATTCGACCGACGATCACGACGAGTTCCGGGCCCGGCTGGCCGAGGCCGTGGCGCAGGCCGATGTGGTGTTCACCTCCGGCGGCGTCTCCATGGGCGACTTCGAGGTCGTCAAGGAGGTGCTGTCGGCGCGGGGCGGCGAATTCGGCTCGGTGGCAATGCAACCCGGCGGCCCGCAGGGGCTGAGCATGGTGGACGGGGTGCCGGTGCTGAGTTTCCCGGGCAATCCGGTGAGCACCATGGTGTCCTTCGAGGTCTTCGCCCGCCCCATCCTGCGCGAGCTGGCGGGCCTGCCCGCGCTGCCGATTTCCGAACTGCCGCTGCTGGAACCGGTCCGCTCCCCCGCCGGGAAGCGGCAGTTCCTGCGCGGCAAGCTCGCCGAGGGCGGGGTGGCGCTGGTGTCGGGTCAGGGCTCGCATCTGATCGCCGCCATGGCCCACGCCGATGTCCTCATCGATGTTCCGGCCACCGCGACCGAGCTGCCGGCGGGCACGATTGTCGAGGTCCGGCCGCTGTGAACGACACGTTCATGCTGTGCCAAGGTGGTTGCCATGAGTGAGTTGTCGCATGTCGACCGTGAAGGTCGCGCCCGCATGGTCGATGTGAGCGCGAAGGCCGACACCGCGCGCATCGCGGTCGCCGCGGGCGAACTGCAGACCACCGCCGAGGTCGTCCGGCTGGTCCGCGCCGACGACATGCCCAAGGCCGATGTGCTCAGCACCGCGCGCATCGCCGGCATCAACGGCGCGAAGAAGACCTCCGAGCTGATTCCGCTGTGCCATCAGCTGGCGCTGTCGTCGGTGACCGTGAACTTCGGTTTCACCGACACCACCATCACCATCGAGGCGAGCGCCAAGACCAAGGGGCCGACCGGCGTCGAGATGGAGGCGCTGACCGCGGTCGCGGTCGCGGGCCTCACGCTGCACGACATGGTGAAGGCGGTGGATCCGGCGGCCACCCTGAACGGGGTACGGCTGATCACCAAAGAGGGTGGGAAGCACGGACATTGGGTGCGACCGGAGGCCGAGGTCCACCACGGCGAGCACCAGCGCCGGCACGAGAAGCACGAAAAGACCGCTGCCGCAACGACTCCGCTCGCGGGCGCGGGCCGGACGGCCACCGTCGTGGTCGCTTCGACCGGGGTCGCCGCCGGTAGCCGCGAGGACACCACCGGCCCCGCTCTGACCGAATGGCTGAACGCGCAGGGCTTCTCGGTGCGCGGGCCGCTGGTGTTCGCGGACGCGGATATCGCCTTCGGCCTCGCCGATGCGCTGTCCACCGAGCCGGATCTGGTCATCAGCACCGGCGGCACGGGGGCCTCCCCCACCGACGCCACCCCGGAGGCGACGCTGGCCCTGCTCGATCGGGAGCTGCCGGGCGTGGCCGACGCCATCCGCCAGGCGGGCACCGCCAAGTTCCCGCTCGCCGCGCTCAGCCGGGGTGTGGCGGGTCTGGCCGGACGCACCGTGATCGTCAATCTGCCCGGTTCGCCGGGCGGGGTGAAGGACGGCATGGCCGTGCTGACACCGCTTCTCGAACATCTGCTGGCCCAGGTGGCCGGAGGAGGCAGCCATGAGTGAACTGCTGGCCCGGATCAGCGATCAACCGCTGGATCCGGCCGAGGTGGAGCAGGCGGTGAGCGGGCCCGAGCACGGCGGCATCGTGGTGTTCACCGGCAAGGTGCGCGATCACGATGGCGGGCAATCGGTTTCGGCACTGGAGTACTCGGCGCACCCGCAGGCCGAGGAGTTCCTGCGCAAGGTGTGCACGGAAGTCGCCGAATCCTCCGGACTGCCGGTGGCGGCCGTGCACCGCATCGGCCCCCTGACCATCGGCGATCTCGCGATCGTCGTCGCCGTCGCCGCGCCCCACCGCGCCGAAGCCTTCACCACCTGCGCCGCACTGGTCGACCGCATCAAGCACGAGGTCCCCATCTGGAAGCGCCAGATGTTCACCGACGGCCTCTCGGAATGGGTCAACGCCTGCGGGTGATCCGGTCGGCAAAGGTCGGTTGATCGCCAGGCTGGGCAGCGGGGCTTTGTCCGATTCGCCCAAACGTCGCGGTGGCGGAGTACGGCATTTTGTCCTCGGAACCAGCGTGTGCGGCGGCTCCCGTACGCCACAGTGGGGCACAGTGATCAGCGACGACGGGAGGCGACCATGAGCGAAGCCGGCGGCCGGATCGTGCTCGGCCCGCACCAGTACGGCAAGGCCGAGAACCGGGTGGTGCGCATCTACCGCGACACCGCTCGGCACGAGATCCGGGACCTGAACGTGTCCTCGTGCCTGCGCGGCGCGTTCGACGACGCGCACACCGTCGGCGATCAGGGCACGGTGCTGCCGACGGATTCGCAGAAGCAGACCATCTATACCTACGCCAAGAGCCACGGCGACGGCAGCATCGAGGAGTACGGGCTGGCGCTGGCCCGGCATTTCGTCGACGACATCGAGCCCGTGGATTCGGCGCGTCTCGAGATCGAAGAGTATGCGTGGCAACGGGTTCCGGTCGGCGGCAGCGGGCACGACCACACCTGGACGCGGGTGGGGCCCGAGGTGCGGATCGCGGCGATCACCGTGAGCGAGACCGGTACGGACCGCCGCGAGTGGGTGATCGGGGGCGTCAAGGATCTGGTGATCCTGAAGTCCACGGGTTCGGAGTTCGCGGGTTTCCTCGAGGACCCGTTCACCGTCCTCGAACCCGCCTACGACCGGATCCTGGCCACCAGCCTGATCGCCCGCTGGCGCTTCGCCACCCCGCCCGAGGACTGGGATGCCGCCTACCACGGGATCCGCGCCGTCATGGTCGAGACCTTCGCGACCCTGCACTCGAAAGCCTTGCAGCAGACCCTGTTCGAGATGGGACGGGCCGCGCTTTCGGCGTATCCGTGCTTGGCGGAGATCCGCATGTCGGCCCCCAACAAACACCACTTCGCCTATGACACAGACCGTTTCGGCGTCCCGAACCAGGGCGAGGTCTTCCACGCCGACGATCGTCCCTACGGCCTGATCCAGGCGAGCGTGCTGCGCGAGGGCGCCCCGGATGCCGGAACCGCCTGGGATCCCTACACCGGCGCGGTCTGACCGGCCAGCGTACGCACCGCCAGATACAGATCCAGCCGATCGTCGAGCCGCCCGAGATCACGCCCGGTGAGCTCCTCGATCCGGCCGATCCGATAGCGAACGGTATTGAGGTGCAGGTGCATTCGATCGGCCGCCTGCCGCCACGAGCCTTCGCACCCGAGAAACACTTCCAGCGTCTCCAGCAGTCCGGCCCCGTGCCGCCGGTCGTACTCCAGCACCGGACCCAGTACGCGTTCGGCGAATCGCCGCTGGAGGCCGCCGGGCACCGCGGTGAGCAGGCCGACGGCCGAATCGATATCGGCCACCCGCAGGCTGACCGGGGCCGTGTCGTCGCGGGCCGCGGTGGCGGCGGCGGCCGCCGCGCCGATCGCACCCGACAGGGTCTCGTCCGGCTGCCGGGCGCTCACACCGACCGCGAGCCGAATCTCGGTGAGCGCCGGTGCGATTCGCCCGAGTCGCCTGACCACCGTGGCCGCGATGCCGTCCTGGGTTCCGGCCGTCACGCCGACCAGTCTGCCTTCGCGGTCGATGGACGTGGCGATATCCGGCAGGGCGTCGTGCAGGGCCGCACGGACGGCCAGCAGTCCAGCGGACGAATCGGCCCAGCTCGCAACCTGCTGCGGTGCTACAGGTCCCGCAGCGTGAGCCGGTGCTCCTGCCCGCTCGATGGCGCCCGCGACACCCCCGGACAGCGATCGGCGCTGCGGCACATCCGGTTTCGATCCCGGGCCGGTCAGCCCGTCGGCGGCGTGGACCTCGCAGACGAGGGCCACCTCGCACCCGTCCGCCCGTTCGGCGAACGGCACCGGGAAGCGGTCGGCCAGTTCCCAATCCAGGTGCTGCCGGTCGGCGCGACGCTGCCGATACAGCTCCGCCACGGCCGCCAGATCCGCGCCGAACGGGTCGAGTTCCGGGGCCGACGGGCGGATCACCAGGTACCAGGCGGTAATGCGGTCGCCCGCACCGACCTGAAGGACGCGCATCGCGCCGGTGGTGACCGCGGGCAGGCGCGGCGCGGTGAGCGCGGTGGCGACGATGCGATCGATGTCCGGCTCCGCCAGGTCCTCGGTGCCGGCGATGACCGTCCCGGTCGAGGTCAGGATCCAGGCTGAAACCCGCTGTTCCGCCGCGAAATCCGCGACGAGGGTCTCGATAGCCGTCCCGGCGGCGACCGCGGTCAGCAGCCTGCGCTGCCGGTCGGCGCGCGATTGCACCCGCCGCCAGCGCACCTCCGCCGCCTGCTCGGCCAGGTATTCGATGATCCGGCTGAACGGCACGCTCTGGGGTGCGGACAGCAGCGGCAATCCGTATCGGCGACAGGCCTCGACCACATCCTCGGGCACGTGCCCGTGCAGCGCCTGCCCGGCCACCACGCCGACGACCCCGGCTGCCGCCAGCAGGCCCACATAGCGGTCCGCATCCGTCGCCTGCTGTCGCCACACCAATCCGGTACACACCAGCGCACCCGGTGTCACGAAGGGCCGGGGGTCGGGCATATCCGTCGCACAGACCCTGGCGACCGGGCGATCCAGTTCCCCCGCGTCCCCGTGCAGCAGCCGCATCCGCAACTGCGGCGCATCGAGAATGTCGCGCACCCGCACAGCGCACCTCCCGTGGTCGGTCCGGATAGTCCGTCACGGTAGGAGGCTGTTATTTCCACGCGGTTTCCGGCGTGCTGCGGCGGGCTCACAGCCGGTCGGTAGGGTGGTCGCCGTGAGCCGCCGCATTCCAGTCCTGATCGTGGCCGGATTCCTCGGCGCCGGGAAGACGACGCTGCTCAACCGGCTGCTGCGGACCCGGAGCACGCGAATCGGGGTGGTGGTCAACGACTTCGGCGCGGTCAATATCGACGCCATGCTGGTGGCCGGGCAGGTCGACGCCATGGTCTCGCTGGGCAACGGGTGTGTGTGCTGCGCGGTGGATGTCAGCGAACTGGACGACCTGTTCGACCGGCTGGCGCATCCCAGGCAGAAGATCGACGTCATCGTGGTGGAGGCCAGCGGACTGGCGGAGCCGCGCAATCTCATTCGCATGGTGGTGAACAGCGACAATCCGCGCATTCGCTACGGCGGGCTGGTCGAGGTGGTCGACGCCGAGCACTTCCCCGCGAGCCGCGAACTGCACCCGGAACTCGCGACGCATCTGCGGATGGCGGATCTGGTGGTGCTCAACAAGGCCGACCGCGTCGAGCCGGCCGCGCTGGAGCGGCTGCGGTCGGAGATCACCGGCCTGGTCGGTCAGGTCCCGGTGTATCCGACCAGCCACGGGCGCGTCGACCCGGGCCTGCTGTTCGACGTCCCCACCCGCGAACCGAACCGGCCGCGCGTCGGTGAACAGCTCAGCTTCGACGAGCTACTGCTCGACGACCACACCGATGACGGGCACGGAGACCACCAGCACGGCGACCACTGCCACGAGCACGGCGAGGACTGCCGCGACCACCGGCACCTGCACGACACCTACGACAGCGTCTCCTTCACCTCCGACACCGACCTGAACCCGCGCGAACTCATTGCGCTACTGGAGGATCCGCCCGCCGGCCTGTTCCGCGCCAAGGGCGTGCTGGCCTTCGCCGTCCCCGACGACCCGCGAAAGTTCGTGCTGCACATGGTCGGCCGCCACATCACCATCGAGCCCACCGCCTGGACCCGCCACGAACCCCGGGTCAGCAACCTGGTCCTCATCGGCTCCGGCCTCGACGCCGGCGACGTCACCGCCCGCCTCCGCGCCACCACCCATCTCGCCGGCGACCCCCTCGACGACCACGCCCTCCTCCCCGTCTGGCGCTACGTCGCCGACGACGACGCGCTTGTCGGCGAGGGCTGATTCCGCCTCGAGTTCGGCCCGCAGCTCCGCGACCTCGGCCGCGAGCTCGTCCCGCATCTGCTCGCGTTCGGCGAGGGCGGCCCGCATGGCCTCGACACTGTCGTTCATGGCGGCCAGCCGCTGGTCGGCGCCCCTGAGCAACCACTCCACCACATCCCGCCGGCCGACGGCGGCGCTGGCGGCCCGAACCCACCCGACCACGTAGTCCACCCACTCCTGCGGCTTGGGCATGTCCTTGTGCGCGTCCCAGCCCTTGCGCTGGGCGGCCTTGGTGGACAGCACCAGCTCCGCCCGCTTCCCGCGGCCGGGCGAATTCAGTTCCGCCAGGGACAGTTTCCCGGCACTGGTCACCACCGCCGTGAACCGGTACTTCCCCGCCAGGTGCATGCGCAGCTCGGCGGTCCCCCGCCCATCGGAATCCATGGCCCCCAGCCACGGCCCGTCCGCCGCCTCGATGATGGCCGCCAGGATTTCCAGCTGCCCCACTCCGCGCCGCAGCCGCGCCGCGGCCGTCCGCAGCGCACCCGGCGTGGCCGTCATCTGATCCCAATGCATGCCCCGAACATAGCGCCCGCCACACTCACCGCCGTGTTCGACTGGCCCGGTGAGTGATATGCCGGACCATCCGAATATCGAGCTGGCCGTCCGTTATCACCGAGCCGTCGCGGCCGGCGCCGCCGGAGCGGTCCTGGCCGCCTACTTCCACCCGGACGTCGTGCAGCAGGAGCTGCCGAACGCGCTGGTCCCGCAGGGTGCGACCCGGAATCTGGCCAAGATCCTGGCCGCGGCCGAACGCGGGGGCAGGTGATTCGCCGGCAGCGGTTCGAGTTTCACCACGCCGCCGCCACCGGCGATCAGGTGGCCCTGGAGGTCACCTGGATCGGGGTGCTGGCCGTGCCGGTCGGCGCGCTCGCCGCGGGTTCGGAGATGCGGCGGAGATCGCCACCTTTCTCACCATCCGGGACGGATTGATCGTCGAGCAACGCAACTACGACTGCTACGTCACGAAGTTCTGACCGTTCCGGGTGATTCGTGCCATAGCCTGGCGGCGTGCGAGTTGTGGAGCCTGGCGGCGTGCGAGTTGTGGTGGCGAATCGTGGTGAGGTCGCGGTCCGGGTGGTGCGGACGGCCCGGGAGCTCGGGTATGTGACGGAGGTGCTGCACACCGCCGAGGACGGCGGAAGTCTGGCGGTCCGGCTGGCCGACCGGGCGCTCGTCTTGCCGGGCAGCGGTGCGGCGGGATACCTCGATGTCGAATCCGTGGTGCAGGCCGCGGCCGCCCGCGGACCGGGCGCCGCGCTCGTGCACCCGGGGTACGGATTCCTCAGCGAGAGTGCGGAATTCGCGGCGGCCTGCGCGACCGCGGGGCTGACCTTCGTCGGGCCCGCACCGGACACGCTGCGGACCTTCGGGGACAAGGTCGCGGCGCGCGACGCGGCCGCACGGGCCGGGGCGGCCGTGCTGCCCGCGACCCGGGCCGGAGCCGGAACGGACGAGATCGCCGCGCTGCTCGCCGAACATCCCGGCGGCATCATGGTGAAGGCCGCGGCGGGCGGCGGCGGCCGCGGCATGCGGCCCGTGACCGAGACGGCGCTGCTGGCGGAGGCCGTCGAACGCTGCCGGGCCGAGGCCCTCGCCGGATTCGGCGACGACAGCGTCTATGCCGAAGCCCTGGTCGACCGGGCGCGGCACATCGAGGTGCAGGTGGTGGCCGACGGGCTCGGCGCGGTGGCGCTGGGCGACCGCGATTGCAGCGTGCAGCGGCGACGGCAGAAGCTCATCGAGATCGCGCCCGCACCGGAACTGCCCGCGGCCGTGCGGGATCGGGTGCACCGGGAGGCGGTGCTGATCGCCGAGGCGGTGGGCTGCCGGGGCGTCATCACCGTGGAGTTCCTGGTCGACGGCACGAATGTCTGGTTCCTGGAGGTGAATCCGCGCCTGCAGGTCGAGCACACCGTGACCGAGGCGGTGACCGGCGTGGATCTGGTCGCGCTGCAACTGGACCTGGCACAGGGCCGCACGCTGGCCGAACTCGACCTGCCCAAGAACGAGACCCGCGGCTACGCCGTGCAGGCGCGGGTCAACGCCGAACTGCTCGCGGCCGACGGCACGGTGCTGCCCAGCACCGGCGTGATCAACCGCTTCGACGCCCCGACCGGCACGGGCGTGCGGGTCGACACCGCCGCCCAGGTGGGGATGCGGCAAGGGGTGCAGTTCGATTCGCTGCTCGCCAAGATCATCGCGTGCGCGCCGTCGTACCGCGCCGCGCTGCGACGGTGTTCGGACGCGCTGGCCGAGACCGTGATCGGCGGCGTCGACACCAACCTGCACCTGCTGCGCGCCGTGCTGGCCGAACTCGGCGACGCGGGCCCGGTGACCACGGCCTGGTTCGAGCAGCGCCTCGACGACCTGCGCTCCCGGGCAGAGGGTTTCGAGGATCCGACCGCGCCGCAGCCGGTGCGACCGGCCGCTGCCGCCGAACTCGATCTGGACGAAGGCGAACAGGCCCTGCGCTCCCCGATGGGCGCGACGGTCGTCTCACTCTCCGAGCCCGGAACGGTTCTCGCCGCCGGCGCCGAGGTCGCGGTCCTGGAGGCCATGAAGATGCAGCACGTGCTGCGCGCGACCGAACCGCTGCGGGTGCTGCGGCACGCGGTCGCATCGGGTGACGTGGTCGACCCGCACGCCATCCTGGTCACCTGGGTGGCCGCCGATCACGACGGCCCGGCCGCGGAATCGACCGTGGTGGACCTGGATTCGGTGCGCGCCGACCTCGCCGAGGTGCTGGACCGCCACGACATCACCCTCGACGCCCGGCGCGAGACCGCGGTCGCCAAGCGGCATCGGCTCGGCCGCCGCACCGCCCGCGAGAACATCACCGACCTGGTCGATCCCGGCAGCTTCGTCGAATACGGCGCGCTGGCGGTCGCCGCCCAGCGCAGCCGCCGCAGCCTCGAGGACCTGATCGCCGGCACCCCCGCCGACGGCCTGATCGCGGGCGTGGCGACCATCAATGCCGGCCGCTTCGGCCCGGACCGCACCCGCGCGCTGGTCATGTCCTACGACTACACGGTGCTCGCCGGCACCCAGGGCATGCGCAATCACGCCAAGACCGACCGCATGCTGGAACTGGCTCGCGAGCAACGGCTTCCGGTGGTCTTCTTCACCGAGGGCGGCGGCGGCCGGCCCGGCGACACCGACCACGGCGGCATCTCCGGCCTGGACGTCACCACCTTCCGCGCCATGGGCGCGCTGTCGGGCACCGTACCGCTCATCGGCATCGCCTCCGGCCGCTGCTTCGCCGGCAATGCCGCCCTGCTGGGCATGTGCGATGTCGTGATCGCCACCCCCGACGCCAATATCGGCATGGGCGGCCCCGCCATGATCGAGGGCGGCGGACTGGGCGTGTACGCGCCCGAGGACATCGGCCCGATCGAGGTGCAGCGCCGCAATGGCGTGGTCCACATCGTCGCCGCCGACGAAGCCGAGGCGGTCGATCTCGCCCGTCGCTACCTGTCGTACTTCCAAGGGGCGGACGCGGAGTGGGAAGCACCCGACCCCCGTCTGGCCCGGCACGTGGTGCCCGAGAACCGGCTGCGCGCCTTCGACATTCGCGCCGCCATCGACGCCATCGTGGATGTCGGGTCGGTGCTGGAACTGCGCCGGGACTGGGGCGTCGGCATCGTCACCGCCCTGGTCCGGGTCGAGGGCCGCCCCTTCGGCCTCATCGCCAACGACTGCCACCACCTGGGCGGCGCCATCGACGCACCGGCGGCCGACAAACTGTCCGCCTTCCTGCAGCTCTGCGGCGCACACGGCCTGCCCATCGTGTCCCTCTGCGACACACCGGGTTTCATGGTCGGCCCCGAGGCCGAGGAGCACGCCACCGTCACCAAGTTCAGCCGCCTGTTCATCGACGCCGCCGCCCTCGGCGTGCCCTTCGGCACCGTCATCCTGCGCAAGGGCTACGGCCTGGGCGCACAGGCCATGGCGGCGGGCTCCTTCCGCGCACCCCGCTTCGTGATCGCCTGGCCCACCGGCGAGATCGGCGGCATGGGCCTGGAGGGCGCGGTCCGCCTGGGCTTCGCCAAGGAGCTGGCCGCCATCGAGGATCCGGCGCAGCGGCAGGCCGCCTTCGACGCACTGGTCCAGGCGGCCTACGACAGCGGCAAGGCCCTCACCGCCGCAACGGTTCTCGAACTCGACGACGTCATCGACCCGGCCGACACCCGGCGCTGGGTGCGGACCCTGCGCTGAGAGAACTCCGGGCTGTGAACCGGCCCTGCTACGCCCACCGGTCCCGGATCCTCCGGTAACAGGCATAGGCCATGGTGAGCGCCGCGACTCCGCCGAGGGAACCGCCGGCGCTCACGTACCGGCGACGGCGCGACCCGGACTTCCGGGCCCGCAGGCGTTCCTCGGTGAGATCGGCGTACCGGCCGGGTAGCAGGGTGTCGAAGTACTCGGTGACGAAGTTGTCGGTGCGCCGGGTGGGCAGACCCATGTCGCCCATCAGCTCGTCGATGTGGTGCGTCAGATACGGGCCGAGGTAGTAACCCTCGGGCCGTTCCGGCATGACCTCGCCCAGCCACGTCCCGACACGCGCTATCTCCCTGTGCATGTTGTCGACGCCCGGCAGCGCGAGCTCACCCAGGAAATGCTGGGACAGCCAGTGCGCGGACACCTCGGCGGTGAGCTGGCAGGCGGCGGAGGAGCCGTATCCGATGAAGCCGAGCCGCGGCAGCGTCGGCGGCAGAATGTGCCGGTAGAGCTGGAACCGGCCCTCGACCCGGACGGTCTTGGCCAGCTCGGGCGCCAGGAATTCCAGCTCCTGCCGCCAGCCGGTGGCGAAGACGACGACATCGGCGTCGAGCCGATCACCCCCGGCCAGTTGGACCGCGGTGCCGCCGGGGAAGGCCGCGATGGTGTCGCGCCGCAAGGCGATTCGCCCGCGCCGGGCCATCCGGAAGAACTCGTCGCTGACACCCAGATTCTCGATCCCCGCCGGCAGCGGCGCGTCCGGCACCATCACCTTCGGCGACCGCAGCAGCAACCGCATCGAGGCCGAGACCACGCGCCAGTAGCGTTCGGTGAACTTCCTGCCCCGCCCGTGCAGGAACCGCTCGATCAGGGTCTGCCGGTGATACCGGAAGAACGCTTCGGTGCTGCGGTTCAGGATGATCCGGTCCGAGGGCACCCCGCCCGGCAGAAACCGCGGCAGCATCGGATGAGCCCGGCGGAACACCAGCGTGCACTGCCGCGCGTGCTCCCCCGCCCAGGCCGCGCAGTCCAGCGCCGACTTCCCGGCCCCGACCACCACCACCCGCCGGCCGGCGTACAGCCTCGGATCGGTGGCCCGGCTGGAATGTAGCCGCAGGCCCGCGAACTCGTCCTCGCCCTCGATGACCGGGAGCTGCGGGGTGGAGAACACGCCCGCGCACACCACCACGAAGTCGAACCGCAGCTCCTCGACCCCGTCCGGGCCGCAGATCTTCAGCTCGAAGCCCGCGTCCACCTCGGACACCCGGATCACCTCGGTCGACAGCCGCAGCAGCGGCGACAACCCGAAGCGCTCCACATAGGACGCCAGGTAGTCCCGCACCTGCGCGGCCGTCGGAAACACCTCGGCCGACTCCGGATACGGGTGATCGGAGTAGGCGTAGGTATCGCGGGAGTTGTTGGTGCGCAGGCCCGGATAGGTCCGTGCCTCGATCCACACCCCGCCCGCTGCGCCCTCCTTTTCGAAGATGACGACCTCGAATCCGTCGTCCCGCAGCACTTTCGCGGCGACCAGCCCCGCGATACCGGCCCCGATGATCCCGGCCCGTTTTCCACCCGCACTCGTCACGTCCACTGTTTCCCCTTTGGACCTGCACGTTTCGAGGCTCACGCTACTTCAGCACGAGATCCGGCGTACCTGCCTCGGGGCAACTCGCCAATTAGTGGATCAAATTGGGCGTGTCGTGACTTCTCACCGAAATCGCTTAATACTGCAACGACACCTGTGTGAGTAGGTGCTGGTAGATGTGTTGTGTGGTGTTGGATCGTGTTGTGGCCGAGTTGGATTCGTTGATGTCGCGGAT